>NZ_JACYVG010000005.1:0-446445 GCF_014842205.1 Sphingomonas sp. CFBP 13714
TTTCTGGCACGGCGCATAGCTCGAGTATTGACGCTAACTCGCCGCGCAGATCGATCGCAAGCACGCCGTTTTCCGGTTTTGACACCACTGTGTCGATCAGCGAACGGATGCGCTCGATCGCGCTACGGCTGAATGTCGGTCGCGCTTGCCTCCAGTCGCGCCGTCTCCTTCGCATACTCCTCGATGAATACCGCGAGCACCTCGTCACGCACCATCTCGTTCGCGAGACCGGATAGGATGCGGGCGTCGAGATCGTCCTGGCGGATGGTCAGGCGGTTCCCACAAAAGGCTGGGCCTTTCTTTGATGCCCCCTGACAGCCGAACCGCGTGCGACCAGATTTGGCATAGCTCGAACCGCATTCGCCGCAGGTCATCTTGCCGGATGTCAGATATTTCGGGCGCTGCTGTGCGAAGAAGGGCAGGGCAGGGACGGCGTCCCGGGCCTTCATCGGGCCACGCCGCAGCGACTGTTGGCGGTCCTTGACGCTCTGCCATAACGTGTCGCTGACGATGCGTAGGCCTGGTGCTGCGACTGTGGTAGCCTGCTGCTCTTCTGCATTCAGGAATGCATGTCGTTTACCGGTATCGGGATTCTTGCGGTACGTCTGGCGGGCGTAAGCGCGTCTACCGACATAAAGTTGGTTGTTGAGAATGCCAGTACCACGCTCGGCGTTGCCGGTCAGCGTGTTGGGCGTCCATGCAGGTGGACTGCTCGAAGTTGCCCGATCACGTCGACCGCTGCGCGGGGGCGGTACGCCTTCCTCGTCAAGGCGGCGGACTATGCTGCCGGGCGATATGCCAGCAGCATAGTTCTCGAAGATCCGTACGACGATAGCGGCTTGCGCCGGCACGATCTGCTGCAGACCCCTGGTACGTTCGCCGTTCAGGTCGTAGGCGATGCGTTTCTCATAGCCATATGCCGTGCCGCCGGGATTCTTTCCCATTGCGTGCCGCTTGATTAGAGCATCGCGAGTTTTCTCGCTGGTCGCGGCAATCTGTTCGGCGTTGATCGTTCCCATCATGCCGATTTGCAGCGCCCCGACCTCACCTTCCTTACATGTGACAAGGAGGATGCCGCGGAACATCAGTCTTTCGTACAGCGAAGCATGTCCGCCTGGCTTCGCGACACCCGGTCCATCGCATCTGCGAACACTACGTCAACGCCCCCGGTTCCTACCGCGGCAAGTAACGCCTGTAGCCCGGCCCGGTGGATTGTTGCGCCGGACTGCGAACCATCGGTGTAGCAGCCGACCTCGGTCCATTTTCGCTGTGCGAGTTCGCGACGGCACATCGTCAACTGCGTGTCGATCGATAGCGGATCTTGGAGATCCGTTGAATAGCGTGCATACAGCAGTACGCGCATCAGCTTTCCTCAACCTCGTTTCGCTGAACGTTCCCGTCTACATTATAGCCTTCTGCTGTCCTGTTCAGAGCAGCTCGTCTTCGGAACTCGGTTCGTGCAAGATCGCGCGCCAGCAGCGTTGACAGCTCGATGGCCAAGCTGCTGGAGCAGCGAAGTGGGGGCGTCGGTCGCACTTCACCTACATAGCCGCCAGCAAGATTGGCCTTCCCGTCCTACCCCCCTAGAGAAGAATCTGCCGCTAACCCGTCGCGGAGATTAGTGAAAACTGGTGGCAAGCGGCCTGTCCGCTTTCGGGCGCTGATGGTCAGAAGCCGACGTTCGTTCAGCTGCTTCGTAATGGCAGGTATGCGCCCTTCCCGGACTGATGCGGTCCGAGCGCCCAACAGCCGGAATTGGAAGCTTTCCTGCCGTTGCTTGCGAGAGGGTGGCTGAAATCCGTTCCGCGGCGTCGAAGCTGACCTTTCCGGCGCTGATGGAGCAGGTGAACCGCGGCTTGACCGAGCCAATGGCGTTCGACGCGGAATTTCGATCGCTGCAGAACGTCTGCAATTGCCTCGAGCATCACGGTGGGCGTGTCGGCACGAAGGATGTCGATCCGGTGACCGGCATCCACACCCTCAGCTTCCCCCGCCTGCAGACCTTCTACAAGCGCGGCGACGAGGAGGTCGAACTGCTGCCGGGCGAGACCATCGACACCCACGCGCCCGACAATCCGTTTGGGAAGGAAGAAGTCACTGTCTATCTGCGCACGGATTACGCGCACACGAGATTATGCGTTAGACGAACCGGTCGTCATCGGCGCTATCGACTTCTTCGAAATCGCGATGGCGTGCCACCTGTTCGCCGCCGACTTAGCCTCGAAGCTACCGAGCTCGAATGCGCGCGATGCCGCAACCAGCGAGCCGATCCCGGCCGGCTGATCATTCATCGTGTGGCTGTGCATGGCGTGGGCCGAAATAGCGCTTCTAGAGTCCCGCCCCGCCCCTGGGTTTTGGTGACAGCCAGCGCCAGAGCAGCAACGGATAGCTGCGCGGCTTCAGGTCACGAGGTTCTGCTCGTATCGCTTTAAGAGCAATGACGCGCTATTTCGAGATCCGGGCATCGGAGTCGGCGACGCTTGGAGCGCTTCATCTAAAGCGTGGCATTGGCGAACCCCGCGCCGATCCGGCACTATGTAAATCATGTCTCCCGCTGCCGCCCCACGCCCGACCGCCGAACGCAAGCGCCACCATTTCGTATCGGTGACCTATCTCAGAAGCTGGGCTGATGCCGGCGGCAAGCTCCACGCTTATCGCTGCGACCGTCCAACCTCCCCGCTCCACGTCCGGCCAGAGGAAATCGGCTTCGAGAATTACTATTACAGCCAGACCCGCGAAGACGGCTCGCGCGACAACGATAGCTTCGAGAATCTGTTCGGCAACGTTGAGACGCGGTGGCCGCGCGTGCTGGACGCGGTGAACGCCGGATCGCTCGGCCCGGCCGTCCTCCTCGCGCTCTATTCGATGGTCACGATGATGCGCACGCGGGTGCCCGCAGCGCGCGATTATCATGAAGCGCTGATGGCGTTGGAGACCCGGACCAGCCTCAAGGCCTTGGCCGACATGGGCAAGCTGCCGGCGAAGCTGAAGCGATACGAGGATGAGCTCGACACGGTTGAGGTCACCGTCAATCGCCAGCGAACGCTGGGCACGATGGGCGAGGACATGCGCCGGTTCGGCGACATGACGCGGCGGCTCGGCTTCGAGATACTGCGCGACGATACGGGGATCGGCTTCCTCACCTCCGACAATCCGGTTGCCTATTTCGATCCCGCCGATGCCGGCATTCGCCGACCCTACATAGAGAATACGAAGGTCGAGTTCTACTTCCTGCTGTCGCCGCAATATGTGCTGCACGGCGGGAACCGGCTGCTGCGCCATGGGCCGATTCCGCGCTTTGGCGGTATCGCGGACCCTAAGAAGGTTCTCGCGATCAACCGGATCACGTCCCGTTTCGCCTATCGTCTGGCCTTTGCCCGCGACCGTTCGAACGATGATCTCATCCAGCGCCACGCCGACACATCGCCAGTGCTCGACGCACGTGTCGTACGTCGGCCCGGCAAGATCGATTATCACATCGGTCACAAGTTCGCCGGCCGTCCGGTGCTGCCCAAGTTCAGGCCTGAAGCGTGCGAGGACGGCCTCTACGATGAGGATTTCGGACTATAGCACCATACCGTGCTCTCGCCCCCCGGCATCGGATCGCAAGAATCCCATTTCGCTGACGCGGCGTGCCGGCGGTGTTGCGCTGGCTACTCACTTTCAATCCCGTTGCCGGGTGGGTGGACGGACGGTTCCGTGGCATGATCGGCGCCGGCCAGCGGCCGGAGGCGTCATTTTGACTAGGGAAGCTTTGTGCGGTTCCGCAAATCCGAAGGCCTGACCGAATCCGAAGCGATCCTCGCGGGCCTGTGCGAGCGTTCGTTCCTGGCGCTGTACACCTATCCCAATCTGTTCAAGCAGCCGGGCAAGGAGCTGGTCGACCTCATGGTCGTATTCCGCTCTGATATCCTGCTCTTCTCCGACAAGAGCTGCGCCTATCCCGACACCGGCGATCCCTTGCTCGATTGGCGGCGCTGGTTTGCGCGCGCGATCGGCAAGTCCGCCCATCAGGTCCGTCAGGCCGAGCGCTGGCTGCGATCTCAACCGGGCATGATCTTCCTCGACCCGGCAGCATCGGCGCCGCTACCAATCGGGCTCCCGCCGCCGGCTTCGGTGAAGGTTCACCGCATCTGCGTTGCGACCGGCGCTGCGGACCGGTGCCGCCGGGAGACCGGCCAGCCGATGCTTGGGATCGACCTCACCGTCACCGATGCCGAAGCGCCGCTGCGCGTCGGCACCGTCAGCGAGGCCGGCGGGTTCCTGCAAGTGTTCGACGCCGAGGTGCTCGAACTCGTGCTCACCGAGCTCGATACGATCAGCGATTTCGTCGCCTATCTGGATGCCAAGGCCGCGCTCGCCGCGGGTGGCCAGTTCAAGGGCGCCCCTACCGAAGCCGATCTCCTCGCGTATTACCTCCATCATGGTCGAACATTCCCGGCGGCGACGGGAGACTTCGTGCTCCAGCACAATCTATGGCGTCAGGTCGCGGCCCAGCCGGCCTTCATCGAGGGCCGCCGCCTTAACCGTGAGCACCGAACCTGGGACCGGCTGATCGAATATATCACCCGCCAGTTTCTCGCCGGACAGCTCGAATTCGGCAACGAGCTGACGATGGACGATTATGAAAGGGTCGTCCGGATCATGGCCGGTGAGAGCCGGTTCTACCGGCAGATCCTATCGCAGTCGATCGAGGAGCGCGCTGCGCGCGACGCTGGAGAATGGATCGGCTCGCTGCTGCCGTCCGAGCATCCCGACATCCAATACGTCTTGCTGATCGGTCCTGGCGCATCGCGCGACGACTATGCGGAGTATCGCGCCCACCGTTCCCGCGAACTGGTGCTCAGGTGCCATGCCGCCAAGTCCGCTCGCCCGGCCGCGCGCTACATTGTCGGAATCGGCGTCGATGCGGCCGCACAGCGTGGCAGCTCCGAAGACCTCGTCTATCTCGACACGGCGGGCTGGACCGAGGACGATATGGCGCGTGCCAATGCGATCCGCGGCGATCTCGGCTATTTCGTCGAGGGCAGCATGGTCGTGCAGCCGCGCAACGTAGAGGAATATCCAGGCGCCGGACGTTGAATGCTCGGAGCTGATAATCACGCCGACAAGGGGCGCGGACGATTGGACGCGGCCGCCCCGGCTACCTATCTCTTCTGTGATGGCAGACGGCGCACCCGAGCAAGATGAAGCGACGAAGCACGGCATTCTCCCGTCGCAATTCATGCGCCGGCTGCGGCCCGAATATTATTCGGACACGCGAGATCGCACCGATTACCAGCTCGACGCGTCGCTGCTCGGGTATCATCTCGAGACGCTGACCAGCCGCAACGAGACTCACGCCTTCGAGATCTTCTGCCGCAAGCTGTGCGAACGCACCATTTGCCCCAATCTGCGGCCCCAGACCGGGCCTGATGGCGGCGGCGACAGCAAGGCCGACACCGAAACTACGCCCGTCGCCGACGAGATCAGCGACCTCTACTATGAGGGCGAGGCCAATTCGGGCCGAGAGTGCTGGGCGTTCGCCTTCAGCGCCAAGCAGCGCTGGAAGCAGAAGATCATCGACGATGTCCAGGGGCTGATCGACACCGGTCGGCGCTATGATCGCATCATCTGCGTGACCAGCCGGTTCGCCAAAGCCATGGACCGCGCCAAGCTTGAAACCGAGCTGAGCGCGAAGGCCGGCCTCCCGGTCACCATCCACGACCGGTCCTGGATCGTCGCGGAGGTGATCGAACATGGCCGAAAGGACATCGCCTACAATCATCTCGGCATCGGCACCGAGGTCAGCGATGCCAGCCGCCTCGGCCCAACCGACTATTCGCGCGTCCAGCAGCTCGAAGCGGTCGAAGCCGAGCTAAGCGATCCGGACGGCTATCGCGGCCTCGAGCAGCACCGTGTCCTCGATGCGCTGCTCGCCGCCAAGCTCGCCCGCGGCATCGAAAAGCCGCGTGTCGACATCGATGGCCGCTTCGCCCGCGCGATCCGGCTCGCCGACCGGCACGGCACCCTCCACCAGCGTATCGAGGCGCGCTATGAGCAGCTCTGGACCGCCTATTGGTGGTTCGACGATTTCGCCTTACTCGATTCCGAATATGGAGCGATCGAGCAATTGGCCGACGATGCCGGCCACGCGCGCACGCTCGGCTTCCTCGTAAATCTCGGCCAGCTCCTCTTCAACGCGGTGATGCACGATCATCTCGATCGCTCCGCGTGCCAGCTCGATCGGCGCATCGCCGCCATCGTCGCGCTGCTGCAGCCGATGGCAGCCGGCGGCGAGCGGCCCAACAACCAGCTCGAAGCCGAGGCTGCCCTCTGCCACATCGGGATGAACGAGGCCGCGCTCGCCGGCGATGGCGAGGCGTTGTCCGAGGTCTGGCAGCGCTTCGCCGCGATCCTCGACCGGGCCGAAGGCCTCGGCGAGTTCGATGCGACACGCGTCATCAAGCTCATCACCGTCGCTGAGCGGGTCGCCGGAGATGACCCCGCTTATGCTTTGCTGGTCGACAAGCTGGCCGATTTCGTCGCGGTCCGTACCGGCGAAGCGCAAGGCGCGCTGATCCTACTGCGTCGCGCGGAGAAGCTGGGTCTCGGCCGTCATTTCGAGATGATCCGGTTGCTATCCAAGGCGGCGATGCGGCTCACGAAGAAGGAGCATTCCGCCGACCTGACCGACGCGCTCTGCCTCCTCACCGTCGCCTATCGCAGCGCCGGCTTGCTGTGGGCGGCGAGAGCGACCTGCATATTCGCGCTCTCGGCCTTCATCATCGATGCGGAGGAAGGCGGCCGGCTGCGGCTACGCTTTGCGGTGGTCGCGAAAATCTGGGCGACATTGTCGCTCAACCTCGACCATTTTGCCGACTTCGTAGTCGCTATGGGGCTCGTCCGAGGCGCGACCGAGGCGCTGCCGTTTAGCGACAAGGACCGCGCGAAGTTCAGGCGCGATGCGCAAGATTTCGAGATCATCGCGGCAAGCCAGATCGTCAACCTGCCCGACGCCGAGCTCGCCCGGCTCTCCGACTGGCCCGACATCTTCGACCAGGCCCAGCTGATCATGCCGCGCACCGCCCTACTTTACGCGCTCGGCTACGCGAATGTGCTGCGCGCCGATCAGAGCATCCCGCCGACCGAAACCGAAAAGGGCGTCAAGGAGATGTTCTCGTCGCTCGCCAGCCAGCCGGCCGGCACCCAAGGGGCGGCAACCGGACCGATCCTCTATGCGCCGAATGTTCCCCAGACCATCTCGACCACCCTGATTGGGATGCAGGTCGAGATCCGATCCTCCGGCAGCGACCATGCGATCCTTGCCGCCGAGGCCGTCGCCGGAAGTCTGGAGGCCTTCTTCGCCACTACCATCGAGCATCACGTGATGCCGCATACCGAGCGATTTGCGATCGACGTCGTCGAAAATGCCGCGATCGAACGGCCAAGCTTCTCGGTCGATCGCGATACGATGCGCGCGAGGCTCGCTTGGCCGGCAGACCTGCCGCCCACCCGATACGGGGAGCAAGCGATCATTCGCGACTTGTGGGTCGATATCGCCGCCGAGCTGCTCGCCGCAACCTGTTTCGTCCCCGATTCCGAGCGCGTCTTGACCGCGCTGGTCAGCGACGAACGCGTCATCGGCCGCATGGCGCTCGTGACAACCGCTGCCAACAGCTACCACCGGATGAACGGCCGCTACATCACCCGGCCGAGCGACCTCAGCGACGCGGCGCCCGCATCCTATCCACCGCGCGCCCCGCGGCCGGTCATCGAAAAGATCGATCTCGTCACCATGGCGGCTGCCCGATCGGGGCGGTCGGCCGATGAACACTGTGTCGGCGAACCGGCAGCGGAAAGCCACCGCAAGCTTGGCGTCCGGTCGATCACCGAAGTGCATTTGTGGGACCAGGCGGCGTGGCGCGGCGCCGGTTTCGATCAGAACGGACCTGGCTATCCGCCGCTCTTCGCGTTGATCTTCGAGAATGAGGCGGCCGCAACCAAGATTTTCGAACGGTGGCGCGATGATGTCGGGATCTACGACGAGCAGGACCGGATCCGCCTGTCGCTGATCTGTCGCCTGCCCGACCGTGATCCAAGCCATTATTCGATTCAACTCAGCGCCAACGCACTACCGGGCGAGCTCGAGAGCGGGCAGATGATCGGCTTCACGGTCCGGTCGTTGATCGTGCAAGCCACGAGCGATGAGAATTTGGAGAACTTTTTCGGCAGCTACCGCCACTATCACGCTTATTATCTGATCCCGGCGATCTGGCACGAGGGCATGGCGGAGCCGAACTTCCTTACCAACATGCCGATCCTCAAGCGGCAGCTCAATATCGTCGACGCTGCCGACGTGACCGATCAGCAGATCGAATGGATTGCGGTGAAGCAGTCGCTCGAGCCTGACGAGGGGCGAGGCGGCTAAGGTTTGCCGGACATGATGCTTGTGGGGGATGGCGCCTGCCCCGGCGGGCACGGCTCGGGCACCGATCTCAAGCTATCTGCGGCACAAGCTGATGGATTAGACCGGAGCGCTGCAGCTTTCGGTTCCTCACCTGCTCCGGATACTGAACAACCTGGCGTCGAACGGCTTCTCTGGGCGCCAAGCGGACGTTGCGTTGGTTGCCTCGAACGTCCGGGAAGGGCGCAGAGTAGCCACGAGTGCTGAGTGAATAAGTGTCCGGTTCTGGGATGCAGCGATGTCGCCCTGGACGGCCGAGAGTGGGTCTTCGCGATGGATGCCTCTAGCAGGCGAGGGCCGCGTGCTCGTCTTCTGCCGCGTTTGTGAAACGAAGCGTCACCGGCAGCGTCTTCGGAAGAGGCACGCCCAGGTGGCTGGCCCTCCATCTAAGGCTGACCGCGTCGGCTTCGACCAGATCTCCAGCGGGGCAATCGTCCGAGTGGCTGGGTTTCGTCGGATCCCGGTGGAGGATCCGTTATGGGGGCTGCTCGAACTGGCGTGCGGAGCGGCTGGAACTACTCGACCCGCTTCGAACCGGGCGGCAGCGGGGCAGCATCGGCTCCGCGACGTGGTAAGTTCACGCTGCTGCTTTTACGCGGTCGGTCGTGACTTGCAGTCGGTGACGAATTGCAGAACAAGGTGTCCACGAGTCCCTCCGCCGGGCGAGAGGACCCCAGCGTCCATACCCGTTTGTAACTGGAAGGACGGAGCGATGAACGGGTCGGAACAGACGAGCGCCAGGCGACGATGAACGGTCGCGCTCCACTCAGGCTGACGGTGTTCGGCATGCCGGCACTGCACGACCCGACCGGCAGTCGCATACTTCTGGGCGTGCGGGCTACCGCTCTCCTGACCGTGCTCGCGCTGGAGCCCACCAGCATGGGTCGAGCTGGCCTTGCGCACCTGCTGTGGCCCGATCGGCATCCTGAGCAGGCGAGGGCGAGCCTCCGTCAATGCCTGCTGGAACTGCGCCACGCAGTGGAGCGGCGCGGAACGGAGTTCCCGATCGCTGCGGAGGCAGGTCGCCTCGCGTTGCGGCCGGACCGAGTGACGAGCGATCTCGCCGACATCGAGGCAGCGGCCGCCACAGGCGACCGGGCGGCGCTCGCACGGGCGCTCAGCAACGCCACGCCGCGGGCGCTGGTCGCGGAACTCGAGCCTTCCGTCCCCTTCGTGGAGTGGGTCGCCACGGTGCGAATCCGCGTCGGGACGGAGCTGCGGCGCGCGACGACCGCGCTTCTGGCCCGCGGCGAGGACGCGGCGGACGAGGGGGATTGGGCATCGTCCGCGGAACTGGCGCGCGCCTGGCTCGCCCATGATCCCACCTGTCCGCTGGCCGCAGCCGTCCTCCGCGGACGCATAGCGATGTCCGATGCACCGGAAGCGCGCACGCCCCTGCCGCCGCTCGCGCTTCCCGCGGATGCGCCGCCCGCACTCTACGTCGAGCGATTCGGCCACGGGGGCGCCGCGGAGGACGCCGCCCTGGCTCAGGCCATCCGGGAGGAGGTCGTGTCGGCGCTGTCGCGGTTCCGGGAGGTCCGGGTGGTCGTGCTCGCCGACGACGCACGAGCGGACGCGCATGGCGGGTCCGACACCGCCTACCTTCTGAGCGTCACGCTGCGACCGGTCTCGGACGGAACGGTCGTCACCGCCCGCCTGGCCGCGATGTCCGGGGGTCAGGTGCTGTGGGCATCGCGCTTTCCCCTGGTCGCCGACCGGATCGATGCCGCGATCGACGAGATCGTCGAGAGGATGGCGGCGGCGGTGGCTCCTACCGTCGAGAACCACATCGCGGCATATGTCGGCAATCGGCCGACCGGCACGCTGTATTCGCGCTACCTGTCCGGCCGCGTGCGTTCCATGCGCCCACCGGACCATGCCGCCGCGCGGGCGGCGGCGGACGAGCTCGAACGGATCGTCGCGGAAGCGCCCGATTTTTCGTCGGCGAAGCTTGCGCTCGCGCGTCTCTACAACACGGACTTTGCCTGGACGCGGGCAATGAGCAGCGGCGACGAGGAGCGGGCGCGCGCCCTGCTGCTGGCGCGGTCGGCGGTCGCGGGCGATCGGGGGCACGCGCATGGGCACAGCCTCCTCGGGTGGTGCCATCTGAGGCAGCACGAATGGGGAGCGGCACGCCGCTGCTTCGACGAGGCGATTCGCCTCAACCCCTTTCATGCTGAGCGGCTTATGGAGGTGGCCTACGGCCTTATCCATCTAGGCGACCTCGACGCGGGCGAGACCTTGCTTCGACGCTGTCTGGCAATCAACCCGGTCTCGACCGACGGCTTCCACTTCGATATGGGCATGCTGGCCCTGATCCGCGGCGATCCTCTGCTCGCTACCGAGCATTTGTCGATGATCGTCGATCCCGACTGCTGGGGAGCGATTGCGACGGCTCTGGCCGCCGTTCAGGGGGGAGTGCGAGCCGAGGCGGCGATCGCGCGAGCGCGCTCGGCGGTCTCCGCGGTCTGGATGGGGGGGCTGCTGCCGAACCGATCGGCGCTGAGTGATTGGGTGGTGACGCGACATCCCTTCAGGCTGCCGCAGCATCTCGAGCGCTACGTCGATGGGCTCGAGCGGATCGGCGGATGAAGCTTGACCCCGCGCTGTCGCGCGAGGGCTTGGAAGAAGAATGTTCTCGGAGGCGGCGTGCGCGAGGTAGATCGCCACGGATCCAGGCATGCCTTCAGGCATGATTGGGCGTCCAGCGCCTTGATCGGGACGCGGCCGGAAGGAAGCCACCCCGCGAAGCGTTCGAAATCCGCCCCATCGACGGACCTGCGGCAATCACGGAGGATGGCGGTCCACGTGCGCTCCCGCCAGAAGCATCCGCGGGCATGCTCGCGGATGATGCGTGCTGCAGGCGCTGAAAGGATCGCCGCTCGAACGGAGGCGGCGAGGGTCGCGCGCATGTCAACCAGCGGTTCGGTCAGTGCGCGGTATTCCAGTTCGCCGGGGGCATGTAGCAGGGCGACTTCGTCGTCTGCGGTGATGCGACCGCTCCGGTAGGCGGTGAAGACCGCTCCGACCCCCTCCATGCCGAAATGGTGCAACTCGGCCGCCCGCAGCGCTCCCATGCTGGAGGAGCCGAGCACGCGGAACCCCCGGGCCATCAATTCGAGGATCTCCTTGTGCTGGACCGCGGCCTGCGCATCGAAGACGCCGTCTATCAGGGCGACGACGCGCGGCTGCCCGTCCGCGAGGGCCAGCATGTCGCCTGCGCTCGCTGGCGGCAGGCGGACGACGCTTTCCAGCGGCAGCCCCGCCACGCTCGGCCCTGCGAACACGATTGGCGGAAGGCTCATGCCGGGCGCCTGCGGCGGGCTTCGAAGCCGAGACCGGGCACGAAGACCTTGACCGAAATCGCCGAGGCCTGGGCCGGAGAGAGTTCCACGAAGCCGACCTGAGGATATCCCGCGCCGCCGAGCGCGCCGACTACGCCTTCGAGGTCGGCGAGGCGAGAGGTTCGAAGATCGAAGGGATGTCCTTGCCAGTCGGATCGCTGCGGCAGGGAGATCGGCTGCCTCAAGGTTCCAGCCTGCGCCCCGCTCAGCGGAATGGTGTCGCGCGATCCGGCGATCTGGCTGCAGCGCGTCTGGAGCGCCTCGAGGAGCGCCTTAAGAGCGGACTCCTCCGGGTCGAAGGCGGCCGCCGACCCCCAGACGTGCTCGTGCGGGCTGACGCGGGGGCCGTGGGTGGCGATCTCCGCCACGTGCACGGGCACCGCGATCAATGCCTGGACACGATAGAGGCGCCACCCGATCCCGAGCGCCGCCATGCGGGCGTCGATGGACCGCAGTACATCGGAATGCAGGGTGCGGGTGTCGATTTCCGATCCGCAGCGCGAGACGACCGAACCTGCGATCCATTCGGCGACGGCGTCTCGCTCGATCACCTCGAGGAGCGCCGAAAGGACCGCCGGCTCGCGTGCGAAGTGGGCCGCCTGGCCGTTGCTGTTCCGCGCCAATCCGGGGTGGGTCGCCGCCGCGCAGTCCAGCGAGACGCAGTCGCCGGGCACATGGAAGGCGGGATGGCAGCCGAGCGGTTCGACCGGCACCCATTCGACCGCGGCGGAAGGGTCCGGGGAGCCGCGGCGATAGGCGAAATCGTCCAGGGTCGGTGCGCGTAGGGCAGCCGGCAGCGAATCCCAGCTGCAGCAGATCGCGGATGATCCGGGCAGCCACTGCTCGGCATGGTGGGATTCGATGGCCTCCATGATAGCGCCGCGTCGCGCCTCCGCGTCGTCCAGACCCTTGCCCTGGTGGACCGTGAGCGCACGCGACCACGGCCGCACCGCCTGCCAGACGGGCACGCCGACGCAGTCGAGGCCCGTCAGCTGGGCCAGACGCGTCACCCCGGCCTCGATCATCACCCGGGCGAGACGTTCCTCCTCGGACGTGACGCTGCGCCTAGCTTTGATCCGGATCGGTGGACTGGTCGCTGCGGACGAGTCCGAGGGAGGCGTCTATCACGGCCGTGAACGTGCCCCCGGCTGCGACCCCCGCCTCGAAGCTCGCGGCCACCGCGTCGCAGGCTGCGATCTGCGATCCCGTCGCGTCCGTCCTCCGGAAGGCGACCATCGCGAGCGGCGTCCAGTAAGTGTCGTCGATCTTGATGATCAGGCGCGGCTCGGAGAGCGCCGGCGTCGCGCCCATCGGCAACTCGCCGTCCAGCGGCTTTACGAAGACATCGGCTTCCATCGTCATCCTCCTACCCGATGCGGCGGACAACTGGCCCGTCGCGCCGCCACCTTCCAGGTTGATCAGTCTTCTGTCGAGCCGCTGCGGACACGTCCGCCGTCAATAATGCGTCAAAGACGCGTCAGCGACTTGCTGACGCACGGTCCTGCGATGCTTGTGACCTGCAGCCGTTCCGAGTGCGGCATTCCGAGCCGGCGCCGCACGACTGCGGTCGTGACCGTGCGGTCTGAAGGAGATCAGATGAGCGTTCCCGAGAACCTGCTGCGGCAACCCCTGGTGTGGCGCCAGCCGGTGCTCGCCCCATTGCTCGCCGACCTGCAGGCCAACATCCTCAAGGGCCACGGTCGACCGCACGCCGAGCTGATGCTGCTGCGGTTCGATCCCGCGCGGCGCACGTCCATCCGTGCCGCGCTGGCCGCTCTCGAACTGACGTCGGCCACCCACCAGCTCGAAGATGCAGAGCGGCGACGCACGGACGCAAAGTTCGACGGAGGACCGGTGGTCCTGCTTTTCTTGACGGCGCGCGGCTACGACGCGCTCGGGGTGGCGTCAGCGCGAGTGCCAGGGGGCGCCGCCTTCACCGCCGGCATGGCTGCCCGGGAGGCGCTCGGGGACCCTTCTTCTCAAGATTGGGAGGACGGATATCGGGAAGGAGCGGACGCCATGCTCCTCGTGGCGGACGGCAGCCTGAAGGGGACCGCGGCCGCCGCCGCCAGCGCGATCGAGGCGCTGACGACCGCCGGAGCCCGGATCGCCGCACGCGAGACTGGCGCCGCCCTGTTCCGCGATGGAGCGGGCATCGAGCACTTCGGCTACGTGGACGGACGCAGCCAGCCGCTGATGCTGGACGACGAGGTGGTCCGCGAGCTGAACCAACAGGGCGAACCGTTCGTCTGGGATCCCCGCTTCGGTCCCCTCGACGTGGCTCTGGTGTCCGATCCCGGCGGAGCGGGGCCGAATAGCTACGGCTCGTTCCTCGTCTTCCGCAAGCTCGAGCAGGACGTGGCGGGCTTTAAGTCCGCGGAGGACGGGCTTGCGGACGCGCTGGACCTTATGGCGCCGGATGCGCGCGAACTCGCCGGCGCGCTCGTGGTCGGTCGATTCGAGGACGGCACGCCGGTGGTTGCCTCGAAGCGGGCGCTCGGCGCCGCGCACGTTGCGAACAACTTCGTCTACGACGGCGACCCGGGTGGCGCGCGCTGTCCCTTCCAGTCCCACATCCGCAAGACCAATCCGCGGGGAGGAACGGTGCCGCTGGGTGCGACGCTCGCCGACGAGCGGAGCCGTCTCATGCCGCGGCGCGGCATAACCTACGGCGCGAGGGCGCCGGACCTCGGCGACCGGCCTGCGAAGGGGGTGGGCCTGCTTTTCATGGCCTACAATCGCGACATCGAACGGCAGTTCGAATTTACGCAGGCGGCGTGGGCGAACGACGACGCCTTCCCGCGCTCGGGAACGGGGCGGGATCCGGTGATCGGCAGCGGTGCCGCCGGCCATCTCTGGCCCAAGTCCTGGGACCACCCGGAGGCGGGAACGCTCGCTTCCGACTTCAGCAGCCACGTGACCCTGCTCGGCGGCGAGTATTTCTTCGCGCCGTCGCTGAGCTTCGTCGGCGGGCTGGCGCTCCGCCCCGATTAACGCGCCACGGCGCAGCGAAGGAGACCGACATGATTAAAGCCTGCACCAGATGCGGCATCTCCACCCTGGCGATGCTCGCGGGAGCCTGCACGACGCAGATCTCGACGCTTCCGGACGTCACCATGACCCCTCCGCAGGCGGCGTTGCCCGGGACGACCTACAACCTCCCGATGCTGCAGTATCGGATCGAGGTCACCCGCACGCTCTCGAATTGTCCAACAACCAGGCTGATCCCGGCTGCGGACGGCTCGTCCTCGCAGCGGGAGCTGTTCGTCGATCCGACGCTGACCTTCGACGTCAAGGTCGTCGCCACTTCGCAATACGTGCGCGGCGAGTCCTACGTGGTCGATTACCGCTCCCTGTCCAATCTCTTCAAGCAGACGGGATTCGGCTTCGCCAACTACCCGGAGACCGGCAACCTCAAGTCGATCAACGTGTCGGCGGACGACAGGACGGGAGACGTGCTGAAGGACGTGGCGTCCGTCGGGTTGACCGTCGCAGCGCTGGCTGGAGGCGGTCCTCTCGCGGGCGCCGCGATGGCGCCGGCGGTGCTCAGGGTCGGGGCGAGCGACACGGGGGGCGGAGGCGTGAAGGGCCTCGCCGCCAAGCCGGTCAAGCAGATCAACGCGGAGGACGACGCGGCACTCTACGAGCTCGCCGGCCGTGCGATCAAGCGGTCGACCTTCATCGACTGCGCGCAGTCGGCCCGCGAGGCCCTCGCAGCCCGCGAGAGCAGTGCGAAGGAGGTCAAGGCGGCGACGGCGGCCCTGACGGCGATCACCGCGCGGGTGCGCAACGGGACGCTAGTTGCCGGCGTCAGGGGTCTGTCCCCGACGGTGAAGGCCGGATATGCCGCCACGCTCGCCAAGGACCTGAGCGCGCTGGATCAGGCCCAGACCTTCCTTGAGGCGAAGACGCTGGCCAAGGGCAAGGCCGACGCGATGCTGCTCGAGACGAGCCCGCGTGTCTGGCCGGAACGGCTGTCGGATCGGGCTGGCCCGCTCAACGCCCCCGAGAAGGTGCGGGACGCATTCACCTCCCAGATGGGGGAGAGACCCGCGCAGGCGAGCCGCGTTCTTGACGTGCACGGCTTCGCGGTGCTCCTAGCCGCCTTCCGCGTTCGGCAGCCCGAACGCTTCGAGCGCCTCGCCGCCCGCTACGCATATCTCAGATCCTACCTCCTCCCGAACGGCGCCTCTCCGCCCAAACCGAGCGAGGGCCCGAGCGCGTGCAAACCGGGCGATCCCAGCCTCGACGTCTCCGCCTGTCTCACTGCTTCGCTACAGCTGGCGATGAGGCTCGACACCGTCGAGATGAACGGCGGAAGGTTCCTCGAAGGTGGATGCGCAGGTTTGGACCCGGAGTTTCCAACTCTCGATTGTCGGAAAATGCTAGAACTGCCGACGTCTGGCGTGTCGGGCGGGCGCGTGACGGGCGGTAGCGGGCGGTCGGCAACTCTCGGTTCGGAGGTAGTGGACGCTTGGGAGTTCCGGAACGGCGAGGCGGTTCCGAAAGGGGGCGTGTTCATCCGCCAGCCCGTGCGGGCGCGGCTGCTCGTGTGCCGCGGCGCGACCTGCGACGCGAACACGTCGGAGAACCTGCTCGTGGTCGATCCCAAGGCCGCGCCGACGTTCGCGCCGCAACTCGGCCAGCTCCGCTTCCTGCCTTTCAGGAACGTGGCGTTCCAGTCCAACGAGCTGGCGCTGGAGCTGGCCGCCGACGGCACCATCGCCAAGTTCGAGTATAGGGACAAGGCGGCGATCGCGGCCGGTATGGCCGCCACCGCCGCCGCGATCGCGAAGCAGGCGGATGACGATCGCACGAAGCGGCGGGACGAGGCCGCCAAGGCCCGGACGCAGGGGGTCGCCGATCTGCAGGCGGAGATCGATGCCCACGAGAAGGAGGCCAGGCTGATCGAGCTCCGGACGCCGAAGACCGCCGATCAGCTGGCGGCGGACCGGGAGATCGCGGACCTGAAAGCCAGGACGGCCCTGCTGGACGCTAAGTTCGCCAGGCAGAAGGCCCACAACGATCTGCTCGCAGCGGGAGGGAGAGATGACTGACCATGCCGGATCACGCAGGATGGGAAAGGTGAGATGACCGAAGCGTCGAAGGTTGTTCCTCATGTCGGCGAGAATAAGGGAGACCTGGACAAGGGTGCCGCCCGGCTCCCGGTCTACACGCTAGTCGCAGCGGCCCTGCTCGCCGTCGCCTGGCTGATCGCCTCGTGGCTCATGTATGAGCGGTTCGTGCCGCCCGGTCAGCCCGAAGCGTGGGACCGGGCGCTCGTGCTCTACAATGGGCTGTCCGCCGTCGGCTTCACCGCGATCGGCGTGCTCCTGGGGACGCAAGTTCAGCAGGTGAACGTCGCGGCCGCGCGGCGAGAGGCCGCGTCTGCCAGGCAGGGCGAAGCCGAGGCCAAGTCGGGTGCGGCCGCGACCAAGGCCGGTGCGCGTGCGGCCGCTAAGGCGGCCGGCGCCGGAGACGACCGCGGCGGCGCCGGCGTAACCGATGCGAACGCGGCGCTCGTCCGCCTGGCGCTCGTCCGCAACCAGCTGATCGACATCCTGTAGGAGGGAAAGATGCAAATTCCGGCTTTCATGGGAGCGCCGCTGGCGCTGCGATCATCGGATCGTGGTGGAGCGCCGTCGGGGACCGAGCACGTCGTTCCGGGCTTCGAGCTGGTCTGCCAGGAGCAGACGAATTGGTGCTGGGCTGCGGTGACGCAGGCGGTCGAACGGCTGGATCACAACCCGGTCGAGCAGGCCGACATCGCCACCGACCACATCGCCCGAAGTCGACCCGACGAGGGTTGCGACGTGTTCGATCCGGCCGATGTCGAGGAGCGCGCCTGTGCGGAGGCCAGCTGCGATGCCCACTGCAACTCGCCCCATTCGCTCACCGCCATCCTTAACGAGCGTGGCCGTCTGCGGGAGAACGGCGGGCTGGGCCGCATTAGCTTCTCCGCCCTGAAGGCCGAGATCATGGCGGGTCGGCCGGTGCCGTGCCGCATCGCCTGGCAGACCGGCGGTGCGCACTTCGTCTGCGTCGCGGGGGTGTCGGACGGAGGAGCCGGCAAACGGTTCGTCCACGTCTACGACCCGCTGTTCCCGGGACTGGCCCAGGGGAGGGCCGACCGCTTGACCATGCGCTTCGACACGTTCCGGGACGGCTACGCCGACCGCACGGGCGAGAAGGTGCTGGGCGAGCAGAGCCACGCATATCTGGTAGGATGAGAGCCATGACGATCATGTCCAGAGCAACACCGGAGTCCGCCGACGCCTTCGTCGCGGACGAACTGCAGGCGGTCAGCCGTTCGCGCGGGCGCGGCGACTTCAACACGGCAGCCGCGGACGCGGGAGGAGGTGCCTCCGTGCCGACGGGGGCGGGTCTGCCGCTTTACGGCATGCCGCTCGCCGCTCTGACCGAGGCGGCGCTGAGCGACGGGTCCGATGCCGCGCTGGGCGAGGCGCGTCAGCTGGGCTGGAGATACCTCATCAGCGACGCGCGCGGCCCGAAGATCGTGGACATGCTGGACCAAGACGGTGGGAAGCCGGCGGCGATGGTCATCAAGGGATCGCTCGTGGACCGCTTCGGCAAGGCGGGCGCCCTGGCGGAGGAGGATGCCCCTGATCGACTGTTCGAGGCGCGCGTGCTCGATTTCGGTCGTCTGGGCATGAGCGAGCTGTGGCTGCACTGCGAGGACGGCCCCGACGTCTTCTACTCGCTCGCGACACCGGAGCCGTCTCGGCGCGAGGCCTCGGAGGTGCTCGGGGAGGCAGGCGACCGCGCGCGTCGGCAAGCGAGGCTCTCCGACGGTGGCGGTGGTAAGTCGAAGCGGCACCGGAAGGATGATCGCGGGGGGTGAGCGATGACGCCCGAAGTGAGCGCTGCCGGCGACCGCACCGCGGGGCGTTGGCAACCCGGCGATGCGCCTTGACTGCAAGCGTCGTCGCTAGAGCAGTTTTCGTGCGACGTGAATCGTTGAGGGATGCCCAAGCGGGTTGAAGTCTGATTCAGCCGTGTGTCCGGTGGCGGGAGGCCGGGCATATGCCGCGCGCATGATGTTCGAGAATATAGCCTGCGACCGCCCCTCGACCGTTGCGGCGTTGAAACGGGCGGAACGTGCTCCGAAGTGGTCGACCGTGCTGCAGCCCGGCAGCAGCAGGAAACCAGCCATCGTCCTCGTCCGCCAGGCGTGCCGGAATGCGGTCGAACTGCGCCGCTTGAGAAACAGGCTTGTCATCGATCCCCCCCTCAGCCGATGCATCGGGCAATATAAAGCGCAGCTTAGTCCAACCGAGTCGACGGCTATTCATCGGGGGAAGAAGCGATCATGGTCAAGGGAACTGGTATTTTCCAAGTTGGCGACTTATTCGACCCGCTCGAAGATATGCCGGACGACGAAGGGCAGGTTATCGGGCTCGTCCGCCCTCACCCGGATCTTGACGACGTCTTCCAGATGGCCAGACTGGAATCGACGGAGGACTGGCACGACGTGCACGAGAATGACGTTGCGGGGTTCTCCCCGCTCCGGTCTAGCGGACCGGAAGGCGGGCCGAGGCTGGTGCGCATCTTCCTCCGGAGCGAGAAGCGGCACGCGCTGTCGGAGGTCGCGACCGACCGCGCGGGCGCGGTGGAGGGCGCCACTGAGGCTTTGCGGAGGAACGCCGCGACGAGTGTCCTCTTGGCCGGTGCGCAATACTGCTACTTCGACGCGAACGGACGATATGTCTGCATTCCGATCTGAGGTCCAGGCGGGACGCGCAGGGGTAAGCGGGTGGGGACCGGGTCTCGTCGCCGTGAAGGGGCCCTCGCCGCGCCTCGTGCGTGACCATTCCGCCGCGGCATCTCCGGCCGGCACGTGGGCTCGGTCCACGAGGCGGTCGCCACCCGCGTCGTCGACGTGGACGGGTCGGCCCCGGTCCACGCTCGCGGTGGCGTCACCGGACCCAACCCGAGGAGAGAGCCGGAGCGGGGGCCAAGGGCGCGCAACATCGGGAGTTCGCCTAAGCTGCTAGCATTGCCTTCACCTATCCTGCTTTCGCGTCTTTTATCTCGACGATCTGTCGCTCCACCGTGACCTCTACCTGATGGAAAAGGTCTCACTCGCTGAGTGGGAGGCCGAATATAGCAAGCTCGCCGAAGCCGAGAGCGATTCCGACGATGAGGGCGGTGACCCTTACAGCGTCGGCTACATCGCCGGGCAAGCGCGAGCGTCGTCTCAGCGGCGGGTGACCGCCGCGAGGTGATCGCGACTAGCGCTTGCGCGGGACCGCTGCGAGAAGACATGCCGGATCGACGCTTCGAGCGGTGCCACCAGATTGTCTGCAAAGGCGGCGCTTGGTCCGCCTCTCCCGGTCCGGAGCGCTCTCGGCCCGAGCTGGATGACGAGTGGCCGGTTTCGGGATCGCTCAGAACCAAGCTGAACGGCTGAGATTAGGGCGCTAACCGACCGTTGGATCAGTTATGAACGATTGTCCGAAGTCGGGAAGCAACAGGGGCAGTCCGGACGTCCGCTTCTGGGTCTCCGTATAGATAGTCCGCGGGTAATTCAGCGTACTTCGGACCGCCACGTACAAACGCGGCCCTAAGGCCGGCCAGAGTTTGCATCCCAAGCAGCCAATGCCTGCGTGACCCCCGCATCGAGATCTTCGTGAGAGACGCCATCGCGAGCCTGAAGAGAAAGGCCGACCAAAAACCCGTCGAACAGCGTGGTCAGTCCGGCCGGATTGGTGTCGTGCCGCAGTGTGCCATCCTCGATCGCCGCGTCGACACAGGCCCGGATCGCCGCACGGTTCGCTACCCGCTCCGCTAGGGTCAGCGCTTGAACGGATCTGCCATCGACAGAGCAGATAGTGCTCGAGAGCGTGACCATGCAACCAGTCGGATGGGCAGGGTCGGTCTGCATCTCAGCTGACCGGCGCAATGCTTGCTCTATGCGCTGCCGCGGCGAAAGCCCCTCATCATGCAAGGCCAGCACCACCTTGCCATGCGTTGCGCGATAGTCTTCTAGAGCGGTCCGATACAGGGCCTCCTTGGACCCAAAGGCCGCGTAGAAGCTCGCTGACGAGATGCCGCCCATCGATTGGCGCAATTGCTCCAGCGACACGCCTTCGAAACCATGCTCCCAGAACAGGTGCATTGCCTGCCCGACTGCTTTGTCACGATCGAATCCTCGCGGGCGTCCGGTACGGGCCATGTCATCTTCCTTCGCTGACTTCTGGAGTAGTCGGTCCGGAAGTCGTTGACAACCAGTAGCGCATCATACACTTGTGGATCATTCAGTCCACAAGTGAGGTATTCTATGGCACATCCAATACCCGTACGCGTGGAAGGTGGGCGCGATACGCTGCCGATCGCTGCGCTTCTGGCGCTCGCCATGACCGGCTTTACGGCTATCCTGACGGAAACGCTGCCGGCCGGCTTGCTGCCCAGCATGTCGGAGGGACTTGGCGTTTCCCAAGCGCTCGCGGGGCAAACCGTCACTGCCTATGCCGTGGGTTCGCTGGTCGCCGCGATCCCATTGACGGCCTGGACGCAAGGATTGCGCCGCAAGCCGACGCTGCTGGCGGCAATCATTGGCTTCCTGATCTTCAACACGATCACCGCCATATCAGGTAATTACTGGCTGACCTTGGTCGTGCGCTTCCTGGCCGGTGTGGCGGCCGGCCTCGCCTGGGGTATTTTGGCAGGCTATGCGCGGCGGATGGTGATCGGCCCGCTCAAGGGCAAGGCGCTCGCGATCGCGATGGTCGGTACCCCCATCGCGCTCTCGCTCGGTGTACCAGCGGGTGCCTTTCTCGGCGCGACCGTGGGCTGGCGGGCGGCGTTCTTCGCGATGTCGGGAACGACGGTCTTGCTGATCGGCTGGGTGTTATGGGCAGTGCCCGACTTCGCCGGCCAGTCAGCGCACCGGCGGTTGTCGATTGGAGCCGTCTTCAAGACGCCCGGAATCCGCCCTATTCTCGCGACGATTTTCGCCTGGATGACCGCGCACAACATCCTCTATACCTATGTCGCGCCGTTCGCCGCGCTGTCGGGCCTGCAAGATCGGATTGATGTGCTGCTGCTCACCTTTGGCGTGGCAGCGCTTGTGGGTATCTGGGTGACGGGGCTGCTGGCGGACCGGATGTTGCGCCGTCTGGTGCTGGTCAGCCTGGTCACGTTCGTCTGCGTCGCGCTTGCCGCCATTCTGTTTGGTACGATCCCTGCGGTGGTGATCGCCGGTATCGTTGTCTGGGGGGTATCCTTCGGCGGTGCAGCAACCCAACTGCAGACGGCGTCTGCCGATGCTGCAGGTGACGGCGTCGACCTCGCCAATGCGATGATCACGACCGTCTGGAATAGCGCAATCGCCGCAGGCGGCATCGTCGGCGGCATCTTGCTCGATACGTCGGGTGCAGGCACCTTCTCGTGGGTCGTGCTCGCGCTTTCGCTGACCGCGCTCTGCATTGCTGTCAGCGCGGGTCGCCATGGTTTCAAACCCGGTGCGCGCTCGCCCGGGTGATCGAAGGCGCACGTTGTCTCGATGTATTTCGGGATCGAGCGTCAGGCGCGGGATTGGCGCAACCACGTACCGCGCTGAACCGCCATGTTCGGGCAATCTACGCCTGTCACATCCTCTTGGTGACCACCAGTGCAAGGTCGCAGGAGAGTGACATGATCACAAGACTTATGCCGGCCGCGGTTGCGTTCATTATGCTTGGCACGAACATTGCTGCCAATGCTCAACCCGGCGACCGCGGCTCCCGATATGAGCAGGCGGGTGACCGCGGCGAGATCCGTCGTGGTCGACCCGGCCGTGACCAGATCCGGCATCGCCCCGGTCGATACGGCGACCACGCGCGTCGGCACGACGACCGACGGTATCGCGGTCGATACTATAATGAAGGCCGCTATTATAATCAGCGGTACCGGCATCATGGCGGCTGGCGGTATCGCTAGAACGCATCGACGGTCTGAGCGAGATCACCCGTCCATCCGGCAATAACCGATTGGCCACGTGCCATCGAAGACTCGACCACGGATACCATCACGTTGGTCGACCACTCACAACCATGAGAGATCTTATGATTAAACTGAAAGTTAATGCCCGAGGGTTGCGCCGCCTTGCAATCGGGGCAACCATGATGGGTGCCGTTATGCTCGGCAGCGGGGCCACGGCCCAGAAGCGAAAGGATCAGGCGGCCTGCGCCAAGATGGGCGCTAGTCGCGGCTCGCCAGCCTATACCGGCTGCATGATGCAGCAACAGCGCCGACGCGACCGGCAGAACTCGACTCTCATGGAGCAGCAACTGATGGCGCAGGAACTGGGCCGACCTGCCCGGGAGAAGCTCGCGGAGAAGCGGGCGCGCAGAGCCCGCGAAAAGGACCGCGCTGGTTACGAAGAGTAGGCCGGCATCCGGGGTGGCGTCGTGCCGGCTGTTCGACAACCATCCCACCCAGATCGGCTGGAGGATGGCGATTCCATTGACGTCGACAACGAGGTGCCCCGGTGCGGATTCTCCTGATCGAAGATGAGTTTGAATTTGCCGACACGCTGCGCGGTGCGCTTGAGCGCGAGCAGTTCATCGTCGATCATGCCGACCGGCTGGCGATGGCGCACGAGGTGACGCGCAGCTTTAGCTATAACCTCGTCCTACTCGACCGGACCTTGCCCGACGGGGACGGCCTCTCGATCATCCCGGCACTCCGCGCCGACAATCCCGGGCTGCCGATCATCGTGCTAAGCGCGAAAGGAGAAGTCCTGGACCGTGTCGCCGGACTCGACGAAGGGGCTGACGACTATCTCATCAAGCCGTTCGCGCTCGAAGAGATGTTCGCGCGCATCCGTGCGATACGGCGTCGTCCGGCCGAACTGGGCGCCGACGAGGTTCGGGTCGGCGCACTGCTCTTCGATCTGACCAACGAGGAAGCGACCGTTCGGGGTGTCCGGGTCGACCTGGCCCGCCGGGAATTGCTGGTGCTCGGATCGCTCGTGAAGCGACGCGGCAGGACCGTCCAGCGCGAAGCGCTCGAACAGGCGGTCTATGGGTTCGACGATGATATCCAATCCAATACACTCGATTCCCATGTTTCGCGGCTTCGACGAAAACTTTTCGAAGCCGGGGCGGAGGTCGAAATTCACGCGATCAGGGGCGTCGGCTACCTTTTACGCGCGCTGTCATGACGGCACGGCAATCGCGATCACTGAAACGGCCCTTGATCGTTCAGCCGCTGATTTTTCAATTTGTAACGCTGTTCATATCGTTCTGGGTTTGCCACGATCGTAGGCCTCATATTCGGAGTGGGTAAGGTTGTGCCGTGGCACGGCTTCCCTGGCATGTTCGTGCCGTCAATCGTCGGCTGGGGCGTGCTGGGTTTCGCCGGCCTGTTGTCGGTGATTGGCCATCTTCGTCTCACGCAGACCTGGGTGCAGCAGCAAGGGCAGCATCGCCGCCAGGCCGGCGCGGTATTCGTCTCCAGCCTGATCGGTCTCGTCGCACTCACCGGCTTCACCTTCCCCGCGCTCGGGATCGACGCCTATCCTTGGCCGGTCCTGCTGCTGCCGCGTTACTCGGTCGCCTTGGTCTACGGCATCCTGCGGTATCGCTTCATGGCGACGGACCTTTGGGCTCGGCGTGGGCTCGTCTGGATTCTGCTCGTGGCGCTGGCGGGAGCGGACAGCGTAGGCATCGCCACGGTGCCGCTCGTGCTGGCCGGCCGGCCAGCGGGCCTGTTAGCGACCTGGGCAGCGCTCGCCGCGACGCTTGCGCTCGGCATTCTCGTGCTCGCCCCGCTCAAGCGGCTGGCTGATGCGGTCGTGTTTCCCGGCGGCCGGGTCAGAGACGCCGACGTCGCAGACTGGCGCGACCAGCTAGCCGGAGCGACCGACACGACGGAACTCGCGACGATCGCCAATGTGTTGCTCGTGCTGCGGCTGAACTTGCCAGTGGTCGACGACGGTCCGTCATTGGCGGTCACCGGCGAAACGGTGACCCTGCGTGGCTGGAACGATGCGCCGCCAGCGACACGCCACGTCGTCGACCGGTTCGCCGGGCTCGTTGAGGAAACTGCGCGCCGCCTTGCAGCCGCGCACCGGCTGGTTGATGTCGAACGCCAAGCCAGGATGATCGAACTGGGCGAACTGGCCGCGACCGTCGCGCACGATCTGCGCAACCCTCTCGGGATCGTGACGATGGCAGCAACGGGTGCCCCGTCCGAGGTGCGCGCGGAAATCAGCGAACAGGTTGCGCGGATGAATCACCTCGTCAGCGACATCCTCGATTATTCGCGTGCTTGGACGGTGGTGCCGCAGCCCATTCGCCTGATCGAGCTCGTCGGGCAGATGGGCGTCGGACTCGAAGTGCCTGAGGACCTGAGCGTCATGGCTGACCGCCGGGCGCTCGTCCGAGTGCTCACCAACCTCGTCAACAACGCGCGCGCGCTCGGCACGAACGTCACCATCGTCGCCGCAGAGGGCCCCCCTGTGTTCATCGACGTCTGCGACGACGGGCCCGGCATCGCTCCCGAGATCGTCGACAACCTTTTCCGCCCGTTCGTTTCGCGCCGCCCCGGAGGCACCGGCCTGGGCCTCGCCATCGTCCGCCGCATCATGGAGGCGCATGGCGGAACCGTCACGCTCGCTTGGCGGCCTGGCTGGTCGACCTGCTTCCGTCTTACCTTCGGAGATATGTAATGAGCGGCATCCTGCTGGCCGACGACGAACCCGCCTTCCAGCGGCTCACCGGCGCGTGGCTGCGCGGTCTCGGCCATGACGTCCGCGTGGTCGGCGATGGCGACGCCGCCCGTGCCGCCTTTGCCGAGGCACCCGCCGACCTCGTCCTGCTCGATCTCGCGATGCCACCGCACCATGATCCAGAAGCCGGGCTGGCGCTGATCGCCAGCTTCGCGCCTGCGCCCGTCATCGTCATGACCGGCCATGCCGACCACGCGCTTGCGCTGAAGGCCATTGATGCCGGCGCATGGGATTTCCTTGCCAAACCCGTCGACCCCGACATCCTGCGCATCGTCGTCGCCCGCGCGATGGAACGCGCGGGCCTCGCGCGCGAACTCGCTGCGCTCAAGGCTCGCGAGACCGGTGCCGAGGACATGGGACTCATCGGCACTACACCGGTAATGGCCGCATTGCGCGACCTGATCCGGCGGGTCGCACCGACCCGTCTGCCCGTTCTGGTGCTCGGTCCAAGCGGTACCGGCAAGGAGCTGGTCGCGCGTGCGCTCCACTTTGCCTCCCCGCGCGCCGACCGGAAGCTCGTGCCTGTCCATTGCGGTGCGATCCCGCCCGAGCTGCTCGAAAACGAGCTGTTCGGCCATCTCAAGGGCAGTTTCACCGGCGCGACGAGCGACCGTCCTGGGCTCGTCGAGACCGCAGCTGGCGGCACGCTGTTCCTCGACGAAATCGGCGAGATGCCCGCGGCCATGCAGGTCAAGCTGCTCCGCTTCCTGGCCGACGGCAGCTTCCAGCCAGTGGGCGCGCGCGAGCCGCGTATCGCGGACGTCCGTATCGTCGCCGCGACCCACCGCGACCTCGCTGCCTGCGTTGCCGACGGCAGCTTCCGCGAAGACCTGTATTACCGACTGAAGGGCGTCGTTCTGCGCACGCCGTCACTCGACGAACGCCCGACCGACGTGTCCCTGCTCGCCACGGTTTTTCTACGCCGCGCCAGCGACGGCACTGGCCAGTTCGCACCGGACGCGCTGGACTGGCTGGCGAAGCGGCGCTGGCCCGGTAACGTCCGTGAACTGCGCTCGGCCGTCGAATGTGCGGCTGCGTTGGCCCCTCGATCGGCAATCGGCGTCGATGTCGGCGCAGCCGATCTCGCCTTCGCCGTCGGCGACGCCGTCGCAGACCTGCCAACCGTCGGCACGCCACAGACGCTCGAGGAGGAGATAGCAGCGCTTGAGTACCGCCGTATCACCGAGGCGCTGGTACTGACCGGCCATAACCACACTCACACCGCCCGCAACCTCGGTCTTTCGCGGGTCGGCCTGCTAAAAAAGCTAGATCGGATGGGACTGCGCTAGGTTCGTCGACTGTCAGTCCGTAGGCGCTGAACAGAGTACGGCAGTTTTCACCTTCCCTGATACTGAGACCCAGAGCCGGACGTTCGAGAGCCCTTGGCGGCGTCCCGACTTCGGCCATTCGTTCACATCGAATGGGACCACGCGTGTAGCGAGTTGGACCACACCAAGACCGTTGGCTGTAAAGGCATTGCGCTAGTGTCTAGCTACGATCGCGCGCGCGGCCTCGTCGACGTCACGAGCAACAAGCGTCGGTTGCGGAATGCCGTCCAGGACTAAAGGTGCGTTCACGCCGCGCGTGACCAGGGCGGCCTTCCATCCGAAGGCCTGCGCGCCGATCGTGTCCCATGTATGGGCTGCGATCAGCCAGATAGTGTCTGGCGACGATCCCATGGCATCCTGCACCAATTGATAGGTCGTAGGCGTCGGCTTGAACCGATGTACGGTATCAACGGTGAACCGGCGGTCGAACATCGGGCCCAGTCCTGCCCTGTCGAGCGCATCAGGCCCGGGACTCTTCGGCGAGTTGGTAAGCGTGACGATCGAGCATCCGGCGTCTTTCAGCGCAGCCAAACCGGCAGCGACATCGGCATGTACCGGCATATCGGCCGTCAGCGCGCCAAGCTGGCGAACATGGTCGTCCGTGACCGCAATGTCGTAGATTTCGCCTAGCATCCGCAATACGCCACCGCCCAGCTTGCCGAACGGGATGTAAGGCCCGGCCAGCGAGACCGCTTCGGCGTACAGGATGACCTGCGCGAACCATTCCCGCGTCCGACCGGGAGCCGCGAAAATTTCGGCGAAGAAGGGCTCAAGGAACTCGATATCGAGCAGCGTCTCATTGACGTCGAATACGATCAACGGTCGTTTATCCATATGCACGCGTCTCCAGGCTCCATCTCAGGCGTGATGCCACACACCTAACGATCATAGGCGGTGGCCCGACCCCGTATCCGCCATCATTTTGCAGTTGCTCCGGTTCTGAACCTCAAGACCTGCGGGCCGACCTGCCGCTAAGCGCTGAGACCGCGAAATCTTGTCTGCCAGCGCCCTGCCTCCCCCTACCGCCTAATACTGTTCGTTTTATGATTGATTGTCACAGAAACTCCACAACCCTCGACTAGATGGCCTTCAGCAGCGCGGGTCACCCGCACTGGCGGCTACAAAAGGGGTTCTGATGTTTCGGTCCACGCGACTTTCGTCGCGCGCAGCTCTGCGCGCATTGCTGATGCTCGGCGCCACCGCCGGGGCCGTCGTGTTGGGGACTGTGTCGGTCGACGCGCAGGACTATACCAACATCGCCGCATCCGGCCGGGTAACGCAGGAGGATGGAATCGCGATCGTCGGTGCCGAGGTCAAGATCACGTCCTCCGATCGCGGTGTCAGCCGCAGCGCGGCCACCGACGTGACCGGCAGCTACACGATTCCCCAGCTGCCCCCCGGCAACTACGACGTCACCATCACCGCGAAGGGCTTCGCGACCTATAACGAGCGCAGCATCGCGCTGACGCGCGAATCCGGTGGCGCCAACAGTTTCCGGCTCGTGCCCGCCGACCAGAGCGGCGACATCGTCGTCACGGGCACCCGCCAGCGCGTCGCCGACTTCCAAGACACGACGGTCGGCAGCACGATCAATCTCGGGTCGCTGACGACGCGCGTGCCGATCGGCCGAACGTTGCGCGACGTCATGCTGCTGACCCCGGGCGCGGTCCAAGGCTCGTCGCCCTCCAATGGCGGCTTTGCAAACCAGGTATCGATCGGCGGCGCTGCTTTCACCGAAAACGCCTTCTACATCAACGGCCTGAACGTCACCGACTTCGTGTCGGGTGGACAGCCAGCCGAAGTGCCGTTCGACTTCTACCAGACCGTCGAGGTCAAGACCGGCGGTGCGCCCGCCGAATTCGGCCGTGCGACCGGTGGATATGTGGTCGCCACGACCAAGTCCGGCACCAACGCATACCATGCGAGCGTGACGGGCATCTGGGATCCCGAAGGCCTGCGCGGCAGCGCGCCGTCGACCCGCACGGTCGACTATGCCCACGCAACCGCCAGCCGTAAGGAAGCGATCTTCCAGGCGAGCGGGCCGATCATCAAGGATCACCTGTTCATCTACGGCCTCTACAACCTGCGCGAGATCCGCTCGCAGACGCCGCAGGCCAATCAGGACAACGCCACCGGGGTTGCCAACACCAGCCCGTTCTGGGGCGGCAAGATCGACGGCTACATCACCGGCGACCATCATCTCGAATTCACCTATTTCGACACCACCAACGAGACGCGCAACCGCAGCTATAACTGGGATCGCACCGCCGACAGGCTAGGCGCCGAGACGGGCGGCACCAATGCGCGCGCCGGCGGAATCAACTATGTCGGTCGTTATACCGGCACCTTCACGCCGTGGCTGACGCTGTCGGGCGCATATGGCGTCAACAAGCTGCGCTCGGGCAGCGTGCCGCTCGATGTCACCAACCCGCAGGTCATCGACTATCGCAGCGACCCCGCCGGCATCCAGATCGGCGCCAACAAGGTCACTGACGCGTTCAGCAGCACGGACAACAAACGCGAATTCTACCGCGTCGACGCCGACCTGCAATTCCAGTTGCTGGGCGCGCATCACGTCCGCGGCGGCTACGACCACGAGAAAAACACCCAGACCCAGACATTCGAGACGATCGGCGGCGGCGCGTACAAGATCTTCAACGTCACCGCGGAGTCGGCGGCGCGGATCGGGGCACCGGTCGGTACGCAATATTATACCACGCGCGTCTACGAACAGAGCGGCGTCGCGCACGTCCGTAACGAAGCCTTCTACCTGCAGGACCAATGGTCGCTGTTTGACAATCGGCTGCGGCTCGACATCGGCGTCCGCAACGATCGCTTCAGCAACCAGGGGGTCAACGGAAAGTCGTTCTTCGAATCGGGCAACCAATGGGCGCCGCGCCTGGGCGCCGCGTTCGATCCGGTCGGCGACGGACGCACAAAGGTCTTCGGCTCCTATTCGAAATATTACCTGCCGATGGCCGGTGACATCAACCTGAACGTCGCCGGCAGCCTGGTGACCTACACGCGCTACAATGTGTTCACCGGGGTAAGCGGCACGGGCAGCGTACCGAACGCCGGCGCACCGATCCTGTCGGTCGTCAACACCACGGCCTGCCCCGACACCGGCATTCGCAACTGCGAGGTCTCTGCCGACGGCTCGGCGTTCAACCCGGCCGGCGCGATCGCCACCAACATCAAGCCGCAGTCGGACAACGAGTTCATCATCGGCGTCGAGCACCAGTTCAGCGACCGGATCCGGATCGGCGCATACTTCACGCACCGCGCGCTGACCGACGTGATCGAGGACATCTCGATCGACGGCGGTGCGCGCGCCTATTGCGTCGGCGCCGGGTTCACCGCGGCGGCGTGCCAATCGGCCTATCCGGGGGGCAGCCAGTTCGTGATCGCCAATCCCGGCCGCGACGTGACGACGCAAATCAACAAGCTGCCCGACGGCACCACCCCGACGGTAACGCTCAAGGCGTCCGAACTCGGCTACCCCAAGCCCAGCCGCAACTACAACGCGCTGACGCTCACCTTCGATCGCAGCTTCGACGAGAAATGGAGCCTGTCGGCGTCGTACACGCTGGCGTTCGACAAGGGCAATTACGAGGGCGGCGTGCGTTCGGAAAACGGCCAGCTCGCGATCAACCGCACCGCGGACTTCGATTCACCCGGCTTCGTCAACGGCGCCTATGGCTACCTGCCCAACGATCGCCGCCACAGTTTCAAGGCCTATGGCAGCTACCGGGTGTTCGAGGCGCTCGATCTCGGCGCCAACATGCTGGTGCAGTCGGCGCCGCATTACAGCTGCATCGGCGCGGTGCCGCTTGCAGTCGATGCCTATGCGAACACGTATCACGGCTATGGCTATTATTGTCAGGGCACGCTGATCCCGCGCGGGACGGCGTTCACCGGCGACTGGCTGGCGCAGTTCGACGTCAGCGCGGTCGTCCACCTGCCGATCCCGCATCTGCAGGCGTCACTGCGCGTGGACGTGTTCAACGTCTTCGATAGTTCGGCGACGACGTCGTACAATAACTTCGGCGAGTTGAGCGACGGGTCGGCAAACTCGGACTATCGCGCGCCGGTCAACTACCAGACGCCGCGCTCGGTGCGTCTGACCGCGGTCGTCGGATTCTGACGCCTCCTCGGTCGGCTCGCGCTTGCCAGTCGGCCGAGGCATGGAGCATGTCCTAACCCGACGATGGAGGCCGAAATAGAGAAGCGATCACGACGCCAGCACGAGATCATGGCGCGCCTGCGCGGCGGCCGGACGCTGTCGGTCAGCGCGCTCGCCGCCGAGCTGGCGGTCTCGGACGAGACGATCCGGCGCGAGCTGCGCGCGCTCGAGGATCACGGCGTCATCATCCGCGAACATGGCGGCGCGCGGATGACGACGCCCGTGCATGAAGGACCGCTCCACCAGCGCATGGAGGAGAATGCCGACGCAAAGCTGCGCATCGCACGCGCCGCCGCCGAACTGATTGAGGACGGTGCGATCCTGTTCATCGATTCAGGCACGACCAGCTGCTTCATCGCCCGGCATCTGGCCTCGCGGCGATCGCTGACCGTCATCACCAACTCGCTGCGCGTCGCGACCGACCTGGGCGGGATCAACAACAACCGTCTGTTCCTCGCCGGCGGTCAGATGGACTATGACTATCGCGCCTTTTCCGATCACGTCGCGCAGGACTATGTCCGCGGTTTCACGCCACATCTGGCGATCCTGTCGGTCGGCGGCATCAGCCTGGAGCGCGGGCTTATGGACTTCCATCCCGGCGAGGCAACGATGAGCCGGATAGCCTATGCCACGTCGAAGCGCGTGCTGCTCGCCGCGGACGCGTCGAAGTTCGGGCGGTATGCGCTGATCCAGACCGCGGCGCTGACAGACGTCGACCTATTGGTGACCGACAAGCCGCTCGCGGACGAATACGCACGCGCCTTCGCTCACGCCGACGTCATGATCGCCTAACGAAGGCGCCGGGCGAGCGGGGGCCCGGCGACGAGGATCAGCATGGCGCCCCCGCCCGCGACGGCGGCGTGCAGCAGCCAGAAATGCGGGCTGGTGACCCGCTCGTAATACACGCCGCTGAACCCCGCCCACAGGCTCGAGACGAAGCCATGGAGATAGAATAGCCCCATCCAGAAGCCGATCAGGCGGCGCGGCGCAGCCCCCGCGATTAGGCTTAGCGCGGAGGGCCAGATCAGCACGATCGCGCCGTCGATGAGCAGGAGATAGACCAGCGTCCAGGGCAGCCCGAGCAGCGCCCCGCGGCTGATCGTGTCGCCGAGCGCCAGGACGAGGTACCCGGCCGCGCACAGCACGCCGCCGAGGAATATCTGGACCAGCGACCCGACCTGGATACCGCGCCGCGCAAACGCTCGAGAGAGCAGCCCCGCCCCTGCGATCAACGCGAGCGTGAACACGCCGTCGAGCGCGAGAAACCAGGCGACCGGCATGGTCCAGCCGAAGATTTGCCGATCGGTCCGCTCGCGCGCCCAGAGCAGGAAGATGTTGCCGAGTTGATCATAGGCCGAATAGCAGAGATAGACCGAGGCCAGCGCCACCACGAGCAGCGCGGTTGCCGGCGCATTTCCGGCCGGCGATCCTGGCGGCGATGCGCTCGGCACCTGATGCTCGACCAGGTCACGGCCGGTCATCGCGCACAGCGCCAGCCCCCCTGCGACCGCCGCCGCGGCTGCGCCGATCGCGTAGCTCGGGCCCGCGAACGCGGCGAGCGCGCCGCATACCAGCGGGCCGCAAATGATCCCGGCATTCAGACAGCCCAGATAGGCGGTATAGCCGCGCCGCCGCTGCGCGTCGTCGCGGAACAGCAACCCGACCTGCGCGGACAGGTTGCCCTTCAGCAGCCCGGCACCCACGGCGAAGGGCATGAGCCCAAGAAGGAAGGTCGGTTCGCTGAGCATCAGCGTCAGGCCAAGCAGCATCGCGACGCCGCCGATTGCCACCATCGCGCGCCGGCTTGCGATCAGATCGCCGATCAGACCGCCGACCGGGACCGCAAGGTAGATGAGCGCATTGACATAGCCGTAGAATTGCGAGGCGAGCCCTGTCGTGGAGACGGGACCGAACATCGCCAAGCTCGCCTCGCGCAACACCGTTGCGCCGACGATGCGCGACAGGTCGCCGATCAGCAACCGATCGACCAACAGCAGGACGAGGAGAGCCTTCATCCCCGACACCGCGAACCGTTCGAGAAACTCCATCGCCGCGAGCGAGAGGAAGCGCGGCGTGAATATCCTGTCGTCTACGGTCACGCCGCCATGCATTCCGTCCACCCTGCCCACGGAGCCCGGCTAGGCCGGCTTGGCGACAGCGCCGTGACAGTCGGGCTCAGACGGGGTGCGGGAAGCGCGCGGCCGGTTCGCTGATGCTGGTCCCCCCGGTCTCGATATGACCCGCCAGACGCAGGCGCACCCCGCCGGGCGCGGTCAACAGCAGATCATACCAGCGATGGTCGGCGGACGGGATAGTAAGCTGCGCCGTGCCTTCGGCCGCGACCACGATCTCGCGGCGCGCACCCGAATGCGCGCAGTGCATCGCCATCGCCACCGGCGCAACGCCCCGGTTGCGCAGCCGGACTACGCCGCCCGTGCCGGCATCGTGCCAGGCGGCTTCGATGCGCGCGCCGTCGCCCCCACCGCGATCGTCGCGCTGGAAGCCATTCGGCCCGCGGATCACCAGCGCGTGCGGTTGGCCCGGCCCGACGTCCCACCTCTCCTCGAGGCGCGACTGGCCAGCCACGGTGAAATAGCGCCATCCCGGAAAGGCCAGCTCGTCCTGCACGCCAAAAACGACACCCACCGGGCCTTCGTTTACGAAGCGCAGCGTCAGGCCCGAACTTGACCACAAGGGCTCGACGGCAAACCGGTACGGCAGCGCACGCGCCGGGCGTGTCCCCGTCTCCTGCGCGGGCACGCCCTGTCCGTTGGCGATGACCGGCGGCGGCGCGGTGGCGCACAACCGCTCGGTCTCCGCGACATAGCCAGAGACCGACGGCAAAGCCGCCGCCCAGCGCGTATCGCGCCGCGCGCGTAGCGGCACGTCGAAGTCGAAGATTGAAGTGAGGTCGCCGCAGACCGCGCGCCGCCACGGCGAGATGTTCGGCTCCATCACGCCGAAGCGCTTCTCGAGGAAGCGGAGGACCGAGGTATGGTCGAACAGCTGCGAATTGACCCATCCGCCCCGCGTCCAGGGCGAGATAACCGTCATCGGCACACGGGGCCCAAGCCCGACGGGCTCGCCTTGATAGGTTTCGCTGCGGACGTCGACATTGCTCGCGCCGTACCGCGGCGCGATTCCCGGGACAGGGGCCGGCACGTGATCGAAGAAGCCGTCATTCTCGTCATAGTTGACGATCAGCACCGTCTTAGCCCAGACGTCCGGGTTGGCGGCGAGTGCTGCGACCACGCTGCTGATCAGCACTTCGCCGAACGGCACCGGCGCATCGGGGTGCTCGCTCATCTGCATCATCGGCACGATCCACGACACCGCCGGCAACCGATCCGCGGCGGCATCGGCGGCGAAGGCGGCGATCAGGTGCTTCGCCTGCGTCTTCTCGGGATCGCTGGGCGCGACACCGTCGATCCAGTCGACACAGGCGCGCCCGCGCCGATAGCGCGACGACGCGCGGTTCAGTTTCCGGAACTCGCTGAAATAGCCGAGCGGGTTGTCCGAATAGTTCGCGGCCTCCTGATATATGCGCCACGCAATCCCGGCGTCTTCCAGCCGTCCGGCATAGCTGCGCCAGCGCAGTCCCTCGGTGGCGTCGTCCTCGGCCATATCGGCACCGGGGTTCGGGTCGGTGCCGCCATTGGTGACGCAGTAGACCCCCTCCTGCCCGACGCTGAGCCCGCTGGTACCGCTGAAATGATAGAGCCGATTCGGGCCGGTCGGGCCCTGCAACGAGCAGTGATAGCCGTCGCAGATCGTGAACTGGTCAGCCAGCGCATGATAATACGGAATGTCCGCGCGGGTGAGATGCGCCATCGTGAGGGGGCCCTTCTGGTCCGCCCATACGTCCCAGTTGCGCCAGCGCGCCTGGCTGTCCTTCCAGCTGTGATCGAGCCCGGTGAAACAGCGTGCGTTGCTTGCGTTATAGTCCAGCCGGAACGGCCAGATCGTCCGTCCCCCGTCGCGATCCGCGCCGCGCTGCGCCCATACCGACCGGCCGCCGGGCAGCGCGACTGGCCGTGGATCCGCGAACCCGCGCACACCGCGCAACGTGCCGAAATAATGATCGAACGAGCGGTTCTCCTGCATCAGGACCACGACATGCTCGACGTCCATGATTGAGCCACCGCCTCCAGATCGGCGCAGCGCGGACGCGGCCCCCCCCTGTGCAGCGGCGGCACCGGATGCACCGAGCATGAAGGTCCGGCGATCAATTCCCATGCCCAGCGCCTTTACAAGCTTGCGACGTCGATGCCGCATCCCAACGATATCCAGCGATCGCCGATACGTAGCCAATGCGTAAAAAATATGAATGCGCCCAGATATCTGACCGCTTTTTGCCAATATCGGGCATTATTGCGTCAGCTGTGGCGAACTGCGCAGACGCAGCGATGAGTCGCGCTTGGTCCTCATGCGTGCCTTGCCCTGCCATATAAATACACGCCCGCTTTCGCCGATCGGCACCCAAAAGCGGCCGTTCCGCTCTCCACCAAGCTCGGCCATTCCCGAAATTCGATCGAGAATGGACCAAGGGCAATGGCGGTCGGTACGGGGCCGCAGCAGGGTCCTTGCTACGCCCGGCAGTAATGCGTAGCGTATTAGCCCAGTAGGACACCAGAAGGCGGGGATGATGATCGGGCAAATTCGAGTAGCGTTCGTTTTGGCCTTCGTGTCCGCTCCTGTCGCCGCCCAGCAACAGCCACTTGCTTCTGGACCATCAAAGATTGCTGAGGTCGAGCACGGCCTGACCTCCGCTGTGGTGCTGGCCGGCACGCCAGCGTCACCTCGAACGATTGCCGCAGAGATGAGTCGGCTGCACGTGCCCGGTGCCAGCGTCGCCGTCCTGCGTGGCGGAACGATCGAATGGTCCAAGGGATACGGGATCACGCGCGCGGGGGGATACCGGTGACACCCGACACTCTTTTTCAGGCGGGTTCGATTAGCAAGCCGGTAGCGGCGCTGGCCGCGCTGCGTCTCGTCCAGCAGCGCCGCCTGAAGCTTGATGGCGACGTGAACGGGCAGCTTCGAGGCTGGAAACTGCCGACGCCGCCCGGCGCGCACGTTACGTTGCGTGAGCTGCTCTCGCACACTGCGGGGACCAAGGTACACGGCTTTCCCGGCTATGCTGCCGGCCTACCGGTGCCGAGCGTCGATGACGTGCTCGCCGGCCGCGCGCCTGCGAACACCAAGCCGGTTGTCGTGGAGACCACGCCGGGCACGGCTTGGCGCTACTCCGGCGGGGGCTATACCGTCGTTCAGAAGCTAATCGGCGATGTGACAGCCCAAACATTCGCCGACGTGCTATGCGACGAGGTGCTCCGTCCCGCCGGCATGACGCATAGCTACTTCGCGCAGCCGCTCGACGCTGCCTTGCTGGCGAACGCAGCTTGGCCGCACGATGGGACGGGAGTGCCCGTTTTGGGCGGACCCCACACTTACCCGGAACTGGCCGCAGCGGGTCTTTGGAGCACGCCGGGCGACCTGCTGCGCTACGCCATAGCCGTGCGTAACAGCGCTCGCGGCAAGACGGGCGCACTTCTCAGCCGGGCGCTCGCGACGGAGATGCTGACACCCGGCAAGGGCGGTTACGGCCTCGGCCTTGAGGTCCACGGTGCATCTGCCGCTCGCGACTTCTCGCATGGGGGCAGCAACGAGGGATATGAGAACTTCCTGGTAGCCTATACCGACACTGGCGATGGCGTAGCCGTCATGACCAACGGCGCTCAGGGCAATGAGTTGGGGCTTGAGATTACCCGCAGCGTGGCCGCAGCCTATGGCTGGCCAAGCTACCGTAGCATCGAGCGCGCGAGTGTGCCGATCCCGGCGCTCATGCGCGCGCGCCTGGTTGGCAACTACGCAATTCCAAACCTTGGCTCTTTCTCGATCACCGGCGAAGGATCGGGCTTGGCCTTGTCGCTGAAGGAAGGAGTCAGCGAGCCGCTCTATGCGTCGTCGCCGGACACCTACTTCATACTGTCGACTGACATGGTGCTGCATGTGGATAGCACCGGTTCAAAGGTTAGCGGGCGCATTGTTTCCGGACCGTTCGATGTGCCCTTCACAGAGGAAGCCGACGCCAAACCTTAACCTGAAACGACTTCCATAATTGATCCTTTTGGGAACGGCAGCAATCGCCAGCTGCCTCCTGAAAGCTGCCTGTCCGCTAAACACCAGGTCGGGACGTTCAGGCGCTCCCAGCTTGCCAACCGTTCCTGAAGCCGACTGGCAGCTTTCGGGCGGTAAAGCGGACGGACCCAAAACGCCCACACCCGGACGTTAAGGCTGGCGATCCGGGCTCCCGATAACGGCCACTCCATAGGCACGATTTTTCCCGTTTCTCCATGTCCGACAGGTCATTTCGGGAAAAAGCAATCGAGAACTGAGTTACAAGAGCAGGTGCCCCGGACGGCTATCCTTGCGATTGCCCCGGCGACTGTCCCGCCATGAATTCTTTTCCAGCAAAGTCAGGCTGGCAGAAATCATCCACAAACCGCAAACGATCCGATCCGTAACAACACTGACATGAACACTGCCCATAGGGGCCTCCGCTAGGCCGAAATGGCAAGCGGCCCAGGGAGATTTCATGAGACTAACCGCCATTGGCGCCAGTGTTCTGGCGCTTACCGTCGCTTGCGTTCAGCCCGCGTTCGCGCAGGAAACCACCTCTGCCGTCCGTGGTCGCGTCACCGATGCGGGCGGACAGCCCGTCGCCAATGCGTCGGTCACGATCGTTCACATGCCGTCCGGCACGCAGGTCACCCAGGCGACCGACACGACGGGCAATTTCAATGCCTCCGGTCTGCGCGCAGGCGGACCGTTCCGCGTGACCGTCAACGCACCGTCGTACGACAGCAAGACCACAGAAGGCGTGCAGACCGCCGCTGGCAGCACCGTCACGCTGAACGTCACGGTCGATGCGCAGACCGGCAACGACATCGTCGTTACCGCCGGCGCCAAGCGTGACGGTCTCGCCGTCGCCGGGCAGACGAGCCTGAACGCCGATGCGATCCAAGGCATCGCGTCGGTCAATCGTGACCTGCGCGACCTGCTGCGGCGCGACCCGCTCACCAGCCTCGATCCGAACCCGCGCGGTCGGGCGATCTCGATCGGCGGCGCCAGCCCGCGCGGCAATCGCTTTACCATCGACGGCGTCGCGATCGGCGACGATTTCGGGCTCAACGCAGGCGGCCTGCCGTCGGCGCGCGGCATCGTCTCTCTCGATGCGATCGACCAGCTCAACGTGAAGGCGGTCCCGATCGACATTTCCGAGGGCGATCTCCAGGGTGGATCGGTCAACATCATCCTGAAATCGGGCAGCAACCGGTTCCATGGCAGCACCTTCGGAATCTTCGGCGACGATTCGCTTCAGGGCACGAAGACCTACGATAATGTCCGCTCGGACGGGACGGTCGTCCCGGCGGCGGCGGGACGACTGACCCCGGTGCCGAGCTTCCGCGATTACGGCGGCAACCTGTCCGGCCCGATCATCAAGGACAAGCTGTTCTTCGCCATATCCTATGAGCAGCTCAAGGAAAGCCAGGTCAGCGCGCGCGGCCTGGCAGGAGAGGGCGCGAGCACCGAGATCCCGTTCGTCACCCGCGCCAACGTCGACCGCGTCCGCAGCATCCTGAACAGCCGCTACGGCTTCGACCCGCTCGACATCGCCAAAACGTTGCCGGAAAAGGACAAGAAGGCGTCGGCGAAGCTCGACTGGAACATCAGCGACCGGCACCGGCTCGCGCTGACATATATCTACCACAAGAACGAGGTGCCGCGCGATGTCGGCTTCAGCGAGACCGGGTCGAACCCGTCGGTCGGGCTGCAATCCAACTTCTATCTGCTCGGCGAGACGACCAACGCCTATGCCGCCCAGCTGAATTCCAACTGGAGCGACAATTTCTCGACCGAACTGCGCGTCACGCGCCGCGATTACGAGCGGACGCAGAACCCCTATGGCGGCAGCGATTTCCCCGAGTTCGAGATCTGCCTCGACCCCGTGTCGCGCGGCAGCGGGCTGAACTGCCTCGCCCCGACCGGCGCCAACCCCAATGGCCGCGTCCTGCTCGGCCCCGATCAGTTCCGCCAGTCCAACTATCTCAGCATCCGGAACAGCGGCGTGTCGTGGTCGGGCCAATATTCGGGCGGCGGCCACGTCATCAAGCTCCTCGCCGAGGGGCAGCAGGTCAAGATCAACAACCTGTTCGTCCCCGCGACCAAGGGGAAATATTATTTCGATTCGATCGCCGATCTCGAGGCGGGGCGTGCGAACCAGCTGACCTATGCCAACGCGCTGTCGGGCGATCCGGCGGACGCGGCCGCGCGCTTCAATTACATGTCCTATACGTTCGGCGTGCAGGACAGCTGGTCGGTATCACCCGATATCACGGTGACCGGCGGGCTGCGCTACGACTGGGTCGATGCCGACCGACCGCAGCTCAACGTCCGGTTCCTCTCGGCGTACGGCTTCTCCAATGCGGCGATGCCGACGGGCGGCGTGCTGCAGCCGCGGCTGGGCGTGACCTGGGATGCGAAGCCAAACCTGCGCCTGTCGGCCGGCGCCGGCCTGTTCGGCGGCGGGACGCCGGATGTCTGGTTCTCGAACTCCTTCTCGAACGACGGCGTGCGCCAGAACAGCCTGTTGTTCCAGCGCAACGGCACCAGCTTCGTCGATGCCACCCAGACCGGGGCCGCGGCCAACATCGCCCCATCGCTGGGATCGGCGGCGCTCGACAACGTCACCGGCCAGGGCATTCCAAGCGTCTTGGACCAGTATCTGGCGGGTGCCGGGGCCCCCGCGGCGGCCTCGGTCGGAGCGCTCGACCCTGATCTGAAGCTGGCGTCCACCTGGAAGGCCAATGTCGCGCTCAACTGGTCGGGAAGCCTGCCGTTCGGCCCCGGCTGGATCGCGGACAATTGGGAATTCAACCTCAGCGCGCTCGCCAGCGAAGTGAATAACGGCTTCGTCGCGACCGACGTGCGGACCGCCCAGATCGGCGAGCTTCCCGATGGCCGCCCGCGCTACAATCCCGCGGTCGGCGCCAATTGGGACATCGTGCTGCGCAACACGGGCCAGGGCCGTTCGCGCGTTCTCGGCGTAGGGCTGGGCAAGCGCATCGGTGGGCTCTCGCTCGGCGCGAACTACATCTATTCGGACGTGAAGGATGTCGGTTCGTTCACCGGCTATACGCCGACCGAGTTGCTGGGCGTCACCACCGCCGACCCGAACCGCGGCACGCTGGGCCGCTCGAGCTTCGAGACACGGCACAACGGCAAGGTGCAGATCGGCTATAGGGCGGACCTGTTCGGCGACAACGAGTTCCGGATCGACCTGTTCGAGGAATTCCGCAGCGGGCGCCCGTACAGCTACACCTTTACCGACGCCAGCAACGGTCGGTCGCAGGTGTTCGGCACGGTCGGCGGCAATGGGCGGCATCTGTTCTACGTTCCCGATTTCGATCAGGCGGCGATCATCAATGCGGCGGGCCGTCCGCAGGTCGGCGTGGTGGAGTTCGCCGACCAGGCGACGCTCGACGCGCTGCGTGCCACCGTCGACGGCAGCAAATTGCGCAAATATTACGGCGCGATCGCGCCGCGCAACCTGGGCACGTCGCCGGGCTTCTCGAAACTGGATCTCCATGTGTCGCAGGAGATCCCGTTCTTCTTCGGCAAGGCGAAGGTCTTCACCGATGTCGAGAATGTGCTGAACCTGCTCAACCGCAACTGGAACACCTACAAGGTCTTCTCGGACTCGGTCAGCATCGCCAACGTTTCGTGCGTCGCGGCGGCGGGGAATCCGTGCGCCCGCTATCTCTACTCCAATGCGAGCAGGCAGACCGCCACGACCTATCAGAGCGCCTCGCTCTGGCAGATGCGGGTCGGCCTCCGCTTCGACTTCTGACCGACGGACGGGGAGGTCACGGCGCCTCCCCGTCGCGCACAAGGATTACAGCATGCGATTCATCAGGGCCTTTCTCGCCGGCGCGCTGGCGCTGGCATCGACACCGGCGATGGCGTGGGGGCCGACCGGGCACCGCGTCAGCGGCGCGATCGCGGACCGCTTCATCTGCGGCACGACCCGGCTGGAGATCCGCGATCTCCTCGGCGTCGAAACGCTCGCCGATGCCGCCAACTGGGCGGACTATATGCGGATGCAGTCCGATCCCTATTGGAGCAAGACGACCTTCAACTGGCATTTCGTCACGATACCCGACGGCAAGACCTATACGCAGGCGGGCGTACCCCCGCAGGGCGATGCGGTGTCGGCGCTGGCCAAGTTCCGGGCCGTCGTGCGCGACCGCAAGGCGCCGATCGCCGCGCGACGCGACGCATTGCGCATGATCGTTCATATCGCCGGCGATCTCGGCCAGCCGCTGCATTCGGGCAATGCCCGCGACCGCGGGGGCAATGACGAGATCGTGACGCTGCGCGGCCAACAGACCAACCTGCACACGATCTGGGATTCGACGCTGATCGACAGCGAGCAGATGTCCTACACCGAATGGACCGACTATCTGCTCGCCCGGATCACCAGCGAGCAGGCCATCGCGTGGTCGAGCCCCGATCCCGTGTCATGGGTCGACGAGGCGCGGGCGCTTCATCCGCAGGTCTATCCCAAGTCGAAGACGATCGACGGTGACTATCTCTACACCGCCCGGCCACTGCTCCATGCGCAGATGACCAAATCGGGACTGCATCTGGCGGCGTATCTGAACGATCTGTTTGGACGTTGCAGCGGGTAAGGAGATGTCGGCTGGCTTACGTTGGCTATCTTTCTCAAACCCCGCCATTCCAAAAAAATCGATCTATTTTGGGAAAAGCGGCAGCTCCCGTAATGTCGGCTATTGCCACGCGCCTTCCTGGAAGCTGCCGTTCCGCGTTCCACCAAATATGCCTTCAAAAGCAAGAGGCTATGACGGTTCTCGAGAATAGCATTGGCTCAGACACGGCCGAGATCGCGGACCCCTGACACAAGGGAACCAGAGGGGTGAAGTAGACAACGCAATTCGCTTCATCACTATGTAATTGGGCAAGTCAGCATCGACATTCGATAAGCAAATCAAGGTGGCTGCACCTCCCCGCAACCACCGATATAGAACTACAATCGCCGCCCTCACGGGCGGCGTTGTCGGTTGTGCAGCGTATTCATATCTCTGACCGGTTTTGCCCCTCATTGGCGTGGGTGTGGCATGAACTTTGTCATCTGTGACCCCAACGCCATAAGCCGCTGCTGGGCCAATAGACGCGAGGTTAAGCTACCTGTGCCTGCCGTTCAAAATCTGTAGAACTGTGATAGCCCAGGGTCGAGTGCCCGAGCTTGCTGCGCAGAACACCGAGCGCTTTTCAGAACCAGGACATCGGCTAGTCCCCCAGGTGTCGCCAAGGACTCGAACGTTATATCATGCCCTCACTTGCAAAGCAGGTTATCGGGCAAGTCCAGATCTTGGCTAGCCTGCGACACCGCGGCGCGACCCTCTCGCACCAGCTTCACCACATCAAGCTGAACTGCCGCCGTCGCAGGCTTTAAACTCCTGGCTGGGCTTGCGTGTCCACAATCCTGAGGTGGATATGTCAATCGTTAAGTATAGCGACCGCTCGTGGCCAGCAAGCGGGACCATTCTCTATCTTTGCTAGAAAACAGGAAACCATGAAGCCGTTGTAGGGTAGGCGGTCAAGGCTAGTGAGCTTTTCCATGTGGTAATAGCCGATGTCTCGGCCTGCCTTTGCTTCACCGCCTCGGCGGCACGGGAATCCCGCATGCATGTTCGATGGTCGCTTCCCTTGCCAGCAAGCGCACAAGCTCGGCCAGCGCTTGTTGCGCTTCTGGTCCCTGTGCCAACATTATCCGTGCAGCGGCCATACCAGCGTTGTGTTACGGCTGTCAGCGGGTACGTACGAAATACACGTCATGTTACATGCCGGTTTCATGAAATCGGATAGTCCCCCCGCCCGGATGCGACTGCCACAAGGTTTCAGCCATCTGCGGCCGGAGCTCGGAGAGATACTCAGGGATCATCGTACATACGTGAAAGGCACTCTAGGGCGATCAGTAAGGAAGCACTTGCCTTCGGTGTAGGAATGACCTGCGTTGCCCTGTCTCGGATCGAAAATGTCCGCACTTGGCCAAAGGCGCAAACGCTCGACCGGATTATCCACGAGTTAGATATTGATTGGCCCGACGTGGCGGTGCGAGGGGGCGGTTCCGCGCCGTCGCGGCAATCCGCGGTGTCGGCCTCGAACCTCCAGGATCGAGCATGCGGAAGCTGGTTGATCGGCGGTCTTCACATGGCACGACGATGATCTCGATCGTCCGCGCGAAGATCGCCGCGTCGCTTTCAGCAATACGGTCCTTGCCAATCTCGCTGCTGGTCAGTCGCGCAAGGATGAGGAGGAGTAGCGCGGTGCCCGATGTCGTGCGGTCGTACGTTCTACCGCCGCGTAGTTTTTTTGAGCCATCCCGCGGTTTTCGGCAACACCAGACCTTCTGCACGCAAAGCTGGTGGAAAGCAGCCTGTCTGCTTTCGGCCGGCGATCGGCATAAACGGACGTTCGTTCAGAAGAAGGGGCGGGGGGGGGCGAGTGTCGCTTCTTGGTGGAAAGCCGGCAGTTCGCAATAGGTGGTACTTTTAGCGTAAAGCGCCGTATGTTCAGGTGTGCCCCGTCGCCCTTCAAGGCGTCCCGTTCCGGACGTAGTTCCGATCATCAGGGGCGGCGACGCAGTCGCGCCCCATAATGACCTGCGTACGATCAAACGGGCTATCGTCCGATTGGACGCGTCATTTCTGGGAGGTTCCAGCCTCGTAACGTCACCGCCGCCGGCGCCGCGCCGACCGTCTTTGGATAGCGGATTTCGATGCGCCGGGTCTCACCGGGCAGGAGCGCGACATAATTGTCGTTGTAGAATGCCGGCAGGATGCGCTTTCCCGCCGTATCGACCAGCGTCAGCTTCGCATTGAGCGCGGGCACCTTGGTGGCATTGGTGAGCGTCACGGCCACCATCATGTCGTCACCGACCGATATCGGGGCGGCGACCGAGCTGCTCAGGGTAACGCTCTGCAGGCTGTTGAGCATCTGATAGGCTGCCTCGTCCTTGCCGCGCCAGTAGAAATTCTCCGCAACCGTCGTGCCGGACCGATCGGTCATGTCGAGCTTGACCAGAACCATCGGATGCGATGCGAACAGGCGGTCGAGTGGTACGGCGGCAAGCGGGGTTGCCGCATTCGCCTTTGCATCGAGACGGTCCTCGCGGCTGAACAGTTCGGCATTGTCGAGCCCGACGACCCGCGTGCGTACGAGAAGGCCGGGGCGTGGCTCGCGGGTGGTATTGAGTACGACCAGTTCGTTGCCCGGCAAGTTCAGCTGAACGTGGAGCGGCTCCGCGGCCTTTTTCGCCCCGTAATATGCCGCATGAGTATCATAGTCCCAGCTGTAGATCTGCCATGCGTTCGACGGCCAGGCCGGGTGGGTCATCCACAGGAGCCGACCGGAGTTCTTGGTCCAGAGATGGCCCAGAAACCCTTCATACATCGCCTTGTGCGTCTCGAGATTCATCATCTGTGCTTTCCGCTCGAAATCGGCGAAGCTCGTCGCAGGCCCGAACATCGTCGCCAGCGTCGTCATGAACGTCTTGATGTCGCCGTTCCCGGCAAAGTGCCAGTCGTGATAGGCCAGCGTGTCGCTGAGCGGCCAGGTCTCGCTATCGGGCATGGTGGCGCGGACGGATTCAAGCGTCGAGAGCGACGGCGTTCCCGTTTCGACTGAGAAGCCGCTGGCCAGATCGGTGAAATAGCCCACCGGTGGCCGGTAGTTGTACGGCCCCGATCCCTGCAGATTGACGACGTTCGAGCTGCCCGTGAACCAGCGCGTGCCATCCTCGCGCGCGATGAGATCGTCGAGCCCTTCGTTCAGCGTGGGATAGGGCACGCCTTCGTTGCGGCCGAACCACAGGATGATCGACGGGTGATTGCGATAGCGCCGCACGACGTCGTCCGCATTCTTGAGGAAGAGCTCCGGGTCCTGCGGCTCGACCTGGAAATTCTGCGTTGATTGCCAGAAATCGTTGAGCACCATCATGCCGGTCTCGTCGGCGAGGTCGAAAAACTCGGCTTCGGTGTTATTACCCATCCAGTTGCGGATGACGTTCATGTGCGCCTCCTTCTGGAGACGGAAATAGGGTGCCAGCCGGTCCCGGCCGACGCGTTTCATCGCATCGTCCATGCCCCAGTTGCCGCCGCGCGCCGCGATCTGCACGCCGTTCACGCGGATGGTCAAATGCGGCTCGGGCATCGTCTCCTCGACAGGCGTCACCGCCGGTGAGGTTTGGCCGGCGACGGTCAGCGACTCGGTCCACCCGTTCGGCGACTGCTTGATCGCTTCGTGACGGACGTCGATAAGACGTTCGCCGCGCAGGCTGCCATCGGTGAACTGCAGATTGACCCGCCGGAGCGCGCCCGCGGTATCGAACAGCGACAGGTCGTAGCTCACCTCACGGATCCCGAACCGGTCGGTACGCGTGTCCGACAGCCGGCCATCAGCCAGCGCCTCGAGCGACAATTGGTACAGCGCCTGCTCGCCATAGCCGTTCGGCCACCAGAGTTTCGGATTTGCGACGCGCAGCTGGGCGAAGTCCTTGGGCGAGAAGGCGACCTTCGTCTCGCCGGGCGATACGGTCACCGTCTTCTCGACATGCACATCGCCAAACGCCGCGCGAACGGTGACGCTGCGCGGCGTGGTGCCGTCGTTGCGAACGGGGACGGTGATGTAAACATCGGCACGGTCGGTCCGTGGCAGCGGCAGGTCGGTGACGACCTGTGGGTCGAGCAGGCGGACGTCGCCATGCGCCAGCAGTTCGACCGGACGCCACAGCCCGGTGTTGCGGTCGCGGATGCCGGGAATCCAGTCCCACCCTTCGGTGGCGACGAAGGTCGGACCGTCGATGGCGAGCTGCCCGCCATTCTCGCCGACGCCGGCGCTGATCGACTGTTCGTGCGGAATGCCGGGATGGGGCGGCGGCGACACGCGCACCGCGACGACATTGTCACCGGCGACGGGGACGAAATCGAACTGGCCGCGGATGAACGCGCCGCGTGTACTGCCGAGCTTGCGGCCGTTTGCCCAAACGTCTGCGGCATAGTTAATGCCGCCGAAGACGAGCGTAAGCCGCTTTCCGGCGGCTTCGGGCGGGACGGTGAAGCTGGTGCGGTACCAGTAATCCTGCCGGGCGAGGCTTTCGGGAATCTTGAGGTTATTCAACCCGTAATAGGGGTCGGGATAGACTCCGCGATCGACCAGCGTGGTCAGCACGGTGCCCGGTACGGTTGCGGCACGCCATGTGCCGCTGGGCACGCCCGGACGTGACAGCGTCGCACCATCGTCGCGCACGTCCGGCGCGGCGGCAAGCTGCCAGCCGTTCACCAGCCAGCGGCCGTCGCGTGCCGGCGCCAACCCCGTCGGCGGTAAGGGCATGTTTAAGACCGGCGACGTGGTGGCGTCGCCGCGTGCCTTTGGCAGCGTCCACGGATCCTGTTGCTGCGTCAAACCGATATTGGCTTGTTTCTGGAGCGGCCAGCCGACGCCGACCTGCCAGAACTGGACGAGCGCGAAGTCTGGCTGCGCGCGGGCCGCGTCGGCCAGTGCCGCGGCGTTCCGCGCGCGCGCGTCGAACGTCGCGTCGGCCAGCGATCCGCCGAAATGCTGCTTCGCGCGGCCGGTGCCGGTGACGGGTGCCAGTGCCAGACGGGGCGTGACGGCGACCGAGCGGCCGGCGCGCGACGCGACCGGCCGGCCGTCGACATAGAGCGTCAGCGTGCGACCGTCCGACACGGCGGCGACATGCGTCCAGCGACCGGCGGCGAGCATGCTTCCGCCGGTGACGCGGACGCTGCCGTCGGCGCCGGTGACGCGGCCATCGACGAGCGAGAGACAGCGGCAGGCCCCTAGCGGATCGCCGACGGCCAGCAGGGTGCCGGTCATGCGCGTCGCACCGGGCCGGACCCAGGTCGACAGAGTCCAGGGCGCATCGGCGGCGACCCCTGCCTGCGCGCCGGTCAGGTCGCGCTCGACGCCGATCCCGCCGGCGAGGATGTCGACGTTATAGGGGCCGGCGTTGCCGATCGCTGCTGGCGCGTCGGCTGGCGCGGTTTGCGCTGCGACCGCGCCCGACAGGGCCGTTCCTAGCAGTAACAGGGTGGTGAGTGTCGCCAGTCGCATGAATAGTCCCTCCTGAGGTGCCGGCTTGGCAGTGCCGCCGGTCAGTTTTGTGCCGCGGTATGCCGGGTCAGTGACCGACCTGCGGATCCTTTGTCCATAATCTTGCGGCACCGCGAACGCCGGAGGCGTCGCCCCAGCGTGCGGGCACGATACGGCCGTCCCACAGATCGGAAAATGTGTGGCGTCGCACGACATCGGGCAGGCCGGCGTAGATTTCGGTGACGTTCGACATGCCGCCGCCAAGGACGATCACCTCGGGGTCGAGCAGGTTGACGACGAGCGCGAGCACACGCCCGAGGCGATCGACATAGGCACTTAGCGCGGCGCGGGCCGCGGGGTCGCCGGAGCGCGCCGCGGCAACGATGTCGGGCGTACTTAGCGCGAGGCCGTGTTCGGTGGCCGCGGCCCGCGCAAAGCCGGTACCCGAAACCCAGCTCTCGATGCAGCCCGACAGCCCGCACCAGCATGCCGGAGGATCGGCCTCGCGTCCGCCGGGCCAGGGCAGGGGCAGATGGCCGATCTCACCAGCGATCCCGTGCGCACCATCAATCGCGGCGCCGGACAGCACGACGCCACCACCGACTCCGGTACCGATCACCAGCGCAAAGACGCTCTGCGCACCCGCAGCGGCACCATCGATCGCCTCCGACAGGGCCAGGCAATTGGCATCGTTGACCAGCCGTACGGGGCGACCGAGCGCCCGGGCGAGGTCCTCGCGAAAGGGGCGGCCATTGAGATAGGTAGAGTTGCTGTTGCGCATGATCCCGGTTCGCGGTGACGGCGAGCCCGGTGCACCGATCCCGACCGTGCAGCGCGCGCTTCCGGCGTCGTCCGCCGCGGCGACCAGGTTCGATATCGCGGTCAGCGCGCTGTCGTAGCTGCCGGGATTGGGAATGCGTTGCCGCCACGCAGCCGCGCCGTCTTTCGAGAGCAACACGGCTTCGATCTTCGTCCCGCCGAAATCGATACCGAGCGCCGGCGCGGCATCTTCGCATACCAGCCCGCCGATGTTGGCAATGGTACCACTCTCCCCCAAGATATCCTCCCCCCATGGTCGTGACCGCTGCACGGCCATCCCGAACGACAATGCCAGTTCGAAAAATAAACGCAAATTGATTATCCAATTGACGGCGCTTTGCGGCGCGGTAGAACACGGGTGCCAAGACAACGGTAAGTTGCGGCTGGCACGTGGGAGAGGGGTAGGGCGCCGCGGCGCCGATCAACTTCATTCTCGCAGGCTAAAGCGTTCGCCAATCGCTGGCGGTGTTGATTGTGAGGGAGAGGGTCGGAATGTTGCGCGCAAAATCCAAGAACATGTTGATGGTCGCCGCGTCGGTGACGGCGTTGGTCAGCAGCAGTACTGCGCTCGCGCAGCAAACATCGACGACGCAGGGGGTGTTGCAAAGCGCGCCCACCGATCAGGCTGCATCGCCGTCCGCGGCTGCGGCCGATCAGGCGAGCGAAACGCAAACCCCGACCACCCCGACGAGTGATGCCGCCGCAGAAAGCGAGGACATCGTCGTTACCGGCATTCGCGGCGCGCAGCGGCGTGCGGTCAACCTGAAGCGCGATGCCGCGTCGGTCACCGATTCGATCTCCGCCGAAGACATCGGCAAGCTGCCCGACGTGACCATTTCGGATTCGCTCCAGCGTATCCCTGGCGTGCAGATCCGCCGCGACGCGGGTGAGGGGGCGGCAATCAACATTCGCGGCCTGCCACAGGTGACGACGCTGCTCAACGGCGAGGCCTATCTCGGCGCGCAATCGATCACGACGATCCAGCCGAACTTCAACGACATCCCGTCGCAGCTGTTCGCCGGCGCCGACGTCATCAAGTCGAGCACGGCGGACCTGCTCAACGCGGGCATCACCGGCACCGTCAACCTGCGCACGCGCCGTCCGTTCGACCTGAAGAAGGGCTTCACCTTCGCGGCTGCCGCCGAGGGCGCGTACGGCGACAAGACCAAGGAATTCGATCCAAACCTGAACGGCTTGTTCGGCTTCCGTGGCGAGAAGGTCGGCTTCCTCGTGTCCGGGGCCTATTCGAACCTGCATCTGTCGAACTCGCACAACGGCATCCAGGAAGGCTATGGCGCAGCGCTCCACAACGAGCAGTTCAACACCGCCGCCAACCCGACTGGCGACGTCAACCTGAGCAGCGGCTTTTCGCCCGCCAATCGTCCCAAGGGCACGATCGTCGGTACCGGCCGCGACGTGAACGGCGACGGTGACTCGAACGACGCGTTCATCGTCCCACAGGGTTTCACCGCCTGGGACAAGGTGAACCAGCGCGAGCGGATCGGTATCAATGCCTCGGCGCAGTGGGAGATCAGCGATGCGCTGACCTTGAACGCCGACGCGTTCTTCACCCGCCAGAACGAGAACGACCGGACTGCCGGCATCCAGATGCAGAACGTCAACTGGCAGGCGGCCGAATTCGTCCCGGGGCAGTCGCGTAACACGGGTTCGGTTGTTTCGCTCAGCAACGGCGGCGTGACTCGCGACTATGACCTGAACACCACACAAGTCTATAATTACGATCTCGGCAACTTCGACTCGTACGCGCAGAATGATCGCTTCAAGTCGCAGTCGCAGAACTACAATGTCGAACTCAAGTACGACAATGGCGGTCGCTTCAAGGCAAGCCTGCGCGGTATCTACGGCAAGGCCTATTCGAACTACGACCAGAGCTATCTGCAGTTCAGCCCGTCCAACGGCGCGCAGTGGCAGCCGGGCGGGATCGGTCATTATTCGACGGGAGACGTCGCGTTCAATCCCGGCGGCTATGTCGTCAACACCTTGGCGGGCGCGGCGTCGCTACCAGCGACGGTCGATTTCACCGGCAACCAGCCCGTGTTCACGCTGCCATCGCAGCTGACGAACGCGCTCGGCAATATCGACAGCTACACGATGAAGACGACCTCGTCGGAGGGCAATTACCGGCGCAAGGGCGACCTCAAGCTGATCCGCGGTGACGTCTCCTACGAGGCGAACGACAATGTCAGCCTGGCCCTGGGTGGCCGGTATAGCGAGCGCACGGTCGACGATTTCGAATTCGATCGCGCGGCACCGCTCTATGCCGGGCAGGCGTCGCAAGCGGGTGGCTGCCTGGTCAAATGGAAGGCATTCGACGTCCCCCTGAACGATGCTTCGTGCCGTGCCGGTACGGGCACATTCGGGACCGCCAGCTTCGCTCCCTACACCGCAGGGCAGGTCCGCAAGGCGAGCGATCCGATCTTCAACGGGCAGGTCAAGCAGTACAACCTGCCGGGCGCTGGCCTGCCGCCGATCTACGTGCTGGATCCCAAGGTGATGGACAACGCGCTGGCGTTCCAGAACAGCTTTTATCCCGGCAACGTGGAAGTGCAGAACCCCGGCGCGTCGTTCAACGTCGGCGTGAAGCAGATTTCGGGCTACGCGCAGCTCAACGTCAAGGGCGACGTGTTCGGTATCCCGGTGTCGGGCAATGCGGGCCTCAAAATCATCAACACCAAGCTCGACATCACGCAGTTCGTCACCGGTTCGCCACAGCCCTATGGCCTGGCCAATCTGAGCAACGGCACCGTCGAGACCAAGCGCAGCTTCACCGACTTCCTGCCCGCCTTCAATCTCGCGTTCAACCTCGCCGAGAACGTGAAGCTGCGGCTTGCCTATTCGAAGACGATGACGTTGCTCGACCTCAATCAATGGGGCGGCGGCCTTAACCCGACCTATGCGATCGACACGAGCAACCCCGGTTCGCCCGTGTTCCGCGTCACCGGCGGCAGTTCCAACGGCAACCCGCAGCTCGATCCGTGGCGCGCCACCAACGTCGAGGGATCGCTCGAATATTATATTGGCGCGAGCAGCCTGATCAGCGTCGGTGCCTTCTACATCGACGTTGCGAGCTTCATCCAGTCGGGCAACATCGTCCGCACCGACCTGCCCGACAATGACGGCGTCGTTCGCAACCGAACGGTCTCGATCAGCACGCCGGTGCAAGGCGATGGCGGGACGCTGAAGGGCGTCGAGGCAGGCTGGAAACAGTCGTTCAGCGACCTCGGCTTCATGCCGTCGATCCTGACCAACTTCGGTATCGACGCGAACATCACCTATTCGCCGTCCGACTCCGGCGCGGTCGATCTGAAGGGCGATGCGATCCCGTTCCAGGATAATTCGAAGATCCAGACCAATCTGGCGGGCTTCTACCAGGACGATCATTTCCAAGCGCGTGTCGCGTGGAATTATCGCTCCAAGCGCGCGGTGCAGCAGAATTTCGGCGGTATCCAGGGTCTCGAACTCTATCAGCAGCCAACCAACTATGTTGACGCGTCGATCAGCTACGACTTCACGCCGAACCTGACGCTGTATGCGCAAGGGTCGAACCTGACCGGAGAATACGAGAAATACTATCTGACCTTCCCGGACGAGAAGGCCTACAACAACATTTACGAGCGCCGGTTCATGGCGGGTGCACGCTTCAAGTTCTGAGGCGTAATGTGTGACGCAGATGCCCGCCGGCTTTCATCGGGGTGGCGGGGACCTGTACGCCGGACTGCGTTGACGGGGAGTTGGTCATGACGGGCAGAACACCGGGTCCGGCATCCGCCCGCGGGCCGCTGCGCTCGATCGTCATCGTCGGGGGCGGCACGGCGGGATGGATGGCGGCAACGTTGCTCGCGCGCCGGCTCGAGCGCCAGCCGGTCAAGATCACGGTCATCGACTCCAGCGCGATCGGCACGGTCGGCGTCGGCGAGGCGACCGTGCCGGGCATCCGCGATTTCTTCCGCGAAATCGGCGTCACCGAGCAGGAGGTGATGGCGGCGACGCAAGGCACGGTCAAACTCGGCATCGAGTTCGTCGACTGGAAGCGCGAAGGCGAGCGCTTCTTCCACCCGTTCGGCCTGTACGGCATGCGATCGCGCGGCGTGGCGTTCCATCATTACTGGCGCAAGATGAACGTTGCCGGTCACGCTTCGCCGCTGGCCGATTTCTGTCTCGCCACCGCGCTGGCGGAGCGCAACCTGTTCATGCCGCCGACCGACCGGCCGGTGCATGATCTGCTGTTTTTCGACTGGGCGGTGCACTTCGATGCCGGGCTATTCGCACGGTTCCTGGCGCAGAAGGCGATCGCATGGGGCGTCGAACACATCGATGCCACTATCACCGATGTGCGCGTCGACGGTCGTACGGGGTTCATCAGCGGGGTGGACACCAGTTGCGGCAAGGCGATCGATGGCGATCTGTTCGTCGACTGCTCGGGGTTCCGGTCGCTGCTGCTCGGCGGCGCGCTGGGCGTGCCGTATGAAGACTGGACGAACCTGCTGCCGTGCGACCGGGCAGTGGCGATGCCGTGCACGCGATCGGGGCCGCTGACCCCGTATACACGCAGCACCGCGCTCGAAGCCGGTTGGCAGTGGCGCATCCCGCTCCAGCACCGCGTCGGCAACGGCTATGTCTATTCGAGCCGTCACATCTCTGACGACGAGGCGGTCGCTACGCTGAAGAGGAGGCTCGAGGGCGAAGTGCTCGGCGAGCCAAACATGATCCGCTTTCGCACTGGGCGGCGTACGGCCTTTTGGCAGAGGAACTGTGTCGCACTTGGGCTCGCCGCGGGCTTCATGGAACCGCTCGAATCGACCAGCATCACGCTGATACAGACGGGTATCGAGAAGCTTCTCGCCTTGCTGCCCGATCGCGGGTTTGATCCCGCGCTGGCGGAGGAATATAATCGCACGACCGGATTGGAATATGAGCGGATCCGCGATTTCCTGCTGCTCCATTATTTTGCCAATGTCAGGCGTGGAGAGCCGATGTGGGATCGCTGCCGCGACACGGCGCTCCCCAACGCGCTGGCGCACAAGCTCCGGTTGTTCAAGGCGCGCGGCCATCTGGTCCGGTATGAGTGGGAATCGTTCCAGGATCCGAGTTGGCTGTCGATGTATGCAGGCTTCGGGATCGACGCGGCCGCGCATGATCCCGGTGCCGACCATTTCTCGATTCCGGACCTTGAATCGGCATTTGCCCGGATGAAGGAGTCGATTGAACAGGCTGTTGCGCTCGCGCAGCCGCACGACGCGTTCCTCGGCTTGGCTGCGCGCAGTCCAGGGCTCGCGCAGCCTGCCGAGCCGGGCGGCGCTCCTGATCGCCTGATGATGCCGGCGCGTTAGGGAGTGTCGCGCAGCGTGCAGATTGGCCCGCGCAGGTCTCGCCGCGCAGCCGGGCCAGTCTGTTCGAACGCCATGTAGGCGCGCGTGTCGACCGAATAGCGCGCCCATAGGGGCAACCCGGCGCTGTTGGGATTGCCGGTTCTGACGAAGTTGACCCAATAGCGTTGTAGCGGCGGCTGGCCGGGTTGCGGCGGGTTGAACACATAGCCGATCTCGCTTGCATGGCTGACCGTGCCGCCAGCCGGCGCGTAGTCGAACTGATACTGCCACACCGGTACACCGATGCGTGCGAATGCCTTGGAGACGGCGATCGTCGGACAGCGAAAGGTCACGTCATCGGCGATCTGCGCGGTGACGTCACCCAGGCGCAGATCATCGACCGGCGTACCGCCTCGCTGGAGACCGTAGAGATCGAGCGCCCGGTCGGCGCCCGCACCGAATTCGCGTCGAACCGTCGCCTCCGCCGCAGCGCGACCGCCATGCAGGGGCAGTTCCTTTGCATTAACGCCGATGACGAGCGGCGTGCCTGCGAACCGGCCGCTCGCCAGCAGCTTGGCGGGCGTATCGGTCAGGACGCGACCGTCGATTATCGCCTGCAACCAGATGAAGCTGTCATCGTCCAGATCGGGAACATCGACTGCGTCTTGCGCCTCCAGGATTTTGGCGACGGACAGGTTGCGGAGCTGGGCGGTCGGGGCCGTATCCGGCAGTCCGGCGGCCCTTATGAGACGTTCACCCAGGCGTTCGTTCTGCACTAGCGTCCGCGGCGCGACACCGAAACCGGGCGTTCCGCTTTCCTGGATCGCCTGCGCGAACAACCCGCGCGAAGCCGGGGCCAGGTGGTGTAGCGCGACGTCCTGCGCGCCGGCAGATTCCCCCGCAATCGTGACGCGCTTTGGATCGCCCCCGAAGCGCGCGATGTTGCGCTGGACCCATGCGAGCGCCGCCTGCTGGTCCATCAGCGCGTAATTGCCCGAATGCCCGCCCTGTTCACGGCTGAGGGCGGGATGCGACAGGAAGCCGAGCGCGCCGAGGCGGTACTGGATGCTGACCAGCACGATGCCTGCTTCGGTGATCCGCGATTCGACGGTGCCGCCGCCGGCGCCTGCGCGATTGCCACCGCCGTGGATCCATACCAGCACCGGCAGCGCCGCGGTCGCGCTCGACGTCGGCGTGCGTACGTCGAGGAACAGGCAATCCTCCGAGTTATGGATCGCCGCGTCCCGGTTCCAGTCGCCATAGACGGGTTGCGGACAGGCCGCATGGGGCGCGATTGCCTCGACAGGTTCAGTCCAACGCGTCGGCCGTTCGGGCGCGCGCCACCGCAGCGGTCCGGTCGGCGGTTTGGCGAAGCGGATGCCGCGGAACACCGCACCGCCGTTCGCGAGCGCCTCGCCGCGGACCGGACCATCGTCGGCGCGCACCACTGGGCCGGCGATGACGGCTGCGAGCGCCAGCGCGAGAACGATCACCGGGCGAGCGCCTTCGGGGCAGGCTTGGCGAGCGAGGCGCGGATCGCCGCTTCGGCAACCGGTCCCATGACGGCATATCCCGCCTTGTTCGGATGGACGCCGTCATAGGTCAGGCTCGCACGGAACCCCTTGCCGTCGTGTAGCGCCGTCCAGTAATCGGCATAGGTAGCGCCGGTCTGCGCAGCATATCCCTTCAACCAGCTATTCATCGCCACGATCTTGTCGGCGGTTTCCAGGCCGGGCCGCCACGGAAAATTTGCGGCGGGCGGGATCGAGGCGAGGATCACACGGATCCCGTGCGCGCGCGCGAGTTCCGCCATCGTCATGATATTAGCCTTCGACTGGTCGGGCGTCATCGGCCCGGTATTACCGGCAATGTCGTTGGTGCCGGCCATGATCTGTACGACTGCGGGTTTCAGATCGATCACGTCCTGGCGAAAGCGCAACACCATCTGCGGCGTTGTCTGCCCGCCGATCCCGCGTCCGATGCGATTGTTGTCGGTAAAGAAGGTAGGGGCCATGTCGAACCAGCCCTGCGTGATTGAATCGCCGATGAAGACGACGCGTGGGCCCGCCATGCCGGCAGGCAACGCCGTATTGGCCTCCGTGTAGCGGCCGAGCCATGCCCAATCGGTATGCAACCGCTCCTCCGCTTGGCGCGCGGCGCTGGCCTTCACATCATCCGTATTCGCGATTGTCGGTGCGGCCACTGCTGCCAGAGACAAGCTGAGTAAGATCGTTTTCATATTGCGCTCCGGAATTCTCGCAGCGCTATCGCATAATGAGACGGCAAAGCTAAATTTTGTGCGACCTGCGAACGATGGGTTGTGGTGCCTTATCCTTACACTGATCCAGGGCAGCGTGGGTTTGGCAGAGCGTGGCGCCACGACGGCCTCCACCTTGTTGCCTGCAATCTGGCAGCACGCTTGGGGCGGCGGTGCTGGGCACTGTGCTTACCAGCCTAGAACGCGGACCCGCTGGGCCGCTGCAACAGGTTCAGTAGATGCTCGTGGGGCAGGGGTCGGCGGCAAGCACAGTGGCGAAGTGGGCAGGGCTCGCGCGCGGCCTGCACCTGACGTTCTGGGGCGTCCTGATAATAGTATGCGTCACGCTCGCGCTCTCGGTGTTCGTGCCGCAAGCGACCAAGGAGCACAGCGTGCCAACCTAAACCGATGTCTGATTGCGGGCAGCAGAAGGAGCGGCATGAAAGTCTGCCTGTGGGTCGCCGCAGCCGCAGCTGCTGAATATGACGTTGTTGTGCGGACGTCTGATACTGGAATGGGCAAAACATGCGAATTAAGCCCTAGCTTCAATCGCCGCCAAGATTGCGGATCCTGTACGGCCCTGAGCGCTTTGCAAGCGGCTGTCCCTTCCAGCTAAGCTGTACCAGCCCGTCGCTGACTAGCTCGTCTATCGCTTCATGGACTGCAGGCATTGCGCTACGCCAATCCTGTGCAATTGAACGGGCCACTTCGCTTGGGCATATCGTCGCCCCCGGTGCGCGGCGCTCGAGCAGGGAAAGTGTGGCTGCCTTCGGATCCGTCATTCAGACTGCGTCGACCGCGCGCTCCGGCTGGTCAAGGTGCTATTGGCATTCGGTGCCTTCCTCGGGCAGCTTATCCGTGCAGAACGTGGCAGGATGGTCGTGAGAAACTCGCGGCAAGCGGAAATACCTCTGGTCGACGGATTCGACGAAGAACCGGATATTACCGACTGCGCGCGCCGATGTGATCTCGGGTCCGTTCTGGAACGACCTCCGCGCGGCAGCTGCAGCGATGGGTGTGTGGAGCTTCTATCGCAAAGAGCGGATGGGACCCCGGAGCGAGCTTGGCCAAGATCTCCGCCTGCGGGTGCAGGCTGGGTTAGACGTCTCGGCGCCAGTCCGGCGGTTGTTCGCCGTCAAGAAGGACATCTCGGCGGAAGTACTCGGCCGGTTCCAGCGGAACTGGTCGGACCGGGCCGACAAGGAGCATTCTCGCCTATACTTTGGGCCGAGCATCACTTTCGGGACGAGGTTCTAGCCGATCGGATGCAGCCGGCATGGTCGACGAGGGCCCCATTGGAACGCCTGCTCGGCTAGCCTGTCGCGGCGGGCGCGTCGGCTAGAATACGAAGCTAAACGAACGTCGCCTCTTCGGGCGAAGGTAGGACGGTCTGAGCGTCGCCTTATGGGTCTTTGCGGATTCGGTGGGAAGGCGTCGCCGAGCTCGGCGTCTATCGGATCGATATCTTGTTCGGGCGTTCCAAGGATTGGCGGCGTATCGGCACCCGCTACGACCAGTAACCGACGGACTTGCTCTCCGCCGTCGCTCTCGCGGACACCGTCATTTTGGCTATGATCAACGTCTCATAACCTTAATGGCGCAGCGCACCGATCAGAGCGAACAAGCGCCGTTGTTTGGGTCAGAAAATCAGACGCACAATGTCGCGTTGCCCTTCTGATGCGGTCTCGCCATTATAGCAAGGACTGGGGAGAGTGACGTGCGCAAAAGCATCTCGAGAGCGTGTGGTTTGGTGATGCTGCTCGGGTCGATTTCGGCAGCCGCTCAGCAATTGCCGCCCCCGGCTGATTCCCCGACCGCCGGAACGGCGCAAGGCGACGTGTCGGTCACCATCTACACCAACGACGTCGCCCTGGTGCAGGACATCCGTCCGCTGAACCTGGCGAGCGGGCGGGTTCGCCAGAATTTCCCCGACGTGAGCGCAGCGATCCGACCGGAAACGGTGTCGCTGACCGTGCCCGATGCCGCGATCGTCGAGCAGAATTTCGACTATGATCTGCTCAGCCCGTCGAGCCTGATGGAGAAAGCGGTCGGCGAGACGATCACGCTGGTGCGGACCAATCCGGCCACCGGCGCGGAAACCCGCGATCGCGCGAAAGTGCTGGCGGTGAACGGCGGCGTGGTCATCGAATTGAACGGTCATGTCGAGGTACTGCGCGACGATGGGCTGCCGGTGCGCGCGGTGTTCGACCGGGTGCCCGACGCGCTGCGGGCGCGCCCGACGCTATCGGTGACACTGACCAGCACGCGCGGAGGAACCCGTCCGGCGACGCTGTCCTACCTGAGCCGCGGGCTCGGCTGGAGCGCCGATTATGTCGCGCTGTTCGACGACAAGAGCGGCACGGTCGATATCCAGGGCTGGGTAACGCTGAAGAATAGCAGCGGGACGACGTTCGCTAACGCCAAAACGCTGCTGGTCGCCGGCGAGGTCGGCAGCGCCGACGATGACGGCAGCGGCGGCTATGCGCCGCGTCCGCGCCGCCGAACGACGACACGCCCCGGCACCGAGAGCGCCGCGCGCGAGCAGCTCGGCGACTTCTACCTCTATCCGCTGGCCGAACGCACCACGATCGCCGACAAGCAGACCAAGCAGGTCAGCTTCCTCGATGCCAAGGGCGTGGCGGCGGGCGCGGGCTATCGGTTCGAGAATGGCTGGCTCGGCAGTTCGGATGAACCACGCAGCGCGCAGTCGGTGCTGCGGTTCAGTAACTCGGGTGCAGCAGGCTTGGGCGACGCGCTGCCGGCGGGGGTGGTCCGGGTCTATGTCCGCGATGCACGCGGGCAGCCGCAGTTCACCGGCGAAAACCGGATCGAGCATACCCCGCAAGGGTCGACCATCGCGCTTCCCACCGGCGACGCGTTCGATGTGAAGGTGCAGCCCGTCACCGTGTCGCGCACGCGGCAGGGCGACCGCCGCTGGCGCACGGCGATGCAGTACAAGCTGACTAACGCCCGCGCCCGTCCGGTCACGGTCGAGCTCATCCAGGGCGGGCTCGACTGGGGCGACGTCCGGGTCGTCGAGGACAGCGCGAAGGGTGAACGTCGCACCGCCGGCACGCTGGCGTGGCAGGTATCGGTGCCGGCCAATGGCAGCACCACGGTGACGGCGACCTTCGACACGCGCTACTGATGCGCCATCTGCTGCTCCTGGCGGTCGCGCTGCTGGCGGGCAAGGCGGAGGCGCAGACGACCGTCACCTCGTCCGCGCCGGACCGCGTCTCGCTCACGGTGTACCGGGCACCTTATGGCCGCGGGGCGATGACCCTCCAGTATCTCGGTGGCTTTGCACTGGTGACGGAGACGCGTCGCGTCCGGCTGCCGCGCGGACCGGCGGTTCTGCGGTTCGAGGGCGTGGCGCATGGGATCGTGCCGGTCAGCGCAGTCATCGACGGCCTGCCCGGCGGCACGATCGAGAAGAACCGCGACGCCCGCCTGTTGTCGCCGGCCTCGCTTGTCGACGGTACGCTGGGTCGTGACGTGACGCTGACCCGAACGGACAGGGCGACCGGACGACCGACCAGCGAGCCCGCGACCATTGTCGCCGGCCCGGCACCGGGCGTCATCCTCCGCACGGCGACGGGGATCGAGGCTTTACGCTGTTCGGGTCTCGCGGAGCGGCTGGCGTTCGCCGGCGTCCCAGGCGGCCTGTCGAGCAAGCCGGTGCTGAGTGTAACGACCATCAGCCCGGCGGCGCGCACGGTCACGGTGCGTCTGTCCTATCTCGCGTCCGGGTTCGACTGGCGGGCGAGCTACGTCGCTGCGCTCGCCGCGAACGGGCGAACGGTCGACCTGTTTGCCTGGCTGACCCTCGCCAACAGCAACCCGGAAGTGTTCCCGAAGGCCGAGGTGCAGGCCGTCGCGGGCCGGCTCAACCGGGTGGCGTTGCCCGCGGTTCCGGCGGCGGCAGGCGGGCTGCGGCTGGTCTGCTATCCGCTCGGCACGACGACGTCGGATCTGCCCGAAACGGAGTTTGAGCCTGCCGACGAGATAGTGGTGACGGCGTCGCGCGCGATGGCGCCCCCCCCGCCGCCGATGATGGCGCCCCCGGCACCACCCCCGCCGCCGCCCCCTCCCGAAGATCTTGGCGATCTCAAGCTTTATCGCATACCGACGCCCACGACCGTCGCCGCACGCGCGCAAAAGCAAGTTGCTTTGCTCTTTCAAAAGGGCGTGCCGGTTGACCGTCGCTACCGACGCGCGGTGTATCCCGGCCAGCAGCTCGACGGCGTGCCGACGTCGATCGTGCTCGTGATGAAGAACGATACACCTGGCGGCCTGGGCGTGCCGCTGCCAGCCGGCAGCACCGCACTCTACGCCGAGCGGGCTGGCGGACGCCTGCTGCTGGGATTGGGCGCGGTCACCGACCGCACGGTTGGCGAGACGGTGCGCCTAGCGGCAGGTATCAGCAGCCAGGTTATGTTGACCCAGGCTATCGTTGCGTCGCGCGTGCCGGTGGCGGCTCCGGGGGAAGCATTGTCGCGAGAGGTCGTGCTGACGGCGACTAACGCCAACCCGTTCCCGGCGACGCTCGACGTCCCGATCGGGGCGGCGGGCCAGGCGATCGAGGCCGATGACAAGGCGCTCAACCGAACCGACGGGATCCTCACCTGGTCGCCGACCCTGCCGCCGGGCGGTCGCGCCAATCTGCGTTACCGTTACTGACCGGCCCACTTCGACCTCCCAGGTCGGGCGATACCGCATACGCCTGATTTCAAGATCTATATAGGGTCAGGAAGCCTGTACTGGTAGCAGCTACGATGCCTCGCCGTCCCCGCCAGTTGCGGCACATGAATGGATGACAGGTTTCGGCGAGCGGAAGGGGCGTTCGGAACGTCGCCTTTTGGGTCGTGACCGCCGAGACAGCCATCGACCAGTTCAAGCCATCGCTGCGTTAGCCGGCGAACGGCTGCTCCCGACAGATCCTTCCGTACGCGTGGCACAAACCGGACAGGCAGCAACGGGCCCGAATTGGCCGCTCGCGACGCTCTCGATCGTTCCTGCATGCGGTCGTCCGTGCAAATCGGTTGGCGCCACCGATGGGTAAGCTGGAGCGAACAGCGCCCGGTCGACCGTGATGCAGTGGTAGTCCAGTTGGCTCTACCGCAGGAAAATCCTCCTGGGCTGGCGTTGGCCCGGCGGGCATCCATGCCGCCGAATTGTAATGCGAAGCCGTCGCCTGCTAGAATCGAAAGCCCAGCGTTGCCATAACGTTGCGCGGTGCGGCCATGAAGCAGTCCCCACGCGCGAGGCAGGAGGCGAAACCACGGTTGTCCAGCAGGTTGGTCGCGTTGATGGCCAGGCGCCATTTGTCCCAGCTGATCTCCGCCAGCGCATCGACCGTCGTCCGCGACGGGGTGACGATCGTGTACAGCGTGCCGGGCGCGATCCCGGGGTTGAGACCATAGGGGTCGAGCAACCCGGTCGACTTGCTCTTGCCGCTATACACCACGCCCGCACCGAACCTTAGCTGCGGCCCGCTGGTGTCACCGAAGGTCTTGGTCGACCAGACCGACGCGGTGTGGCGCGGCATATAGTCGAGACTGGTGTTAACGTCGGAATCGAGCTGGCTGTAGCCATAGTTCAGCAGCAGCTCGAAATTGCCCGGCAGCACGCGGCTCGCCTCGAACTCGATGCCCTTGGTGGATAATTCGCCGGATTGGGTCGTCACGTTGTTGGCCAGATAGAGGACGCGGTTGCGCTCCTTGATCTTGAAACCGGTCACGGTGACCAGCGTCCGGGGATCGGGCTGCCATTTTACACCCGCCTCGTATTGCATGCCCATCTGCGGTTTGAAGGGGTCGGTCGGGACGCCGCCAGGCCCCGTCAGCCGGCCGGCGATCGGCAGGAAGCTTTCGGTGTAGCTGAAGAAGGGCGAGACGCCTGCGCCGAGCTCGCCAATGATGCCGGCGCGGAAGGTCGTGGCATTGTCCTCCTGGCCCGAGGAGTTGGTCACATGGTCGCGGCGGGCGCCAACAATCACCGACATGCGATCGAAGAAGCGGATCTGGTCCTGGACATAGACGCCGAGCTGCTTCTGCGAATCATAGGCAAACGGGCCGCTGGGGTCGTAGGTCTGCAGCGACGCATAATCGATGTCGTAGAGATCAACCGTCTCCAACGCCGTGGTCGCGAACCTCTTGCCGACCTTGTTCCAGCTATAGTCGAGGCCGGCCAGCAGCGTGTGCTCGATCTCTGCGCCGGTATTGAACTTGAGCTGGACGTTGTTGTCGGTCGAGAAGACGTTCATCCGCGCATCGCTGGCGTCTGCATACAGCCCGATGGTGCGGCCATCGGTGCCATAAACCGCGAACGGATTGGTCGGGTTGGTATAGCTGTCGGCGTAATGGGTGAAATATTCGAGGTCGCTGTCGATGTATCGTGCCTTCAGGCTGATACGAAGATTGTCCGAGAAGCGATGGACCAGCGACCCGCCACCCTGGAGCGAGCGGCCGGCATAGCGGTCCCAGCCGGCCTTGCCGACGAATGTGTAGGGATCGAGCTGCCCGCCCGGATTGCCGGGATTGGGCGCGAAAGTGCCGACGATCGGCAGGAACTGCGAGGTCGAGCCGGTGTCGTCCTTCTGGTACAGGCCGGCCAGGATCAGATCGGTATCCGCCGTCGGCTGCCAGCGGATCGACGGTGCGAACATCACGCGGTCGTCGGGAACATGATCGATGAAGGTGTCGGAATCGCGCACGCGTCCGACCGCACGGATCGCCAGCGTGTCGCTGAGCGCCAGGTTGATATCCCCTAGCGCCTCCTTGCGGTCATAGCTGCCATAAACGAGGTTCAGCTCGCCGCTGGTGCGGAACTCGGGCGTCTTGGAGACGAGGTTGATGAGACCGCCGATCGAGCCCTGGCCGAACAGCACCGATGCCGGGCCACGTACGATCTCGACCCGCGAGAAATTATACGGGTCCGAGGGGATGCTGGCATAATAGGAGAAAATGTCTCGCATGCCGTCGCGGAACTGCAGCGCGCTGATGCCGCGGACGTTGAAGCCATCGACTCGCGTATCGCGGCCATAGGGATTGGCGAGGACGCCGGCGGCGTACTTCACGGTGTCGCTGATGTTGATCGCGCCCTGCGACAGATACTGGTCGGCCGGGATGATGGTGAGCGGCTGCGGTAGCTCGATCAGCGGGGTTTCGGTCTTTGTGCCGGCGATGGTGCCGGTCACCACAATGTCGTTTTCCGGTGCGGGCGGCTCCGCATCCTGAGCCCAGGCCGCAGAACTGGCCAGCATGCTCGCCACCCCGGCCGCAACGATCAACTTCCCCATATTCCGCCCCTTCGTCTCACTGCAGTCCGATTGTGGGCGCTCTTATATATTTGCGAAAGATTATCAATAGCATTAAGATTGCCTTCCTTGACGCGCACGTACCCAATCCAGTCTCGTCGTCGATGGGCGCGAATTCTGCTGGCCGGGCCAGGCGCGTTCGTGGTGACACTGATGTCGCTTGCCGGCATGCCGCCGCACCCGCCGCTGCGCCCGCCTTGGGGGAGGCCCAATGATCCATCTGAAGAAGGAAGAGACCAAGGCGATGGTCGCGGTGCGCGGCTGGTCTGGCATCCTGCTTGGCCTACTGCTCTATGCCGTGGTGCTGACGGGCGCCGTGGCGGTCTTCGCGCACGAAATCGGCGCATGGTCGGCCGGCCATCTCGCCACGCGCTTGTCGTTCCAGCAGCCGATCGACGCGACGATGCGCCGCCTGACCGCGCAGACCCCGCCGCACTATCGCGAGGCGGTCAATCTGTTCGAGATCGGCGATCACGGCCTGGGCGTGTTCTTTCACCGCCACCAAACCAATGCGAAGGGCGTCCCCGCTGAGAAAGGCGTCCCAGGCCAGCTTTAGTGGCCGGTCGAGCGACCGTCTGGCTAAGATTAACGGGCGTCTGAAGTTGGGAAAGCCGGGGAGGGCATTTAACGGCGACTTATGGGTCTCGCCCGACTTCCCCACGGACTAGAACGTATAAGCAAGTCCGATCGTCCCCAGCCACTGATCGCGCGATCCGGCGATCGCAACGAGCGGACTGCGGGCGATGTCGCCTTCCATGCGTCCATAGGTGCCGCCCGCGACGACCTTGATACCGTGCAATAGGTCGCCGGTGAGCGAATAGCTGCCGATCGCGCCGAACGTCCAGTTCTTGAGGCCACCGCGGGCTGTGTAGACGGGGAGTCCACTCGCCGCGCTCTGTGCCGCGGACACGCTGTAATAGGTCTGCGCATAGCCGCGTTCGACGATGTCGGCGGAGGCGAACACGCCGATCGCGGCCTTGCGCGACAGCGGCGTGACATAAGTGATGCCGGGGCTCCAGATGCCGCTGTCGTGAACCCCGCTGACGTCGTGGCGATAGCCGAGCGTCACCGACAGCGTGTCGTAGGGGCTGGTCAGCACGCCGGTCTTGCCGAGGCCGACATAGCCGCCGAGTTCGACCGCGACGCCAAGCTTGCCGAGCGCGCGGATGCGGCGGTCGTCGATGCTGCCGAGGGCGCTACGGTTGAGATTGAGCTGTGCGATCGGTCCGGCCTGGACGTCCCAGACCGCGCCTGGCGCGTTCTTAACCAGATCGACGCTCAGCTGGTTGCCCGCCAAGGCGAAGCCATAGCCCTTGATCGTCCCGATCGCGGCGGGTGCCGGGGTGATCCGATAGTCGATCGAGCCTTCGTAATCCGGGAGTGCGGCGACCCCGACACCGACGGTGACGGTATCGCGGTACGGATCGGCGGGTGCGTCCTGCGCATGGGCAGGTAGCGTGGTGAACGCCGCCAATGTGCTGCCGAGGATGAGCGACGAAGTTCGGATATAGGGCATGAGAAGGTCCGTGATTAAAATGTGATCGGCGCGGCGAGCGGTCAGCCGCCGAGCGCGCGGTGGAGCTGGACGTGCGCGAGCGCGGCGGCGACGCGCTGGCGAACGACGGCCAACTCCGCGGACAAGGCCGCTTCGCGGGCGTCGAGCAGCGGCGCGGCCGCGATGTCGCCGCGGGCGTAGCGGGCCTCGACCATCGCCACCGTCCGGTTACGCGATGCGAGGTCGCGGTCGAACAGGCTGGTGCGGTCGGCGTCGGCGCGGCTCGCCGACAGCGCGTCGTCGACTTCGCGCCAGGCATTGAGGACGGTCTGGCGGTACGCGAGCGCGGCGGTGCGCTCCTCCGAGCGGCGCAGGTCGAGCTGCCGCTGCAACCGGCCGCCGGAGAAGATCGGCAGCGACAGGCTGGGGCCGATGCTCGTGCTGCGCGCGTTCCAGCCGAAATCGGCGAGGTTCAGCACGTCGATATCGAACAGGCCCGTCAGGCTGATCTTGGGATAGAAATCGGCCTGCGCGACGCCGATCTGCGCGGTCGCTGCGTGGAGCCTTGCTTCGGCTTCGACGATGTCGGGACGTGTGCGGGCAACCTCGGAGGGCACGCGCACCGCCGCCGCCGGGAGCGGGCTTTGAGGCCGCAGCGTCGTGCGATCGAACCGGGCGGTATCGGGCGTGCCACCGACCAGTATCGCCAGCGCGCGCTGGGTCGTGGCCGCCTGGTGGTCGAGCTCGACGATATCGCCGTGCAGAGCGCGTAGCTTCTCGTCGATCGCGGCGAGATCGATCGGTGTGGCGAGACCGCGGGCCAGCAGCACACGCGCGATCGATGCGTTGTTCTCGGCGAGTGCGACCCCGTCCTGCGCGATGCGGCGCTCGTCCCAGAGGCCGCGCAGTTGAAAATAGGTGCGCGCGACCTCGGCCTCGACCGACAGGCGCACGCCGCGCGCGGCGGCTTCGGTGGCCTCAACCGAGGCCTGCGCGGCCTCGGCCTGGCGACGATGGCCACCCCAGAGATCGATTTCCCAGCTAGCGCCGACGCCGACGCTGTAGAGATCGAAGTCGACGCCCTTGGGCGGGGTCGTCGTCGGGGTGAGGCCGAGCAGCGTCTGCGTGACCGAGGCGATCCCCGCGGTGCCGATGCGCTCGCGGTTGTACCCCGCCTGCGGTTCGAGCTGCGGCGCACCGGCGGCGCGAGCTTGGCCGCGCTCGATCCGCGCGGCGGTGATCCGCTCGATCGCCGCGGCGATATCGAGGTTTGTCGAACCTGCGCGTGCCTCCAGCGCGTCGAGCACCGGATCGTCGAAGCTGCGCCACCAGCGCGCATCGGTGGTAGCTTGCACCGGGGTCGTGCCCTGCCAGACCGGCGGCAGGATTGCTGCGGGCGGTGCAAAGTTCGGGCCGACCGTACAACCCGCCAGCGCGACGGCAAGCAGCAGCGGCGCCCGCGAGAGTTTCGGATCATGCATTTTCGTGGTCCTCCTCGGGAAGGCCGGATGTGCGATCGAACGCGAGCGCGTAGAGCGCGGGGAGGGCGACCAGCGTGAGGATCGTCGCGCCGATCAGCCCGCCGATCATCACGATCGCCATCGGCCCCCAGAAGATGTTGAAGCAGAGCGGGATGAACGCGAGTACCGCCGCCAGTGCGGTCAGTACGACCGGACGCGAGCGGCCGATCGTCGCGGCTCGGATCGCTGCGTGCAGGTCCATGCCGTCTGCTTGGTTGTGCGTCACCTGATCGACCAGGATGATCGAGTTGCGCATGATCATCCCCGCCAGTGCGATCAGTCCGAGCAGCGCGACGAACCCAAACGGCGCGCCCGTCAGCACTAGCGCGACCACCGCGCCGATCAGCCCGAGCGGTGCTGTCGCGAGCACCAGCAAGGTCCGGCTGATGCTCTGCAACTGGATCATCAGCAGCACGAGCATCAGCGCGAAGGTGACAGGCAGCAGCGCATAGATCGCGTCGTTCGCCTTGGCCGACAACTCGCTGTCGCCGCCATCCTCGATCCGGTATCCGGCGGGCAGCGATGTCACGATCGCGGCGACGCGCGCGGCGGCGGCGTCAACGACTTCGGACGCCTGCACGTCGCCGGTCATGTCGGCCTGCACGGTCATGCAGAGCTCGCCGTTGCGCGTCCATAGGATCGGCTGCTCGGTGGTCGCGCCGATCTGCGCGACCTGGCCGAGCGGGACCGGCCCGCCCGGCGTGCTGACCGCCATATCGGCGAGCCGCCCCGGATCGGCGCGATCTGCCGCCGTGCCGCGCACGACGATGCCGATCCGCTTGGTCCCACGGAGCACGTCACCCGCCGGCTGGCCCGACATCATGGTCGCGACGTCACCCGCCAGCCGCGCGCGATCGAGCCCCAGCTGCGCGACCCGCTCGGCGTCGAGATCGAGCCGCATCGCGACCGACGGCGTCCCCCAGTCAGCCTGGACCGCAGTCGTTCCCGGCGTGCCGCGCAGCACCGCCTCCAGCCGTGCGACGATGGTCCGCAACATTTCCGGATCGGGGCCAATCACGCGGTATTGCACGGGGAAGCCCGCACTTGGCCCGAGCGACAGGCGGCGGATGTGGAGCTTGGCCTCGGGGGACGCGTGGTTCGCCAGCAGCCGCGCGATGACGCGTTCGCGCGCGTGAAGGTCGGTCGCGACCAGCACCATCGTCGTGGTCGCCGGGTCGGGCAGCGAGGGGCCGTAGGGCAGATAGAAACGTGGCGACCCTTGGCCGATATAGCTGTCGGCCTGCGCGATATCGCGGTCCTTGGCGATGCTGGCCTCGATCTGCTTCACCGCCGCCGATGTCGCGGACAACGAGGACCCCGGTCGCAGGCTGACGTCGACGATGATCTCGGGGCGGTCCGATACGGGAAAGAATTGCTGGCGAACCAGCATCGCGCCCGCGAGACTCGCTATCAACAGCGCCGCGGTCACCGCGACCACCGTCTTGCGGCGCGTCATGCACGCATCGACGACGCGGCGCAGTAGTCGGTAGACCGGCGTGTCGTATATCGCTTCAGCGTCGTGATGCGCGTGCGCCTCGGGGAGCAGCCGCACACCCAGAAACGGCGTGAACACGACTGCGACGACCCAGCTGACCAGCAACGCCGAGCCGGTCACCCAGAAGATCCCGCCGGCATATTCGCTGGTGGTCGATCTCGCGAACCCGACCGGCAGGAATCCGACGATCGTCAGCAGCGTGCCGGTCAGCATTGGGAACGCGGTGTGCGTCCAAGCATGCGCGGCAGCATCGGCCCGGCTCGTGCCCTTTTCGAGCTGGACGACCATCGCCTCGACGCTGATGATCGCGTCGTCCACCAGCAGCCCGAGCGACAAGATCAGCGCGCCGAGCGAAATCCGCTCGAGCCCGATCCCGCTCGCCCCCATGAACAGCGCGACGATCGCCAGCGTTAATGGCACCGACAGCGCGACGACCACGCCGGTCCGCCAGCCCAGCGTCACGAACGCGACCAGCAGGACCACCGTCAGCGCGCAGAAGAACTTGATGAGGAACGCGTTCACCGCCTCGCGAATGTTCTGGCTCTGGTCCTCGACCTGGGTCATCGCGATCCCGGCGGGCAGCGTGCGGCCGAACGTGGCAGCGACCTGTGACAATTGCTTGCCGAAGCCCAGCCCGTCGGCACCAGGCGCCATCGCGACCGCCAGCACCACCGCAGGTTTGGCAGCATGGCGGACCAGCCCGTCGGGCGGATCGGCATAGCCGTTGCTGACTGTGCCGACGTCGCCGATGCTGATCGTCCCGTTCGCGGCAGGGATGACGGTGTTTTCGACCGTATCGACGCCGTCGACCGTACCGCCGATCCGGACGGGGACTCGCACCGACCGTTCGACCACGCCAGCGGGTGCGACGCTGCTGCGCTTTGCCAGCGCCTGCACGACGGCGTCCGGCGACAGCCCCAGCGCGGCAAGCCGGCGCGAGTCGACATCGACGAACAGCCGGCGCGGTACCTCGCCGGTGATCTGCACCTTGCCCGCGCCGGGGATGCGCAGCATCGCGTCGCGCGCCTGCTCGGCCAACGCCACCAACCGCGCATTGTCCGCTCCGATCAGCGTGAAGACATAGCCGTAGACCTCGGCATAGTCGTCATCGGCGGCAACCGTCGCCCCCGCGGGAAGCCCCGGCTCGAGATCCTTCAGCTGTTTGCGAACCTGTTGCCAGATCACCGGCACGCGGTCCTTCGGCGCGCTGTCCTTCAGTGAAATGCGGATCGCGCAACGACCGTCGACGCAGTAGGTCTGGAGGAAATCGAGGTCTTCGGTCGCCCGCAGCCGGCGTTCGATGAGGTCCGCGACCTGGGCGCGCATCTGCGCCGGCGACGCACCCGGCCACGCCGCCGCGACGATCATCTCCTTCAGCGTAAAGGTCGGATCCTCGTCGCGCCCCAGCGCGAAGAATTGCGCAGCGCCGGCCGCGAACAGCAGCGCCATCAGAAAGCCGACGAGCGCGGGATGACGGATCGCCCAGCGCGACAGGTTGAGGCGGTCCATCGCTCAGTTGCCGCCCGCGACTAGGCCGGCCATGACAACGCGCTGCCCTTCCGACAGCGTATCGCCACCACTTGCGACGATCTGCTGGCCATCGGACAGGCCCGAGACGATCGCATCGTCGCCGCGCAGTTCGACCAGATGCACCGGCTGGCGGTGGACGCGATCGCCGCCGCCGCTGCTGGCCCCGTTGCCGGCCTTATCGCCGCCACTCGACAGCGACCAGACGTGCGGCTGGTTGTCCCGTGCGCCGAGTGCGGTCAGCGGCACGCGGATCGTCGCCTTCGGATCGGGCATCCGCAGCGCGAGCGTCGCTGAACTGTTGAACGGGATCTCCGAGACGTCGCCGAGCACGCTGAACCGCGTGGTCCGCAACCGCAGCGCACCGCCAGCCGCCGGTCCGATCAGTCTCAGCCGCACCTCGGCGATCGTGTCAGGCGCGGACCAGAAGCTCGCGTCCGCCATCGTCCCGGTGGCAACCTGCACGCGCTCGGGCAGGAGAACCTCGATTTCGGGACCGCCCGCGGCCAGCCGGACGACGGTGCTGCCGGCCTCGACGACGGTACCCGATTCGACCGTGCGTTCGGTCACGACGCCGTCCTCTGGGGCGATCAGCACCGCGTCGGCGAGCGTCGCTCGGCTGTGGTCGAACGCCGCGCGCGCCGCATCGCGCTTCGCCGCAGAGGCGCTTGCCGTCAGCGCGCGGTCGCGGACCTCGGCGGCTGACAACGCGCCGATCCCGTCGAGGCCGGTGGCACGCCGCGCCGCTTCGCCCGCGCGGATCGCCTCAGCGGTCGCGGCGGCAAGCTCGGCGCGTGCCTGTCCGGTATCGGCGATCGCCTCGGCATGCGAGAGGCGGGCAAGGACCTGCCCGGCGCGGACGTGGTCGCCGACCTGTACGTTCAGCGCGAGCACCCGGCCGCCGGTCTTGAACCCGAGCGCGATATCGCGGCGTGGGCGCAGGACGCCGCCGAGCGTCACGGTCTGTCCGCCGGCGTGATGGATCGTGACCACGTCGACCAGCGTGGCGTCCGATCTGGGCGATACGACCGGTTCGGAGGAACAGCCGGCGCAGGCGAGGAGGGCCAGACCGGCGGTGATCAGTGTGGTCGGCAGCCCGGTCGGGGCAGTGAAAATCATCGGCATCGTCGCGTCCCGTTGTGAACGCGGTTGCCCTGCCTATCCGGGCCGATCCTGGCCTGCAGATCCTCGAAACCGACCAGTCAATTTCGAAAACGACCGGTCCCGACGCTTGTGAACCGGCTTCGCTAGCCTTTGAGGTGCCGCCGTCGAAACGCGCTGGGGGTTTCGCCGAGGCGGTCCTTGAACACGCGGTTGAACATTACGAGGCTGCCGAACCCGGCGTCCATCGCGATCGTCAGGATCGGTACGTCCGCCTGGGCCGGGTCGGCCAGCGCGCTGCGGACTTCGGCGATCCGGTGTTCGTTGAGGTAGTCGCTGACGTTGCGATAGCCGAGCCCGCCATTGATGTGCCGCCGCACGCGATATTCGGGCATCTCGACCTGCGCGGCGATCATTCCGATCGTCAGGTCGGGATCGCGGTAGGCGCGGTCTCGCGTCATTATTGCCGCCAGGCTCTCGCCGAGACCAACGTCGAGCGGTTCTGGCGCTGCAGCCGCTTGAACTTCGCCGACCACTGGGGCGGCGTCAGTGCTCAGGAAAACCTCGGGGTGATGCAATCCAAACAGCAGCGCGGTGATCACGAACGTGCCCATGAACAGCCCGGCGGCGGCGGTCATCTCGGATACGGCCAGTTCGCCGGTTGCACGGCCGACGATCTCGCTGCCAAGCAGCCACAGGATCATGAGCCCGATCGAGACCACGAAGATCGTCCGCGCCTGCCGCCGCGCCTCGACCAAATCGCTTTGCCGATTGCGCCATGCCAGCCACTGCGCATGGATCGCAAACGCCATTCCCCCTAGATAGACCGCGATATCGAGCCCACGGATCGGCGCGGCCAGTCCGCGCCCCTGCAGGCTGACGTACAGCGTGCAGCCCAGGAACGCCGCGGCCAGCGCCACATCGATCGGCTTAGGTCTGAACGCATCGTCGAACCAGGCGCGCGCGAACAGCCAGAACAGGGGAATCGCGGCGCTCGAGCTCAGATCGAGCAGCGGATCGAACGCGGTCGGCGCATGCGGCAACCCCGCCAGTGTACCCACCACCGTACACAGCGTCAGCGCCAATCCGAACCGGCTCGGCAAGGACGCCGGCGACCGCGCGAACACCACCGCCGCCAGCATCAGCAAGCCGATCGCGCCGCCACGGAGCAGAAGGTCGACTTCTAGGATCACTGTCGACGATACTGGGTAGTGCGTAACATCAGCGGCCGAAACCACGGCGCCGTCGATATGTCGAGCATTACCGTTTCTCGTTAATTAGCGTTGAGCGGCAACTTGTCTTTGCTAGTTGGCGCGAGGTTGCCCGGACCCTGGGGCTACTCAATGTCGACCTCCGCATTTCGCGTTCTAAGACGAGGCATCTTAATTGCCGGAAGTAGACCGGTTGGGAGCTTAAACCATCACCGTCTCAAGCTGAACGAATGGCGGAAGTTGGTAGCCGGGAAGGGCACTCGAATGGCCAATTATGGGTCGTCTCTCGGCATACGAGTGGCCTACGCTTCTGACTTCTGAGCACGGGTTAGGCGCTTTGCAACCCCGGCTTGCCACGTTCGGTAACGAAGGTGGTGTGCGTCGAGAGCGTGCCGTTCCGCGTCGCGATCGTGTCCAGAACCTTCAGGTCACCGCGCCACAGATCCCGGCCGACGTCGCACAAGACATAGCCACGCCTGTCGGTGAGCGCCTTGAGATGCGGATTTTCCGTCCGGGATGAGCGGGTATAGTCGTCGTCCTCGCCGACGCCGTCCGCCCCCGAGCTGATCGAGGTAGCAAGATATTCGCTGCTGATGATCTTGCCGTTGCCGTGATCCTGGATCAGGTCGCCGGCGTAATGGCGGTGCGCGTCGCCGCTGACGGTCATGACGTTACCAGGGCACCGCGCGTCGATATGTGCGAGCAGGCGGCGGCGGCTGTTCATGTACCCTGACCATTGGTCCATCGAGACAAGCTGCTCGGGCTGCCCTGCCTTGTGGTAGCCGAGGTTCATCAGGCACACCTGCTGCGCGATCAGGTTCCAGCGTGCCTTCGAGCGATCGAGGCCTTTGAACAGCCATGCCTCCTGCGGTGCGCCCGTGATCGACCGGTCGGCCGCGAAGGCGTCCGGTCCTTGCGGCGCATCGCGATCGCCATAGACCTGATCGGAACGATATTGCCGTGTATCGAGGAAGAACGCGTCCATCAGATCGCCGAAGCGTGCGCCGCGGTACATTTGCATGTGCGATCCGTCGGGCATCGATGAGCGGCGTAGCGGCATATGCTCGTAATAGGCCTGCATCGCCATCGCACGCCGCGTGCGGAACACCTCCGGCGTGGTGTTGTCCTGATCGATGTCGCCGGCCCAATTATTGTCGATTTCGTGATCGTCGAAGCTGACGAACCAGGGCGCGGCGGCGTGCGCGGCCTGGAGATCGGGATCGCTCTTGTACTGGGCGTAGCGCTGGCGGTAATCGCCGATCGAATAGATTTCGTGGCCGAGGTGGCGACGCACCAGCGGCTTCTTCGCGCCGCGCGCCTGTTCGCCGCGGTCCGGCCCCTCGTAGATATAGTCGCCGTAATGGAACACGAAGTCGATCGGTTCGGCGGCGATGTGACGCCATGCGGTGTAATAGCCCTCCTCGTAATGCTGGCAGCCGGCGACGGCGAAGCGCACGCGGTCGAGCGGTGCGCCTGGCGGGGGCAGGGTCGCCCCGCGCCCGGTGCCGCTACGCTCGCCGCCGCAGGTGAAGCGGTACCAATAGGGGCGTGCGGGAGCGAGTCCGGCGACCTCGACATGGACCGAATGCGCCAGTTCAGGGTGTGCGATCGCCTCGCCGCGCTGAAGCACCTGACGGAAGTCGGGATCGGCGGCGACCTCCCAGGCAACGAGCACGGGGGCCATCATCATGCCGCCATCGGGCTGGAGCGGTAGGGGCGCGAGCCGCGTCCAGATGACGAAGCCCGTGGCATCGGGATCGCCGGCCGCGACGCCCAACGTGAACGGCGGGGTGGGGAAGCGCGGGGCCTCGATCAGGTTGCGGGGCCGCACCTCGGCGGCGGAGGCCCGCCAAGGCAGGACACCTGCGGCGGTCAGGCTTCCCAGGGCGGACAGAAGATAGCGGCGATCGACTTCGTACATGGTCGTACCTCTGTTCGGCTTATCAGCGCAGCATGATGTGGAAAAAGGCACCTTGGCCATAGTCGTCGACTTCGCTGACGTAGCGAAGGCCGTTGCCGACCAGGAATTTCGGCTGGTCATTGAGCAGGTTGGTGATCTCGTATTTGAACGTCACGTGTTTCGTCACGCGGTGCCACAGGCCGAGGTTGACGGTAGTCAGCTCCGCGCGGCCGTTGTCGTCCTGCGCGGTCTCGCCGATGCCCTCCATGTAGCTGCCGCGGTGCGTGACGGTCGTGCGGAACGCGCCGTCGATCGCGGGCAGGCGAAGCGTCGCGCCGCCGTTGATGATCCATTTTGGCTGGTAGATCAGCCGGTCCAGGGTTCGCGTCCCCGCATCACTGGTGATCGACATCCGTCCCTTCAGCCAGGTTGCGTTGAAAAACGGATCGATCCGCTGGCCGAACAGGTTGACGTCGTGATCGGCGGCCTGGAACTCGACGCCGTACAGCCGCGAATTGTCGGCGTTGAGCGGCTGGCGGACCCGGTAGTTCACGTCGTCGATCAGCTGCGTCGTGGTCAGCGTGAAGATGTCGTCCTTGATCCACTTGGCGAACGCGCCGAGCGAGATGATGCCGTCCTTGTGGAAATACTGCTCGAACTGGACATCGAGATTGTCCGACCGACGTGGGCGCAGCTCGGGGTTGCCGCGGCTGATCGAGCAATCTGCCCCGCCGCTGTCCTCGTCGCCACAATTGAGCGATTCCGGTTGCGCGATATTGCCCGGCGTAGGGCGGCCGAGCGTGCGGCTGTACGAAAAGCGCAGCTTTTTGCCGCCGGCGAAGTCCTGGATGCCGGTGAACGACGGCAAGAGGTATTGGTACCCGCCTTTGTTCCGCGTCATCACCGCCGACGCTGTGCCGCCGGTGATCGTCGGCTGGAACGCGGAAAAGCGCGTATGGTCGTAGCGGACGCCCGCGACCAGCGTGGTATCGTCGGTGGCGTAATGGAGCGACAAAAACGGCGTTACCAGCCGCTCGGTGTATCGATAATCCCCGGTGATGCTGTCGTAGGTCGAGTTGGGTACGTCCTTGACGAACTTGGGCCACAACTCCTTCTTCACGCGCGCCCAGTCGACCCACGGGAACGATTGCGGTGCGCCCACGGGCACATAGCCTGGATCGTAGAGATAGGTGTTCATCGCCTGGCCAAGCTTGTATTCGGTCATATCGACGTTGCGCGACAGTTCCAGGTTGCGGAATTCGATCCCTGTGACGAACCCGAAGCCACGATCTTCGGGCTCGGCGTTCCATCCATAATCGACGCGCGCATTCGCCAGCCCCTCGTTGGCCATGCGGTATGTCGTCTGCGCTGTGCTGAGCTTGTACGGCGATCCGAGCACGAGGCCCGGCTTGTTGATCCCGGTGACGTAAGGCAGCCCGCCGGTGCCGTCATTGCCCGCCGCCCAGTCGAGCGAAAGCCCAGTCGGATAGGCGCGGACACCGATATAGGGCTGCGTATTGTCGTACCGGGCGCGGGTGTAACCGCCGCGAACGCGCAACGACGAGCGGTCGTCGTGCCATTCGACATTGCCGATCGCGCCGACCGTCGCCTTGTTCCAGGTATCGTAGCGATAGCGTGAATAGAGGCTGTTGATGTCCGATCCGCCACCCTCCGCGGTCAGGTCGCTGACACTGTTCTTGGTGTAGTAATCATTCTTGTTCATCGTCGAGGATTCCCACTGACGATAATTGAACCCGAGCAGCGACGCATAGATGTCGGTGCCAAGCGGACGCCATTCGAACTTCGCCGAACTGCCCGCAGTCTGGAGGCGGTTGGTATAGCTGCCGTAACTATGGTTGTACGGTACGGCGATGCCGTTCCACGCGGGATCGTCGGGGCCAGCCAGCTTCTTGCCGGCGTCGCTGAAGTAATATTTGGTGTCCTGCCACCATTTGCGCGAGTTGCGGATGCGGTTCTCGTAGCGCGCCGACAGAACCACGCCGAACTGATCGCCCGCGCCGAACTTGTCCGCGAACACCATCTTGCCACCAGCGCCGAAATGCGGCGTGCTGCCGTCGCCGGCGTTGCTGCCGCCATCGCCCCTGAACGACGAATAGATACCATAGCCGTCGACCATGACATAGCGGCGCTTGAGGGCAAACGCGCTGCGCGTGACGATGTCGACGATCCCCCCGATCGCCGCACCATCCTGTTCGGCGGTAAAGGTCTTGTAGACGTCGTTGTGAAAGGCGAGTTCCGACGGGATCTGCTGGAGGTTGACCTTGCGCGATCCTTCGCCGTCGTTGCCGATCGTCGCGAGGGTGATCCCGTCGATCGTGGTCTGGTTGAGATCGGGCGAGATGCCGCGGATACTGACGAACCGCGGCGCATCGCCGTCCTCGATCGCGCTGATACCGGGCAGCAGGATCAACTGGCCTGCGACGCTGCCGTCGGCTGACAGCGTTTCGAGATCGTCGAACACGATTGAGTCACGTACCGACGTCGATTGTTCCTTGTCCGAGCGGATCGCGCGATCGCCCATGACGATGATGTCGGACTTTATCTGATCGGGGTCAGCGGTCGGGTCTTCGGCGTTTGCGGCACTAGCTACGAACAACAGCGGAAGCGCACAGGCCGCGGACGCGGCCAACCGGACGCGTCTGGCGGGCGAAAGGAACAACATTGAACCAGCATCTCCGAAAGGGGCGGGCAGAGGCTTCCCCAGAACGGAACGGCTGGCCCACCCAATGTAAGACCAATCTGCGGTCTCGAGCGCCTCGCCTATGATATCAACGCGACATAATCGCGTCAGTTATGATGACCTTTTATGACGGTCGGCATTATTAAGGCGCATTGTTCGGCCGCGTATCAAAGCTGTTCAGTACTGAGCTACGCCCGTACTCAGGAGCGCGACCAGGCAAGGCGGCTAATCTTGCATCGTTCGGGACGACTTTCGGAAGCCATCGATTTCCAGGCAGTCATTTCGACCGACCGCTTAAACGGAAGGCAAGCGTTACCGTGGAACTCCATGAATGAAGGGCGGAAGTTGGGAGGCGGGGAAGGGCACCCAAACGGCGACTTATGGGTCATTCTTGGGCTAGCTATAAATCTAGATTAATTGGCCATATCTTAGGTCATAATTACGGCACATCGCCTTAATCTTTGAGTGGGACCTAAACGTTTAGCTGGGATTGCGCGTCAAAATCCTGAAGCGACTGTCTTAATCGTTTAGGATAGCGACCGCCCGTGTCCAGCCAGCGGAGCCATGCTTTATCTTTGCTGGAAAACAGGAAACCATGAAGCCGTTGCAGGGTAGGCGATCAAGGTTAGTGAGCTTTTCCATGTGGCAATAGCCGATGTCTCGGCCTGCCTTATGCCCCTCCCAGATCAGCGAGGTGTCGCCCGTCTCCTCAACCCGCTTGGCGGTGTGGCCGAACGGCGCGTCCCAAGACCATGCGTCGGTACCCGTCACGCGAACGCCGCGCGAGGTCAGGTACAGCGTAGCTTCGTAGCCGATGCCACATCCTTTCGCGAGAAAGTCGGCTTGGCCGAGCGCCGCGCCAGCGGCCGTATTGATCAGCACGATATCCAATGGCCGAAGCGTGTGACCGGCCGCGTCGAGCGCTGCCGCCATCTCGTCCGCCGTCACGACATGACCGTCAGGGAAGTGCCGCATGTCGAGCTTGACCCCCGGCTGGAAGCACCACTCCAGAGGCACTTCATCAATCGTGATCGCACGTTCGCCGCCGTTCATCGTCGGATGGTAGTGCCACGGTGCATCGAGATGCGTTCCGTTATGCGTCGACAGCGTCAACGTCTCCGATGCAGCGAACCCTAGCCCGCCGGGAACTTGTTCGGCAGTGACACCTGGGAAGAAGGTTTGAAGCTCAGCGACGGTTTGGTCGTGCGTCTGATATGCGATCGAGGGTCGCATGAACGGTGGATCCGTTATCACGTCGGGATCGAGCGTGATCGACAGGTCGATAAACGTCCGCGTCATGCGACATGTCCTCCCAATGCTTCTGCGAGCCAGTCGGCGATGAAGTCGCGGCCGAAGCTCATATTATCGACGCCGACATGCTCGACACCGCCTTCGCGTTCGGTGAAGAACTTGAGTTCGCGTTTGGGGCTGTTGACGAGCTGGTCGTAGGTCCGGTGCGCATAGTCGCGGCCGATTTGTCTGTCATTGTCGCCGTGCGTCACTAGGAACGGCACCGTGATCCGGTCCAGTATGCCCTCGAGCGTCATACCGGCAGCCTTGTCGAGGAACTCGTCCATGTCCTTGGCACCGAACACCCACATGACGTGATTCCAGTAGTGCGGCACGGGATTCTCGCCCTCGCGGCGCAGGCGCTTCTGCTGCACTTCCGCCCAGTCGTGGTTGGCGCCCCAAACCGCCGCTGCAGCGAACCGTGGTTCGAAGGCGACCGCCCTTGGTACGAAATACCCGCCGAGCGAAATGCCCGAGAGCCCGATCCGCGTAGCATCGACGCCGGCTAGCTTTTCCAGCCAGTCGACGACAGGGGTCGCCCAGCGCTCGCTTTCGTGGGTGGCGTGCAGCCCGCCTGAGCGCAGCGCCTCACCCGACCCTGGCTGATCGATGCACAAGGTGGATATTCCACGGCGCAGCAGGGCCTGAGGTAGGCCGGTCCAGTAGAGAAGCTCCTTGCAGCTATCGAGCCCGTTGACGAACACGACGACGGGCGCCTTGCCCGGTGCTTGCGTGAACACCCCCGGCACCATGCCTCCCGGAATCGCAATCTCCACGCGTTCTGCGTTGTCCTTGCCCAGCGCCATGGCGCGCCGGAAACTGTCCTGACCCTTTGCGAACGTGGCGTTGCGCTCCGGCGTGCCTTGTCCCTGCATCCGTTCGGCGGTGATGTAGTACAGGCTTGCGCGCTGGAGTTTTGTGCCGGCGGATAAGTGCCGCCCCAATGCCTCGTCCTCGGCGGCAAGAACGACCAGCTTGTCGGCCATCTTGACCCATTCGCGCATGAACTGCGGGGTACCCGCGTCCTCGCCCGACTGTGCCGCTTCCAGCAGAGGGCGGCACATCTCCTCGATTTCGCCGATCCGCGCACCGCTTTCGATCGCGATGTCGACCGAGAGGTTCCAGACGTAATTATTGGGGAAATATTGGAACATGGCCATGGTGCAGATACTCAGAACATGGGGTGGGGGTTTTTGGACGATTGCGGCATCGGCTGGATGACATCCCAATGCTCGACGATCTTACCATCCTTGAGGCGATAGATATCCGCTACGGCGCCGCCAGCCGTCTTCGGATCGCCGCGACCGAACAAATGGATGATCGCCAGATCGCCATCGACGACGATCCGTTTCACAACGAATGTCGCGCCGGGCGTCGAAAACAAGGGCTCCAGCGACGTTATGGCCATGGCGCGACCGTCGGCGATGCCGGGATTGTGCTGGACGTAGTCCGGAACCACGAAGTCGTCGAACGCTCGCCGCACGTCTTTCGCGCGGTACAGGATATCGGCGAACCGCGTCATGATCGCGCGATTTCGTTCGGTCTCGTCGGCTCGACGGGCCATGGCCGGCATCGCCATCAGGGCGATGCCGGCCATGGCTATACCGGCCCGGATCATGCCGCGGCCGGAGTCCAGAGGCCCGCATCGGGTGCGGGCTTGGGCATGGTCTGTGGACCGCCGACGCCAGTACCCCATTGGTCCATCGTGTCCGGCGAGGGGACGTGGACCGTATGCTGGTGATGATCGTCGTCGACCTCTTCCAGTTCCGACGTATATTCGACGACGTTCATCGCCGGCGTCGTGAAATAGCTGAACGTGTTGTTGCCCGCGGTATGGCGGCCCGGTCCCCATTTGATGTCGACGTCGTTCTTTTTGAGGCGGGCGATGCCCTTCATCATGTCGTCGATCGTCAGCACGTCATAGGCGACGTGGTTGAGGCACGGCGGTCCTGGTAGGAAGGCGAGACGGTGATGCCACGCATTGCAGCGCATGAAGCACATAAAGTCGCCGAGCCAATCTGAGACACGGAAACCGAGTGCCTTCTCGTACCACGCCACGGTCGCCCGGTGGTCGGGCGAATGCATGACGATGTGACTGATCTTGACCGGGATCGCCTCGCCGCGCTTCAGATCGCGTGACTCCCCGCGCTCGACCTCCGCCGAGACCTCCAGCGTGTGGCCATCAGGATCGAAGAACCGGAAGCCGTAGCCGCCACCCAGGGTCGTCTGCTCGTGAGGCTCGGTGATGATCTTGCCCCCCGCATCTTTGACCTGCGCGAAAAGGGCATCGACGTCGGCGCGCGTCTCGGCTGCCCATGCCATCACGTCGATCCGTTGTACGGCGTCCTGACGGAGACGTACGACATATTTCTCGGGCGTACCTGCGGCGGCGAAATACACCATGCCGTCATCGGCTTCGACCTCCGTCAGCCCCCAAACGTCGGCGTAGAACCGCCGTTCGGCTTCCAGGTCTGGAACTGCATAGCCGACGTAACGGACTTCTGAAACGCGTGCCATATCCACTCTCCTTGCCTGCCGATCAGCGCCGGCATTGTAAATTCATCGTCAGTCGAACGCGACGGTTACCGATAGCGGAAGGTCCAGCGACGATCCGCCAATGCGCAGCGTGGTCTGGCCCGATGCGAACACCCATCGATTGCCGCTCCATCGCCGCAGCGCGATCGGATTGACGAAGAGATGAATGTCCACCGTGCTGCCCGCAGCGACGACCTGTTTGGCGAAACCGGCCAGAGGACCGTCGGTACGATATGCCTGGACGACGGCGGCGCTGTCGCGCGAACCGTCGTTGCGCACGGTCACGACCAAATCGACGCCGTGATCGGACCGGGTGGTCGCGGTTGCGGCGACGTAGGTGAAGCGGCCGTAGCCAAGCCCTTCGCCAAACGCGAACGCTGGACGGACGCCCGCCGTGATCATCCCGCGGTAGCCAATGCCGATGCCCTCGGCATAAGGCAGCCGGCCGTCGGCGTCGGGTGTCGCATGTAACGCGGGATACTGGTCCTCCGATGCCGCCAGTGCGACGGGCAAGCGCCCCGATGGTTCGAGATCGCCTGCAACGACAGCGGCGAGCGCAGGCCCAAACGCCTCGCCTGGATACCAGACCGCCAGCAACGCCGCGGCGTCGGTGGCGAACCTTGTATCGAAGGCGTGGCCGACATTGACCGCTACGATCGTTCGCGGGTTGGCGGCGATCACGCGCGCGGCGAGTTCCTGCTGGTCGAGGGGGATCGCGGTGGTATCGCGATCCTTGCTTTCAACGCCGGCGTCCGCGGTCTCGCCGACGAGCAGCAGCACCGCGTCGGCGCCCCGAGCGATTGCCTCCGCCTCGGCCAGCAAGGTTGCCGCGTCGTTCGGTACCCCAAGCCCGAACCATAACCCATGGGCACGTGCTGGCGTGTACCGAAGCTCTGCTTCGATAAGTACAGGTATCCCCGCTTCGAGCAGGACTTCGACATGGTCGCTGTCGCCGCTTTTCAGCGCGCCCATGACGTCGCTTGCCGGGATCTCGCGTTCCGCAGCGAACACCTGCCGGCCATCAACGACCAGTCGTACCGATCCGGTGCCACCGATGTGCAGGCGGTGCATGCCCGTGACCGTCGGCATTATCCGCCCACTGGCCCGGATACCGCCGTTGCGGTCGAACGCGCCGAGGTCATGCATACCGTGAAACCACGTCAGCGAATTGGTGTTCCGCGTCTCACTGCCGAGCAGGCTTGCAGCGAAATCATGGCCACCGAAGTAATCGACGGTCATGCCGACGTCGCAGCCATCGCCGAGATCGCGCGCGGGGAGTGCAGGCATTGCCGGCAGCCGCGGCGAGGGGGGGCAGCCGGGAGCGAAGACGATCGTCTCCGCGCCGAACCGCGCGCGCAGCGCCTCGACCGGCGGGATCGCATCGGGGCGGAGCGCGATCTTGGCGAACGTGCCACCCTGAAAGCAGGGGGCGAGCGCATTTGGTCCGATGACCGCCAACTGGCGAACGCTGCCCGGCGCAACCGGCAACAGGTCGCTATCATTGCGCAGCAGCGTGAAACCAGCGGCGGCTGCCTGGGCCAGGATGGTATCTCGATCCCCCGGCTCAGCGCCTGCATCGCCGCCGGCCCAGGTTCGGGCAGCGATCTGGATCCTGTCGACCGCTTCCTCGATCCGGTTGACACCAACTGTACCATCAGCCGCTGCGTCGCGCAGCTTCGTGCCCATGAACCGGGCGGGGCCAGGCATTTCGAGATCAAGCCCCGCGTTCAGGGACTCCGCGCCGGCATGCGTACCGAACCAGTCGCTTACCGTGAAACCACCGTAGCGCCATTCGTGGCGCAGGATGTCGGTCAGGACGGGCGCGTTCTGCGCGCAATAGTCGCCGTTGACGCGGTTATAGGCCGTCAGGATGCCGGCACAGCCAGCCCGGGCCACCATTTCAAACGGAAGCAGATAAATTTCGCGCAACGTCGTCTCGTCGACGATCGCGTCGTACCGATCGCGCTGCGTTTCGGAGTCGTTGCAGACCAGATGCTTGGCAATGCTGCCGACACGGCGGCTCTGCAAACCCCTGCTCCACGCGACGCCGAGCGTTCCGGCAAGCAGGGGATCTTCGCCGAACATCTCGAACACCCGGCCGGCGTTCGGCGAGCGAGCGAGATTGAGATTGGGCGCCAGCACCATGTCAACGCCCTTGCGCTTCGCTTCGCCGCCGACCAGCGCGCCGACAACGCCGGCGAGTGCCCGGTCCCAGCTTGCCGCCAGTGCGATGCCGCTCGGAGTCAGGATCGATACGTCGCGCTCGTCGACCCGGCCGCTCGCGATGCCCATGGGACCGTCGGCCATCTTGGCGGATGGGACGTCGTTCGCGGCAACGGTCGACCACATGTCGCGGCCCGCCGTGAACGATAGCAGCGTGTCGTTGATCATCGCGTAGCTCCGGCAAGCAACAGGATCTGGTCGGCCTGCATCGCGACCTGACGTCGCAGGCCGTCGTCGGCGAGCGATCCGTCCTGCGCGAACGGTTGCTGCTCGACGGTATTCACCGCAATGCCGATCGGGGTCGGCCAGCCGCGCATTGCATGCACGATCCCGCGCAATGCCTGAAGCGTGACGCCGCAGGCCTGCCAGCCTGCTGCGGTGACGACCAGCCCGACGGCACGGCCATCGAAATAGACCCGGCAGTCGTCCCGTAGATCCTCGAGGAGATCTATGGCGTTCTTCACCAGACCCGACACGCCGCCATGATAGCCCGGCGAGCCGATCACGATCCCGTCGGCGGCGCGGACGGCTTCGACGAATTCGCGCTGGGCATCGCTGCGCTCGGCGTTTTCAGGGGCGAAATGGGGGAGCGCAGACAGTTCTGCACCACCGAACATGCGCGTCGTCGCCCCGTTCCGCTCAGTCGCGGCAAGAACCGCTCTGACCATCCGTTCGCCGGATGATCCTGGCCGCGTGGTCCCCCCGATGCCAACGATGTACGGCGCGATCATTGCGCGGACTTGAACTGTGGCATGACGTCGCGTGCCAGCAGGTCGAGCGTGCGGTTCGCCCATTCGAGCCGCTGCGGATCGAGCGGCCCGGTCGTCGTGCCGCATAGCACGTTGCCGATGCCGAGCTCTGCATAAGGGGCGAGATGGTCGGCGACCGTCTTTGGACTGCCGTGCAGGCACCAGGTCGCGATCCAGTCCTCGGTAAGCGCCATTGGCGTGTCGTCGGTCTTCTGGTTCGCGGCATCGCGCTCGGCTGCGTCGTTATAATATTTCTCGCGATCGACCGCAGCCTGGTAGGCGCGCAGGATGATCTCCAGTTCCTCGCGTGCCTGGTCGTCGCTTTCGGCGATGTGGACGCATTGATAGGTGTGGGTTGTCCAGGACAGGGCATCCGCGACGATCGCCTCGTCATGACCGGCCGCCTCGAGCATGGCGCGATAAGCGGTGAAGTATTTGGTGACGTGCTTGAGCGGCTCGGTACCGCCGATGTTCGGCGGCGTGAACGCGGGAATGAACGCCGGCCAGCCATGCTCCGCGGCACGGCGTGCGCTGGCCTCCTTCATGGCAACGGGCATCAGCCGCGCGTGACGTTTGCCGTACATCGCAGGCGCGATGCGCTGCAGCACCTTGCCCTTATAGGGTCCGTTCTCGAATTCGATCGGCGCGTCGTCAATCTGCTTGGCCCAGAGCTTCTCGGCGATGGCAAGGTTGGCCTCCGCAATCGCCGAGGCTTCCTTGTAGTTCACGCCGAAGCCGATCATCTCCTCGGGCGTGGTACCAGACCCTACGCCGACTAGAAGCCTGCCCTCCGTCAACTGATCCAGGATGTTGACGCGTTCGGCAAAGCGGACTGGACTGTGAAGCGGAACCGAGGTGACTGAGAAGCCGAAATGCACTTTCTTCAGCTGGCCGGCCAGATAAGCGGCGAACATCATCGGGTCGCTCGCGACGGGCATGTAGCCGGTGAAGTGATGGTCGGGAAGAAAGACCGCGTCGAAGCCAAGGTCCTCGGCTTTCTTTGCGTGATCGACGAGATCGAGGATCAATTGACGGTCCTGGTCCGCAGCCGTGGTGCGGGCATTCAAGAAAACCGAAAATCGCATCAAATCTCTCCCGAAGTGGCGGGTTTGTCCCCTGCCGATTTGCCTTTCGTCCGTCACAAAGTGTAACTGACTAGTAGCGGTTCAGAACTAGAACCGTCATTCTGAATTGAGTGATAGCGGCCTGTTGCGCCGCGTGTCAACGGGGACGTTCGCGATGCCTGCAAAAGCGATGACGATAGAAATGGAGCTTGCCGCCACGCCCTCGCGCGTCCCGCAGCAGGGGCGTAGCCGAGCGTCGTACGACCGGATGATCGCCGCGGCTGAAGACCTGCTGCGCGAACGCGGCAGCGATGATTTCACGCTTCTCGAGGTCAGCAAGGCTGGCAAAGTTTCGATCGGTTCGATCTACAACCGGTTCGACAGCAAGGACGATTTGATCCGAGCGGTGCAGGGCCGTGTGCTCCTCGCCGTCGACAAGGCGCAACGCGAAGTCGTCGACCGTGCCGAGTCGCAAGCCGATGATCTCAGGACACTCGTTCCCTTGATCATCGATGGGATCGCCGAATGTCTTCACGAACATGCCGATCTGATGCGCCCGATGATGCTGCGTGCCGGATCGGATCCCATCGTGCTGGCTGCCGGCAAACGCAGCTACATGGAGGTGGAGAACCTGGTCTGCACGGCGCTTCTGGCGCATCGTGACGAGATTAAGCGGCCCGATCCCGAACGCGCCGTCGCGTCTGCTTATCGCATCGCCTATTCTGCGATTGCACGTGCGCTTGGTTTCGGCGCTACCCCTGGAAATGGGGTGGAAGGGGAATGGAAGGTCCTGAAAGAGGATCTCGGCCATATGGCGTCTGCATATCTTCGCTCAGCCGACTGATCGCAGGGAACGCTAAGAATCGCGCCGGAGCGCCGGCGCGACTGCCCGGACCAAAATGTCGACCCCAAGGCGTGCAGCAGTTCGCCGATGCTGCCGGCGCTCGTGCAAAAACTTGTCATTCGTACGACGGGCATCGTCCAAAACCAGTTCGCCGTCACGACTACGGGTATGGCGCTGGTCGACCACGTAAATATCTGATGTCGCCGGCTCTTGCGGCCCTGATGCCACTGCTTGACAGCCCTAACAAAGCATCTATTAGAACCATAGTTCTTATTCGTACCAGCGCGGGGAAAAACCCGCCGATCGAGAAGGGAGAGGATCATAATGCGCAATGCACCCGTAATCCGTGTTCTTTTGGCCGGAGCCGCAACGCTGGCGATGACCGCGACCGCGCAGGCTCAGCAAACGCCACCATCCGAAGCTCCCCCGGCTCCCATCGAAGCGACACCGACGGAAGGCGCAGCGACAACGGCAGGCACAGCGCAGGACGATGCGGGTCAGTTAGGCGATATCATCGTGACTGCGCAGAAGCGCGCTACTGGGATCCAGGATACGCCGATCGCGATGCGTGCGTTCGACGGGGATCAGCTCATCAAGAGCGGCGTCGGCGATTTGAACGGACTTACGCGCCTCGCACCCGACCTCAACCTGACGACCGAAACCCTGTTCACGCGCATCAGCATCCGCGGTGTCGGAAGCCAGGATGTCTCGGAAACCGCAGACGGCGCACTGACGATCAACATCGACGGGGAGTACATCAACCGCCCGGTCGCCTTGAATGCCGCCTTGTTCGATCTCGAGCGGGTTGAAATCCTGCGTGGCCCGCAAGGAACACTGTACGGTCGCAACTCGACGGCGGGCGCTCTGAACGTGATTGCCGCCAAGCCGTTGCTGGGTGACGTTTCCGGCTTCGCGACGGTCGGCTACGGCAACTATGATTCAAAGACGGCGCAAGCTGCCGTCAATCTGCCACTTGGTGACAAGGTGGCCGTCCGCATTGCGGGCCTCCATTCCGATCATGACGGCTATACGAACAACGCCCCCGGCGGAAAGGGCGATACGGGCAACTCCGACGCACTTCGAGCCTCGATCTATGCCGAGCCGTTCGACCGCCTTAAACTCTACTTCGCCGGCGAATATGTCGACGTGAACCAGAGCGCGCCGTCGCAATTTGGCGTTCAGGTCTCGGCGACCTCGCCCGGCCTGGTCACGCTGCCGTCCGGTGCGATCGTGCCGTCGCAGTTCAAGCCGACGTTCGACCGCGACAGCTATCCCCTGGCCGATGTCGGTTTCTTTCGGACCAAACAATATGCGGTCCGTGGTCGCGCGGACCTGGATCTGGATTTTGCGACGCTCAGCTATATCGGCGGCTACCGCGACGTGAACGTCAGCTCGCGCCAGCCCCTGAACGGGTACGTGCCAGCCGTCTTCACCTACTATAACAACCGGATAGACTCCGTCACGCAGAGCCATGAAATCCGTCTCGCGGGCGGCAAGGAAGGCGCATTCATCTGGCAGGCCGGCGGCTTCTACTACAAGGAGTCGCAGGATATCGCCCGGGGCCTCTTCCTGCCGCAAGCGGGACCAAACGGTAGTTTGCTGAACTTTTTCTATAGACCCTATGTCGACTCGACGTCGAAAGCCGCATTCGGTCAGGCCACCTACTGGGTTCTGCCCGACACGCTCAGCTTGACGGGCGGCATTCGCTACACGGACGACAAGAAGCGTGGCCGCTACGACAATTACGGTTTCCAGTTCAATTCCGGGCCGACGCCACCCGCTGACGGATCGCCCGGTGCCGTCACCACCTTCCCGCGCCAGGAATCGAACAAGGTCACGTGGAACGCCGGCGTCGACTTCAAGGCAGCCCGTGATAACCTGCTCTATGCAAAGGTCTCGACCGGATACAAGGGCGGTGGCTTCGACAATGTTGGAGACTATGCACCGGAGACGCTGACGGCGTATGAGATCGGATCGAAGAACCGCTTTGCGGACCGGACGGTCGAGTTCAACGTCTCGGCCTTCTACTACAAATACACCAACCAGCAGGTTCAGGTGCTACTCGATACGTCGGTCGGTGCCCGGACGCTCAACGCGGGCAAGTCGCGGATCTGGGGTATCGAGACCGATAGCACGTTCGTCCTGTCCGATCGCGATCGCGCGCATCTGACCTTCAATTACCTGGATGCGAAGTTCACCGACTTCCCGGGTGCGGTGTCCGGTTTGAATGGGACGTTCCCGATCGACCTGTCCGGCAACACGCCACCTCAGGCACCAAAGGTCACGATCGCGGTCGGCTACGATCACACCTTCCCGATCGGCGACGGCAAGCTCGTCGCAAGTGGATTTTCGCGCTTCAAGTCGCAGTATTTCCTGACGCCGTTCAACTGGGAAGCCGAGCGCCAGCAGGCATACACGCAGACCGATCTCAGCCTCGAATATTCGGCACCAGGCGATCGCTTCTCGATCCAGGGCTTCGTTCGCAATCTCGAGAACGAACGGCCGATCGGCTACGGCTTCTTCACCGGGGGTGGCATCAACGTCTACAATTTTAGTTTCGGTGCCCCGCGGACCTACGGTGCGCAAGCGACCATCAAGTTCTAGGACACAGGTACGTGGCGGATAACGGGCTCGGCGAGTTCGATAGGCGGTCCGCGATCGGCGGCGGGCTCGTGCTCGCCGCCCTCGTCGGGACACCACTGTGGATCTGGGGCAAAGCCCGTCAGGGCGAGAAGGGGGAGGCGACCGAGGACCAGCGCCGGATGATCGACACCGTCTCCGATCTCGTCATTCCGCGCACGGACACGCCAGGTGCGTCCGACGTCGGCGTTGGGGACTTCGTCGTTTTGGCGCTTAATCACGGACTCGACGGGACGCGCGAACCCGCATCCGGTGCCGCGATCCAGGGTGGTGGTCCCGCACCCACGCCACGGGGCGGATTATATCTGCTCGACGATCTCGCGATCATGCTGCGGATCAAGGCGGGGGGCGATTTCAACCAGGCGACACCCGCTGCCCAACGCGCTGCGCTGACGGCGATAGACACACGCGCGTTCGCGCCGGGCAACGACAAGGATCCCTGGCACAAGATCAAGGACCTGATCTTGACGGGATACTACACGTCGGAAGCGGGCGGTTCGAAGGAGCTCCAGTATGAACTGGTTCCTGGACGCTGGGATCCCGACGTGCCGTTGAAGCCGTCGGATCGGGCCTTTTCAAGCGACTGGACAGCGGTGGAGTTCGGATGATGCAGGAATTCGACGCCATCGTGGTCGGGTCAGGAATAACCGGTGGCTGGTCGGCCAAGGAACTGACGCAGGCGGGGCTGAAGGTCCTGATGATCGAGCGTGGCCGCGATATCGAGCACAGCACCGGGTACAAAACCGAGACACTGGCACCCTGGGAACTCCCGTTCCGCGGGATGGGCGATGCCGAACGCTATTGGGCGGAGTATCCGGTTCAGTCGATGAACCGGCATTTCACCGAGTTCACCGAACATCATTTCGTCAACGACCGCGAGAATCCCTACGCCGTTCCCGCCGGCAAGGACTTCAACTGGTGGCGGTCGTACCAGATGGGCGGACGGTCGCTGACGTGGGGCCGACAATGCTATCGCTGGTCGGACTATGATTTTGGCGCGAACAAGGCCGACGGGCACGGCCTCGACTGGCCGATCCGCTATGCCGATCTCGCGCCCTGGTATGACCGGGTCGAGGACTTCATCGGCGTATCCGGTGCGGCCGAAGGGCTGGCGGTTCTGCCGGACGGACGTTTCCAGCCGCCGATGGCGCTCAACGCGGTCGAGCAGCATTGCCGCGACGTGTTCATGAACACGTTTCCCGATCGTCGGCTGACAGTCGGCCGAACCGCCAATCTGACCGAAGCGAAGGAAGGGCGGTCGAAGTGCCAGTATCGCTCGATCTGCGCGCGTGGCTGTTCCTACGGCGCCTATTTCTCCACGCAGAGTTCGACGTTGCCAGCCGCCAAGGCCACCGGCAATCTGACGGTCATCACCGACAGCGTCGTCGAGGGCGTTGATCACGACCCGGTAACGGGACGCGCAACGGGCGTGCGGTATCTTGACGTCAAGACCGGCAAACGCGGTACGGCGACGGCCCGCCTCGTGTTCCTCAATGCCGGTGCATTCAATTCGAACCATATCCTGCTGCGGTCGACCTCCGAACGCTTCCCCAATGGGCTCGCCAACAGCTCGGGCGTGCTCGGCACGCACATCATGGATCACGCGACCACACTGTCGGGCATCGCGGCCATGCCGGGTTTCGAAACGCATACCAGCTACGGTAACCGCCCGACCGGGATCGTGGTGCCCCGGTTCCGCAATCTGGACCAACAGGACGGTGCCGGCTTCACGCGGGGCTACAGCTTCCAGGGCGGCGCGCTGCAGAGCACATGGACGGCCGGTAAACGGGCGGCAGGGCTCGGCGTGGACTACAAGGAGTCGTTGCGGCATCCGGGACCCTGGCGGATGATCTTCGTCACCTTCGCCGAGAGCCTGCCACGCGCCAGCAACCGCCTCACCCTCGACCGCGTGAAGACCGATCCGCACGGTGCCCCGGTGTTGAACATCGCGTTCGAACACGGCGCGAACGAACATGCCGCGCTTGCCGATGCCAAGGGCCAGGCCAAGGTCATGCTCGAGGCTGCAGGCGGTCATGTCTTCCTCGGCTTCGATCAGCCAGGCGCGGGCGGGTCGGCGATCCACGAGATGGGTGGAGCGCGGATGGGGAACGACCCGGCCCGGTCCGTCCTCGACAAGTGGAACCGTGCGCATGACGTACCAAACCTGTTCGTGACGGACGGCGCAGCAATGAGTTCGTCCGCCTGCCAGAACCCGTCGTTGACCTACATGGCCTTGACGGCGCGCGCCTGTGCCAACGCGGTATCGATGCTTCGAGAAGGCACGATCTAGCCATGACGACCGTGGCGAGCGCACGCGATCAGGCGTCATCGCTCGCGCCGCGCGCCCGCACGCTGGCCTTCGCGACGCTGACGGTGGCATTCGTGATGGACGTGCTCGACAGCACGATCGTCAATATCGCGATTCCCGCGATCCGTGCCGACCTCGGCGCCGGACCGGTTGCGGTGCAATGGATGGTGGCCGGATATTCGATGGCCTTCGCAATGCTGCTCATCAGCGGCGGCCGCATGGGAGATGTCTTTGGCTATCGCCGGATGTTCATCGGCGGCATGTTGGGCTTCACGCTCGCATCCTTGTTGTGCGGCGTTGCACCCACGCCGACCGCGCTGATCGTGGCGCGTCTGGTACAGGGGGCGACCGCGGCGTGCATGGGGCCGCAAGTTCTTGCTTTGGTCCAGCTCCTCTATCCTCCGCATGAGAGAGTTGCGGCGCTGTCGTTCTTCGGCGTACTTGGCGGGCTGACCGCGGTATTGGGACCGGTGATCGGCGGCGCATTGATCGAGGCAAACATCGCGGGCCTCGGTTGGCGGGCGATCTTCCTAATCAACCTTCCGATCGGTGCGGGCGGCATTGTCGCGGCTTGGTATCTCCTGCCCGGCGGACGCTCGCCTGACCCTCTGCGCATCGACTGGGCGGGGAACGCGCTCGTAGTCGCCCTGCTGTTTGCGCTCGTCTTTCCGCTTATCGAGGCGCGCGCGCTCGACTGGCCATGGTGGTGCTTCGGACTGTTCGCGACGACCGTGCCGCTCGGGGTGGTGCTGTGGTGGCATCTGCGCCGGCAGACTGTGCGCACTGGCTCGGCCTTGTTGGATCCGGCGATGTTCCAGGATCGCAGCTTCTCCAACGGCCTGCTGACGTCGCTCGTCTTCGCTGTGGCGGGGGGAGGGTTCCTGCTGGTGTTGACGCTGGTACTGCAGGTCGGGCTCGGCCTTGACCCGCTGTCGGCCGGATTGCTGCACATTCCATTCGCGGTCGGCGTGGGGCTGGGGATCAGCCTGCTCGGTCGCCGTATCCTGCCACGTCTGGGCCGTTCGGTGCTGGCGGTCGGTTCCGGGGCAATGGCGCTGGGGGTGGCCGGGGTGACGGTGACCGTGGCAACCAGCGGCAGCGTGCCGCTGATCGGTGTTGCACTCCTGATCGCCGGTCTCGGCATGGGAACCTGTGCGGGGCCGCTGTCGCCGATCGCGCTCGCGCGGGTGGACACGCGTCATGCCGGCGCTGCAGGCGGTGCGCTGAAGACGGTCCAGCAACTGGGAAACGCCGGCGGTGCCGCAACGGTCGGAACGCTGTTCCTCGTCATGGCCGGCGGGGCGACGTCCGCGCCCGAGACACGTGCCGCGCTCATCCCAACAGCGATCAGCATATGTCTCCTGCTGTTCTGCGTCGCCGTGCTCAGCCGACGGTTTCCCCAGCGCCTATTCGACACCGATTGAGAGGATCAAGATGCGGTTTGCGACTCTGAATGACGGCAGCCGCGACGGCAGGCTGGCCGTCGTCTCGATCGACCACGCCAGAGCGCTGCTGGTGGAAGGCGTCGCTACGCTTCAGGTGCTGCTCGACGATTGGGATTATCTAATCCCCGTGTGCCGTGCGGCTCAGCAGCGAGTGGAAGCAGGGCAGGGGGAAGCTTTCGATCCGTCTGCCGCGATGGCACCACTGCCACGCGCCTGGCAATGGCTGGACGGGTCCGCCTACCCGTCGCACGGCGAACTGATGGATCAGGTCCTAGGTATCGTTCCGGAGAAAACCGGGCGGCCTCTGATGTATCAGGGACTGTCCGACCATTTCCTGTCTGGTCACGAGGATGTCGCATTTCCCGACCTTTCGCACGGCATCGATTTCGAGGGCGAGTTCGGGGTCGTTCTCGGCAATGTCGCGGTCGGCACACCAGTCGAGGAGTGTGCAAGAGCGATCCGGCTCGTCGTCCAGATCAACGACTGGTCGTTGCGCGCGCTGGCAGGCCCCGAAATGAAGACCGGGTTCGGCTGGATACAAGCCAAGCCGGCGTGCAGCATGGCGCCGGTCGCGCTGACGCCCGACGCGCTTGGAACGGCATGGACCGAAGGCGGCGTGGATCTGATACTCGAAGTCGATTGGAACGGTCGCTCGTTCGGACGCGCGCAAGGCGGGGCGATGGCGTGGAGTTTCGCTCAGCTGATTGCGCATGCCGCTGCTACCCGAAAGTTGCCGGCGGGGACGATCATAGGATCGGGCACCGTCTCCAACGTGAATTTCCGGGACGTCGGTTCGTCCTGTATTGCGGAGCGCCGCGGTATCGAGATCGTCGATACCGGCACCGCGACCACCGGCTTCATGACGTTCGGTGACCGGGTCCGCATGGAGGCACGTGCCAGAGACGGAGCGCCGCTGTTCGGTGCGATCGACCAGCGGGTCGTACAGGCTTGACAGCCCGATCAATAACTAGAATGCTAGTTCTATTAAAGCCGTGGCGAAACATGGCGGGAGAGGCGAAATGCGTTCGATACTGGATTCGATACGACGGTTAACGATGGTGCCTCAGGGCATCACCATCGTCACGGCGGCTTTCCTGCCGATCTTCGCCATCGTATCGATGTTTCCGGCGGTTCCGTCGATCATCGACCATTTCTCGGCCGACCCCGACGCACGGTGGAAGGTGCCGCTGATGGTGTCGGCGCCTGGCCTGACCATCGCACTGATCGCGCCGTTTGCAGGGTTCTTCATCGACAAGTTCGGGCGGCGGCCTTTGCTGATCTGGGCGACGTTCTTCTACGGCATCTTCGGCACCGCGCCTTTCTTTCTCGACAGCCTGAACGCCGTGTTCGCCTCGCGCCTGCTGCTCGGGGTTGCGGAGGCGGCGATTCTGACGATCGTCAACACGCTGCTCGGCGATTACTGGGATGACCGCGGGCGCCGCGACTGGCTGTTGTTGCAAGGCCTCGCCGGGCCGCTGATGGCATCGGGCGTCATCCTATTGTCGGGTGCAGCCAGCGGCGTGCGGTGGAACGGGATCTTCCTCGTCTACCTGGTCGCCTTTCCGATTTTCCTCGCGATGCTCGCCTTTCTGTTCGAGCCAAAGAAGGATGGCGCGACCGTCAAGGAGATCGTCGCTGCGCCCGATATCTCTACGCCGTTTCCGTGGGCTGTGATTGCACTGATCGGCGGCGTGACCCTGCTGGCCTCGGCACTCTACTACGTCTTCATCATCAACGGCGGCCTCGCATTCCGCGAAGTGGGCGTACAGGACGGCGCCCGGCTTGGTCAGTTGACCGCGATCCCCAGCCTCTTCGTCGTGCTCGGCTCGGTCATCTTTAGAGTGATGAGCGGCCGCTCCAATGCGGTGCAGATCGGTACGCTGTTCCTGCTGGTCGGCGTAGGACTGGCGGGTATCGGCTTGGCGGTCGACTATCGCTGGATGATTGCCGGGTTGGTGATCCAGCAGACCGGCGTCGGCATGGCGGTCCCGGTTCTGATCGCCTGGGCCAGCTCGAAGCTCACCTTCGAACATCGCGGCCGCGGGATGGGTATCTGGACCGCCTGCTTCTTCTTCGGCCAGTTCTCCAGTCCCTGGTTCGTTCACAAGCTCAACGACGCCTTCGGCACGATGCAATCGGCTTTCCTCGCGATGGGGGTTCTCGGCATCGTCGTTGCGCTGATCGCCTTCGTCGCCAGCCGTCGCACGCCATCAGCCCTTACCGCCGCCACGGCCTGACCCTTTAGACTGAAACGAGATGCAGCATGACCGGAACTATAAAGCGAGGCGTCAGCCTCTACAGCTTCCAGAACGAGACGTTCCTCGGCAAGATGACCTTAGAGGACTGTATCCGGACCTGCGCGGAAATGGGCGCGACCGGAATCGAGGTCATCGGCGAACAGACATTCTGGGGGTGGCCCGAACAGCCCGTTCCGGAGAACAAGATCACCGACTGGCATGCCCTGATGACGAAGTACGGGACAGTGCCCGTCGCGCATGATGCGATGCTCGACTATAAGCGCTACAACGGCCGCGTCATGGCGCTTGACGAGCAGGTCGCCAGCATGAATCGTGATATCGATTTCGCCGCGGCGCTCGGTATGACCTTCGTCAGGTCGCTGGTCTCGGTGTCTCCTGAGGTGCTTGTTGCCAGTGCGCCTCATGCCGAGGAGAAGGGCATTAAGATCCTCCTCGAGGTGCACGCGCCTCTGCACTTCGATCATCCCTGGATCGTCCGGCATGCCGAGGCGTACGAGAAATCGGGCAGCGGCGCGCTGGGTTTCCTGCCCGACATGGGCATGTTCCTGCATCGCTTCCCGCCCGTCTGGAAGGAGCGCTTCATCCGTAACGGCGCGCCGCGTCACATCGCCGATTACATCGAAAAGGCATATGAGGACCGTACGCTCAGCGAATACATCGTGATGAACGTGCGCGAGATGGGTGGCGAGGGGGCCGCGATGGCGATGGCCGAGACGCTGCGTCACAACGCAGCCTACGAACCCAAGCGCATGCTCGATTTCATGGGACGCATCCACAACGTCCACGGCAAGTTCTACGAGATGACCGAGGACCTTGTGGAACCGTCGATCCCCTATGACGAGATCGTCCAGGTTCTCAAGCAAGGCGGATACTCCGGCTACATCTGCTCCGAATACGAAGGCAATCGCTGGATCGAAGACGCTCATTCGGTCGAGTCCGTCGAGCAGGTCCGCCGCCAGCAGGCGATGCTTGTCCGGCTGATCGACGAGCCCGTCGCGACGACCAATTCCTCCGCACGCGCAGCCTGAAGGTAGATACGATGTTCGATCAACACATGATCTGCGAAGACACAGTCGCAAACGTCGCGGAAAACGGCGCGGCTATCGGCTTCTCGTTCGGCGCAAGACTGCCCTATTACCGGGGCCTGGGCCTCTCGATGATCGAAGACGTCGCAGTGACGCTGGACGGCGAAGCGATACCGCGGGAAGCGGTGCGGTTGACGCTCCGCGGCCGCACCTGGACGCTCGACGAGATGGAGAACGAGCATGGCGACCGCTGGAATTTCGGCGAGGTCGCCACGGTGACAGTGCTGAAGGACGGTGGACTGTCGGCAGGCGAGCATCGGCTGGAACTCGCGGAACGGATGCGGATCTCGTACCTGCCGTTCGTACCGACGACGCGGTGCGTGAAGACCATCTCGCTGGCCGCCTGACGGGGCCCGACGACAGGATCGACAGGCATGCGTACCCAGATTGCCATCATCGGCGCCGGCCCCGCCGGCATGTTTCTCGCGCATCTTCTCCGCTTGCAGGGCATCGACGCCGTCGTCGTCGAACGGCGGGACCGCGCGTATGTGGAAGGGCGTGTCCGCGCAGGCGTGCTCGAACAGGTCACGACGGATCTGATGCGTCAGCTCGGACTGGCCGACAGGCTGGGCCGGGAAGGCCTTGTTCACGGTGGCACGAATTTGTCGCTTGATGGCCGGATGTTCCATATCGACATGGCAGCGCTGACCGGTGGTTCGACAGTCACCGTCTATGGCCAGCAAGAGGTGATGCGCGACCTGTTTGACGCGGCGGAATCACGCGGCCTGTCGATCGTCTGGAACGCGAGCGATGTCGCACTGCATGATCTGGATGGCGCGCGTCCTGCGGTAACCTGGTCGCTGCATGGCTGTGAGCAGCGGCTCGACTGCGATTACATCGTCGGCTGCGACGGCTATCATGGCGTAAGTCGCGGCGCGATCCCGGTGGACGTGATCAAGACGTTCGAGCGGGCCTATCCCTTTGGATGGCTTGGCATTCTCGCCGACGTGCCGCCGGTCGATCACGAACTTATCTATGCGAACCATGAACGCGGTTTCGCACTCGCATCGATGCGTTCGACCACGCGCAGCCGCTATTATGTGCAGTGCGCGCTCAACGATGACATCGCCAACTGGTCTGACGACCGGTTCTGGGATGAACTATGCTTGCGCCTCGGCCCTGAAGTCGGTGCGAAGGTGACGCGGGGGCCGTCGTTCGAGAAGGCTATCGCGCCTCTGCGATCGTTCGTCAGCGAGCCGATGCGGTGGGGAAGATTGTTCCTTGCAGGCGATGCAGCGCATATCGTCCCGCCAACCGGGGCGAAGGGCATGAACCTGGCGGTATCGGACGTGACGATGCTCGCCGAGGCACTGGTCGAGAAATACAAGGATCGATCGGACGCCGGCATCGACGGCTACTCGGCGCGCGCGCTAGCCCGGGTCTGGAAGGCCGAGCGGTTCTCGTGGTGGTTTACGTCCGTCACGCACCGGTTTCCGGCGATGGACGGATTCGATCGCCGGATCCAGATCGCCGAACTCGATTACATTCGCGGCTCCGAGGCGGCGCAGCGGTCGCTCGCGGAGAATTATGTCGGACTTCCCCTGGGGGCAGCATGAAGAGCAAGATCTACGACAGCCCTGCGAACGCGCTCGAAGGCGTGCTGTTCGACGGCATGACCGTCATGTCGGGCGGCTTCGGGCTGTCTGGCAACCCCGAAAGCCTGATCCCCGAAATTCGCGCAGCAGGCGTTACGGGACTGACCGTCATTTCCAACAATGCGGGGGCGGACGGGTTCGGCCTGTGGATGCTGCTGGAAAGTCGCCAGATTGCAAAGATGATCTCGTCCTATGTCGGTGAGAACAAGCTGTTCGAGCAGCAATATCTCAGCGGTGAGCTGGAACTCGAACTGACGCCGCAGGGGACGCTTGCCGAGCGTATCCGCGCGGGCGGTGCGGGCATTCCGGCGTTCTATACCAAGACCGGTGTCGGCACGGTCGTCGCGAAAGGTAAGCCGGTCGAGACCTTCGACGGCGAGGACTATGTGCGGGAGACGTGGCTAAAGGCAGACCTGTCGATCATCAAGGCGTGGCGTGCCGACCCGGCCGGCAATCTAATGTTCCGCAAGACCGCGCGCAACTTCAACCCGAACATGGCGACCGCGGGCAAGGTGACGGTGGTAGAGGTCGAGGAGATCGTCGAGGCAGGCGCGTTCGATCCCGACTGCATCCACGTTCCCGGCATCTATGTCGACCGCATCGTGCCGTCCACGATCAACGAGAAGCGCATCGAGAAGCTTACCGAGCGCCACCGGGAGACGACATGATGGCCGACCAAACCAAAGGCTGGACCAGGGAGCAGATGGCCGCGCGCGCGGCGCATGAATTGCAGGACGGCTTCTACGTCAATCTTGGCATCGGCATTCCGACGCTGGTCGCGAACTATATTCCGGACGGCGTGAACGTCACGCTGCAGTCGGAAAACGGCATGCTGGGCATGGGACCATTCCCCTTCGAGGGTGAGGCCGATCCCGACCTGATCAACGCGGGCAAGCAAACGATCACGGCGCTGCCGACGTCGAGCTTCTTCTCCAGCGCGGACAGCTTTGCGATGATCCGCGGCGGGCATATCGACATGGCGGTGCTTGGTGCGATGGAGGTCGCCGCCAACGGCGACATCGCAAACTGGACGATCCCCGGGAAGATGGTGAAGGGGATGGGGGGCGCGATGGACCTGGTCGCCGGTGTCCGTAAGGTCGTGGTGGTGATGGATCACGCCAACAAGGCGGGCGAACCCAAGATCCTGGAGGCGTGTACGCTGCCGCTCACCGGCAAGGGCGTGGTCGATCTGATCATTACCGACCTGTGCGTGCTCGCCTGCGACAAGCAGGCGGGCGGCCTGACGCTGGTGGAACTGGCGCCGGGCGTGACGCTGGCGGAGGTGCGGACGAAGACGGGTGCGGCATTCGACGCGCGCGCCTTCGCGCAGGAGAGCGCGGCGTGATCGCCTATTCGCCTGACGAGGCGGGGCTGTCGCCCTCGCTGCATCCCGACTATCGCTCGAGCGTCGATCGCAGCCCGCGCCAGCCTCTGATCGCGATTCCACCGACACTGACCGAGACGACCGGTCCCAGCGCATGGGACCGCCTGATGGTAGGGCCCTCGGGAATTGATCTTACAGCGCAACATCCGGGCGTACCGCAAGGTCAGCGAATCATCGTCTCCGGGCGCGTGCTGGACGATCGCGCACGCCCGGTGGCCAACACCGTCATCGAGATCTGGCAGGCCAATGCGGCGGGCCGCTATATTCATTCCGCAGACACTTGGGACGCACCGCTCGACCCGAACTTCACCGGGGCCGGGCGGGTCGTCACCGATGCCGACGGGCGATACAGCTATGTCACGATACGGCCCGGTGCCTATCCGTGGGGCAATCACAAGAATGCGTGGCGGCCGGCGCACATTCACCTGTCGCTGCTGGGCCCTGCGTTTGCGACGCGGCTCGTGACGCAGATGTATTTCCCGGACGATCCGCTGGTCGAGATCGATCCGATCGCCAACGCCATACCGATGCCCGCCCGGCAGCGGATGGTCGGCCGCTTCGATATCAAGAGCACGAAGCCCGCCTGGGCGCTCGGCTATCTGTTCGACATCGTTCTGAAGGGGCGCGACGAGACGCCGTTCGAGGATGTCGACCATGACCATTGAGATCGCCCCGGGGATCGCCCCGGGAATCGCCGTCGAGGACCGGGAGGCCGCACCGCGGATGGATAACCAGGATCCGGCGATTTTCGGGCACACCCCGTGGCAGACGGTCGGGCCCTTCTTCCATTACGGCCTGCCATGGAAAGGCGGTGCCGATCTCGTCGGCAAATCGGACATGGGCGCCCGCACCGATCTGTTCGGTGAGGAGCATTATGTCCTCAACCTGTCGTCGCCGACCGGCACGCCCGAGGGGGAGGTGATCGAGATCGCGGGGCAGGTGTTTGACGCGAAGGGCGTGCCGATCCTCGATGCGATGATCGAGATCTGGCAGGCCAATGCCGCGGGCCGCTATGCGAGCGTTGAGGATCGACGGGAGACGGTGCCGATCGACCCCCATTTCATTGGCTTCGGCCGCGCGTCTGTTGATCAGGACGGGGTCTACCGGTTTCGCACCATTCGACCGGGGCGCGTGCCGGGACCCGGCAACACGCTGCAGGCGCCCCATCTCGCTGTGTCTGTCTTCGGGCGGGGTATCATCAAACGGCTCGCGACGCGGCTGTATTTCGCTGATGGCGATGGCAATGACGAGGATCCGGTGCTCACCGCGGTTCCGGCAGACCGTCGCAATACGCTGATGGCTAACCGGCGAGACGGCGGGCGTTGGTGGTTCGACATCCGGTTGCAAGGCGATGCCGAAACCGTTTTCTTTGCGGTATGATGGCGGATGACTGATCGCCTCCGCATGCGGCCTGCAACGACCCCTGCGATGCTGGCCGTCTTCGACGACGACGCCACCATCGCTCACGCACTCGCATTCGAAGGCGCTTTGGCGAAAGCACAGGCGGCGGAAGGAGTGATCTCGGACGAGCTAGCGGTGGCAATTGTCGACGCCTGCATGACGGTGGTGATCAATTCTGCGAAATTGGCCGAGGAAGCGGCGCTGGCTGGCACGTTGGCGATACCCCTCGTCACGCGCTTACGTGCCGCATTGGATGGTGATGCCGGGAAAGCGGTCCATAAGGGTGCGACCAGCCAGGATGTCGCCGATACCGTATTGATGATGCAGACGCGGAGAGCGACCGACCTGGTACTCCTTGACCTCGACCGCATCGTCGATGCGCTTGGTCGTTTGGCCCTGCGTCACGCTGAGACACCGGCGGTCGGCCGCACGTTGTTGCAGGATGCGTTACCCGTCGCGTTCGGTCTGCGGATCGCGCACTGGGCGGCCAGCGTCGCCGATGCTGCTCAGCGGCTGCGGCGCGACGTCGAGGACCATGCGCGAATTCAGCTTGGAGGCGCCGCGGGTGCGCGGGCGGGGCTCGATGGCGCGGGTCTGGCCATTGCATCGATCATGGCCAGCGATCTCGGCCTGGCTGTCAGCGAGCCATGGCATGCGCGCCGCATCGGCATTGCCGCCATCGGCACGAGCCTGGCCATAGCGACTGGCGCAATCGGCAAGATGGCGCGCGACATAGCGCTGTTGTCGCAAAACACTGTTGGGGAGGCGCGTGAACCGGCCGTTGCGGGTCGCGGTGGATCATCGGCCATGGCGCACAAGCGCAACCCGACCGGTTGCCAGATCGCGCTGTCGGCAGCGCTCCGTGTACCGGGTTTGGCCGCGACCCTGCTTGTCGGACTGCCGCAGGAGGAAGAGCGCGGGCTTGGCGGCTGGCAGGCGGAGGGACCGGTACTCGCGGACCTGTTCCTGCTCGCGGCCGGCGCGGCCGATGCAATGGCTAGCGTCGCCGAAGGTTTGGAGATCGACGAAGACGCGATCGCGCGCAACCTGTGTGATGCCGATATCGGTATCGATATCGGCGAAAGCGGGGCCATTGTCCGCGCGCTTGTCGCCAGAGACGAAGGATAACTTCATGCCATTCGCAATCCGTGACGACGTGCGCCTTTACTGGAAGCTCGACGGAGCCTCCGACCTGCCCGTGCTCGTCCTGCTTAATTCGATCGGCACGGACATGGCGTTGTGGGAGACCAGCGTCCCGCATCTGCTGCCCGCCTTCCGGCTCCTGCGGATCGACACGCGCGGGCACGGCGCATCAGACGCACCTGATGGTGACTATAGCCTCGCGATGCTGGCCGACGATGTCGTCGCAGTGATGGACGCTGCGGGGGTACAGACCGCAGCCGTTGCCGGCGTGTCGCTCGGCGGAATGATCGCAATGGAAGTGGCACTGGCGTACCCGACGCGAATTACCGCGCTCGCGCTCGTCTGCACGTCGGCGACGATGAACGCTGGCGCATGGCGTGACCGGATCGAGCTCGTACGCGCAGAGGGTACGGCAGCAATCGCCGATATGGCCATGGGCCGGTTCCTGTCGCCGCGTTTCGTGGCGACGCACGGTGGCGCGGCCGAAAGCGTGCGGCAGGGGCTGATCGCGATGGCCGATGCCGGCTATGCGGGTTGCGGTGCAGCGATCCGTGATATGGCGCTGATCGAGCGGTTGCCGGCGATCGATATGCCGACGCTCGTCGTCGCAGGCGATCGCGACATCTCGACGCCGTTTGCGGGGCACGGCGAACGCATCGTGGCAGCGGTTCCCGGCGCACGGGTGGTGCATCTCGACGCCGCACATCTCGCACCAATTGAGACACCCGCTGTGCTCGCAGTAACGCTTCGCGATTTCCTGAAACCGGCCGATACCCACGATGCCGCAAACACATTGTTCGAGGCGGGGCTGCTCAATCGGCGCCGGGTACTCGGCGATGCGTGGGTCGACGCGTCGCTGGCCGGGCGGACTGACTTCACAGCCGATTTCCAGGCGATGATCACCCGGATCGCCTGGAATGAAATTTGGGGCCGGCCGGGCCTCGATGACCGCAGCCGTAGGTTCATCGTGCTTGCCATCACTGTGGCACTCGGTCGTTGGGAGGAGTTCGCGCTTCACGTTCGCACCGGATTGATGCGTGACGGCTTCACCCGTGAGGAACTCAAGGAAGTGCTGATGCAATCGGCCATCTATGCTGGCGTGCCCGCGGCAAATACCGCCTTCGCCGAAGCGGGCAAGATCATTGCCGAGCTCGATTCTGACAGTTGAAATATGAAGGACACGACGCTCGGCTGGCGGTTCGTCAACCCGCCTTGACGACGGCGCGGGCACGATGAAATAGGGCCGCAGAGCTCTGGCGCGGCGATGAACGAATGGCCAAAATTGGGAATGGGGAAGGGCGCTTTGAATGACCGGTTATGGGTCATCTGGAAGATCTCGCGAGGAGGCGCACGCCGCCGAGAACGCCCCCCTAAGGTAAGACGACGAAATCGCCCCTCGGCAGGCGTCTGGACCCGTCCGTCCGGCAGGATTCCCGTCGACAGCTCTCGGTCCTTTCAGGGTGTGTAGTCGGCAACTTGGCCACGCGTGCGATCGACGTGGCAAGGCATGCATTTGTCGCGGCGAGGATCTGGTAGAATACGTGGCGGCCAACATCGCCCGGCAGTGTCTGCTCATTGGGAAGACGATGGTGACAGAGCAGCTTGCGCCGTCACCATCGCCCCGAGCCTGGTGACGGTCGTCAGTCGGACGTCGGCGCCGCAGCCGCGAGCGCCGGATATTTGATGCCGAGCTGATCGAGATAGGTCGGGTATTTGGCCGGGTCGTAGTAGAATTTCTTCATCGCCGGGCGCATCCGCTCCATGATCTCCGTGTTCAAGTGAATGGCGGGCGGGTCGTTGGCGGTGACGACGGGGTCGTATTTCTGGTCCTTGAACTGCACGGTCTGCTGGAACGCCTTGGCGTCGGTAACGAGCTGCGGCGTCGTCATGATGTCGAGCACGGTCATCGACACCGCCTTCGCGCCCGCCACCGCGCCCTTGTGCGCGATCGGCGTGGCCATCGCGATCGCCGACAGCACGTTGTGGCCGATCATGCTGGGGATGTTGGAGGGATAGCGCACCGTGATCGTCGGCACGGTCCACATGATGTCGCCGATATCGTCCGATCCGCCGCCGAGCGAGCGTTCGCGGTTGGCCGGCGTCGACAGTTCGGCGACCGTGCTGGGCAGCGGTTTGACGGTTCGCTTGTTGGTCTGCTGCACCGTCCTGGCGAAGGCCTGGTCGTCGGCGCTCCAGCTTGGCATGCCGACCGCGCTGATATTGGCATAGGCGGCCTCCGCCAGCGGCTTGTTGCCGTAATTGGGCGCGGCATAGCCGAGCAGCTTGTGTTCGACGGTGGTGCCGGTCGCCTTGGCGGCCGCATCGGCGATCTCGTTGCCGGTCGTGTAGAGATCGCGGACGCTGCCGAAATCCAGGTCGCGGAAATAATACCAGACGCTGGCGAGGTCGGGGACGATGTTGGGCTGCCCGCCGCCATTGGTGATGACGTAGTGCGAGCGCTGCGTGACGGGCAGGTGCTCGCGGCGCATGTTCCAGGCGACGTCCATCACCTCGACCCCGTCGAGCGCGCTGCGCCCCTCCCACGGCATCCCCGCCGCATGTGCGGTCTTGCCGTGGAAAGTGTATTCGGCGGACACCAGCGCGTTGTTGCCGCTATTGCCCCAGCCGGTGCTGAAATCGCTGCTGACATGCGCGAAGATCGACATGTCCACGCCCTTGAACAGGCCTTCGCGGACATACCAGGCCTTGGTCGCGAGCAGTTCCTCGGCGACCCCGGGCCACAGCATCAGCCGGCCCGGGATCCGGTTCTTCACCATCACGTCCTTTGCCGCGATCGCGGCGGCGATCATCATCGGCATGCCCGAATTATGCCCTTCGCCATGGCCCGGTGCGCCCGCGATCATCGGTTTCAGCGTCGGCGAGCCGGGATATTGCGACAGGCCGAGCAGTCCGTCGACGTCGCTGCCGAGCGCGACCAGCGGTCCGCCGGTGCCCCAGGTCGCGGTCCAGGCGGTCGGGATGCCCGCGACGCCCCGGGTGATGGTGAAGCCCTCCTTCTTCAGGATGCCGGTCAGATATTCCATCGTCTGGAATTCCTGGAAGCCCGGTTCGGCGAAACTGAAGAGGGAATCGACCATCTGCTGGATCAGCCTGGCATGCGCCTCGACATCGGCGACCGCCTGTTTCTTCAAGGCGTCGCGATCGATGCCTGTTGCGGCGGTGGAGGCCTGGATCGGGGCGGGTTCGGCGGTCGCGGCGGTGCTGCACAGGGCGGCGGCGATCAGCGCGGTAATCATCGGGCGGGTATCGGCCATGTCGTTATCTCCTGAACGGTGATGTCGTAGGGGTGGGAGAGGGCGCGTGCCCTCAGAGGCCAATCCGCACGCCCATCCGGAACACGCGGCCGAGCACGTCGTAGAGCGCGCGATTGGTCTGTGGATAAGCGGGGGTGTTGTTGCCGGTCGGCCCGTTGGCGACGAGCACCGGATCGCTGTTCAGTACGTTGCGGATCGACAGGAAGACCTGTGCCTTCGCCCCGCCGGTCTCGAACGCGTAGCTTGCGTTCACGTCGTAGAAGAACTGCCCGTCGATCCGGTTCATGTTGACCGTGCGGTAATCGGCGGTCGAGAGCGGGCAGTCGGTGGAGCAGACGACGTAGTTGTTGTTGTACACCCCGCCGCTGACGCCGCGGGCGATGCCTTGGACGCTGAACCCGGAATCGAGATCGTAGCCAGCGGTGAAGCGATAGGTCCAGTCGGGCAGGCCACCGGTGTTCTGACCCGCCAGATCGGTGGTCGCGGTCACGCCGTTGTTGCTGGTCATCTCGAATGCGTAGCTGGCCAGCGCGCGCAGCGTCATCGTGCCGGGACCGACCTGCCGGCGATAGCTCGACTCGATATCGAAGCCGCGCGTTTTCACGCTGACGAAGTTGGTCGGCTTCACCTCGATGCTCGTTACCGGCAGCCCCAGAGCGGTCGCGCCGCGACCCCCGGTCGTCGAGATGAACGAGCATGCATCGGCAATGCCCTGCTGATAGCATTGGTCGACGATCGTCTGCGCGAGCAGCGAGTCGATCGCCCCGTCGAGCTTGATGTCGTAATAGTCCACCGAGGCGGCGAAGCCCGGCAGGAAGGTCGGCGTCAGCACCACGCCTGCGCCATAGGTCTTGGCGATTTCGGGGCGCAGGTCGGGATTGCCGACGGTGGATTCGTTGAACTGGTTGGCCGCAATGCTGCCGTTGACCTGCGGCACGTTGACGGTGTTGGTGCGACCCGTGCCGGGCGCGAACAGTTCGCTGAGATTGGGCGCACGGATATCGCGCGAGATCGTGCCGCGCAGCTTGATGTCCGGGATGACCTGCCAGGTCAGGCCGGTTTTCCACGTCTCGACGGTGCCCGAGGTCGAATAGTCGGTGAAGCGGAACGCGCCGTTGAAATCCATGCCCTTGAAGATCGGGACGACCGATTCGAGATAGGCTTCCTTGACGGTGTACCGGCCCTTGGTCGGCAGGTAGTTGCCGTAGATCCAGGTGCCGGTGGTGACGCCGTTGGCGACGATCGGCTGGTAGAGCTGGTCGACCGATCCGGTGACCGATTCCTTGCGGGACTCCGCGCCGAACGCCACCGAGATCGGCCCTGCCCACAGATCGACTAGGCTGTTGGTCGAAAAGTTGATCGCTGCGACCTCCTGCTTCAACGCCTGTTTCCGCAGCGGCTGGCGGCCATTGTAGAGGACATAGGCGATCGCCTCGGGCGAGGCGCCGTTGGTGCCGAGCCGGTTGAGCGGCGCGCAGGACGGGTCGTTGTTGCCCGCATTCGCATCGACATTGATCCGGCACACGATTGTGCCGGGAGCGTAGCCGCCGCTGTTGCCCGCTACCGCAACGACCGCGTCGGTCGCCGCCGCCATCCGCGAGACGTTCCAGGCGTTGGTCAGCCGCTCGTTCGTCTTCGTCTTGCCGAGCTGGTAATAGCCGCCCCATTTCCAGTCGATCGTGCCGGTCGAGAAGGCCCCGTCGGCGCCGGCGACGTAGCGGAACACCTGCCGCTCATTGTCGCTGCCCTGCGGCGGCAGGAAGACGTTGCTGGTGCCGATCTGGATCGAGCTGAGGTTGTTCGCGGCCATCGCCGCGCGCGTCGCATCGGGCAGATAGGCGTTGTCGCGCTGGATCGTCACGCCGGTGGTCGGCGTCTGCTGATAATAGCTCTGGCCGCGATAGTTGCTGTACGAGAACTGGCCGTAGAGTTCGACCAGTGGCGACACCTCGTAGCTCAGCCGGCCGAAGACGCTGCTGCGCTTTTCCTCGGGCTGCAACGTCGCGCTGCTGCGATGGCCGGCGGTGGTGATGTCGGTGTCGCCGCCGACCATCCACTGGCCGCTGGTGGCGCCGAAGTTCAGCTGGTTGACGCTCGCCTTGCCGGTCGCGGGATCGACCGAGCCGAAATAGGTGCCGCGCAACGGGCCGGTGCTGACGAGCCCGCCCGGCGTGAACTGGCCCGTGCCGATGCCCGATGCGATCAGGAATTCATTGACGCAGGGCGTGTTCAGCGACGCGGCGTCGGTGCACCGTGCCGCGGAATAGGCAGGGTTGTTCGCCAGAAAATAGCCGCTGTCATTCCAATCGCGGTCGATCGTCTGGATGCCCTTTTGCGAGAAATGTTCGCCCGACACGATCAGATGGCCGCGCCCGTCCGCGAACGCCTTGCCGCCGGTCGCCGTCACCTTGTGGTTCGGCGCGTCGCCATAGGTGGTGACGCCGTGCTCATACTCCATCTTGAAACCGGTATAGTCGCGGTCGAGGATGAAGTTGATGACACCCGACACCGCGTCCGAGCCATAGGCGGACGAGGCGCCGCCGGTCACGACCTCGACCCGCTCGATCAGCGCCTGGGGGAAGGTGTTGACGTCGACCTGGCCGGTGGTGGTCGAGGCGACCGAGCGCTGGCCGTCGAAGAGCACGAGCGTGCGGTTCGCGCCGAGGTTGCGCAGATTGACCGAGTTGATGCCGGCGGCCCCGTTGCTGAGCGAGCCGTTGCTGCTGGCCGAGGTGCCGCTGCCGCGCACCGCGGGCAGCGTGTTGACGAAATCGGAGATGTTGGCGGGCGCTTCCGCCTTGAGTTCCTTGGCCGTGATGACGCTAACGGGGGTGGGGGCGCTATAGCCGTCGCGTTCGATCCGCGATCCCGTGACGACGATGGTGTCGTCCCCGGGCACGACGTCGCCGGTGACGGGATCAGTCGCGAGTTCGGGCTTGCCGCCGGGGACGTTCGTCGTCTCCTGATCCGTCGGGGCGGATTTAGCCGGGCCACGTTCGGTCTGGAGACCAGTATCGGGCGGGCCTGCGACCGCCCGGGCGGACGCCGTCTGCGTGGCGAGGCACAGCGCCAGCACGCCCACGCTGACGAGGCTGGCGGATTTCAAACGCTTGGTCGGCCGGGCGCGCATCGAGAAGGCGCCGGCGTCGGCGCCATACAGAACAGTCATGGAGAGCCCCCTTCAGGTGATCGGGTGCCGTCCAGATATCCCCTCGTTTATCGTTTTCGCTGGTTCCTGCCTGTTGGACTCGATGGCCGGGTATCCCGGTCCTGTTCCGACCCGGAGACTAGCAGATGCCGCCTGCCGCTTCCTCGCAATCTGGAGATGAAATCTATGTTACTTTTGCGGAATCGGCGACGTTTTGAGCAATCATTGATGTTTTGCGGCGTGCCGGATATTATTAAGTTGTGATTTCGGCGCGTTGAACGTCACCTTTGATCGTTGACCGCCGCCGGCGCGACCGAGCGCTGCGCGACCTCGCGCATCAGAAAGCTGCTGCGGATCCGGGCGACATGCGGCAGCATCGACAGTTCGCGGCGATAGACACGGTCGTAATCCTCGAACGACCGGACATGGACGATCATGATGAAGTCGACCTCGCCCGACACGAAGCTGCAGAACGACATCGACGGACACAGGATCACCGCGGATTCGAATTCGTTCAGCACGTGTTCGGCCTGCGAACTGAGCTCGATCGAGACCATCGCGGTAATGCTGAACCCCAGCTTCGCCATGTCGAGCTTCGCGGTGTAGCCCGCGACGACGCCGTTTTCCTCCAGAATCTTGCGACGCCGAGCGGTCGCGGTGCTCGAGAGATGGATGCGCTCGCCCAGCATCACGTCGGATGCGCGGCCATCGCGGATCAGTTCGCGCAGAAGCCGGTAATCGGTAGGATCGACAAGATTGTTTTCGGTTTCGTGCATCATTTACCCCGATTATTGCCGAATTACGTCACCCAAGCTTCGAAAATGCGCAATATCACCGGATACCGCAACCTGGATCATGCTAGTTTGCTGCATGGCAGCAATTGGGGGACGAGGCGATGCGCGGGATCATCTGGGGTACGACGGTCGGGCTGGTGGCCGCAGCGAGCGGGGGCGGACCCGTTGCAGCGCAGCAGGTCGCGCGGGCGGCGACGCAGGCGGCGCTGCTGCCGGTCAGGGCGTTGCCGGCCGAGGGACGTATCCTCGTCACGCTGCCCGCCGCCGATGCGGACGGAGCGTCGGGACAGTTCCTCTACGCGACCTCGCTCCGGACGGGTATCGGCTCGGCCAATCTGCGGCTCGACCGCGGGATGCTGGGGCCCGAACACATCGTCGCGTTCCGGCGGATCGGCAAGAAGGTCGCGGTGACGTTCGAAAACCACCAGTTTCGCGCGACCGGTGATGCCGGCGTCGCGGCGGGCGGGCGTACCAGCTTTCCGACGAGCATCATGGCGATGCTCGACATCGTCGCGACCGAAGCCGATGGCGGCGTGACGGTCGACATCGCCCCGTTCCTGACGCGCGACACGCTGGGCATCACCGAGTCGCTGAACGCGAGCTGGGCGATGGCCGGCGCGGGCGGCGGATCGGCGGCGGGCAAGGGGTTCCGCCTCGTCGATGCGCTCAGCGTCGCGGATGCCGGCTCGGTCAAGGTCTTCCCCGACAATATCGAGGTCGACGCGCTGCAGACCTATCAGACCGATACGCCGGGCCGCGAGGTGGAACGCATCGCCGCCGAGCCGCGGCAGATCGGTTTCACCGTCCACCACAGCTTCGTCCGGCTGCCTGCGCCCGGCTTCGTCTCGCGCAAGTTCGACATCCGGTCGGCAGCGGGGGGTAACCAATATTACGACTATGGGACGCCGCTGGGCGAGGATGTCGTCCAGCAGTTCGCCAACCGGTTCCGGCTGGAAAAGGTCGATCCGGCCGCCGCCCGCTCCCGCGTCAAGAAGCCGATCATCTTCTACATCGACCGCGCCGCGCCCGAGCCGATCCGCACCGCATTGCTGGAAGGGGTCAATTACTGGGCGACCGCGTTCGACAAGGCCGGGCTGATCGACGCGTTCCGGGCGGAGATCCTGCCTGCCGGTGCCGATCCGCTCGACGTGCGGTATAGCATGGTCAACTGGTCGAACCGGCTGACGCGCGGCTGGTCCTATGGCGGCGGCATCGTCGATCCGCGGACCGGCGAGATCATCAAGGGCAATGTCGTGATCGGCGCGCTGCGCGTGCGGCAGGACATGGCGATCTTCGAGGGGCTGGTCGGCGCCGCGCAGACCAACAGCGGCAGCGGCAATGATCCGGTCAGGGCGTCGCTCGACAGGATCCGCCAACTCGGCGCGCATGAGGTCGGCCATGCGATCGGCTTCATGCACAATTTCGCGGGCAGCACGCAGGACCGGACGACGGTGATGGATTATCCCGGACCGCGCATCAAGCTGACCGATGGCCGCATCGACCTGTCGGACGCCTATGCGAAGGGCGGGGGTGTGTGGGACGACTTCACCGTCGACTGGCTGTATGCCGATGCCGCGCCCGGTACCAATCCGGACGTGGCCGCGCGGGCCAAGGCGCTCGCGATCCAGGCGAAGGGCGTCCGCTTCATCACCGACATCGACGGCCGCGCGTCGGATACGCCCAGCCCCTGGGGCAGCATGTGGGATGACGGCCCCGATCCGGTCGCCTCGCTCAACCACATGATGGCGGTCCGCCGCATCGCGATCGCGCAGTTCGGTCCCGGCGTGTTGCGCAGTGGCGAGGCGTTGTCCGATCTGCGGCGCAAGTTCGTGCCTGTGTGGCTGCTGCATCGCTACGATATCGACGCGGTGGGTAAGCTGGTCGGCGGCATCGACTATGCCTATGCGGTCGCGGGCGATAATCATCCGGCCGCCGCGCCGGTTGCCGCCGCCACGCAAGACGCGGCGCTCGCCGCCTTGCTGGCGACGCTTTCGACCGATGCGCTGACCGTGCCTGCGACGCTGGTGATGCCGCTGTCGTCGCCGATGAACGGCCGCAGCGACGTGCAGTTCGATCAGGAAGTGTTCCGCAATGCGGGGGCCGCCGCGTTCGACCCGCTGGTCGCGGCCGATGTCGCCGCGCAGGTGACGCTGGATTCGCTGCTGGCACCGGCGCGGCTGGCGCGGGTGTACGAACAGCATCGCCGCGACCCGGGAATGCCCGGCGTCGACACGCTGCTCGACAGGCTGATCGCCGCCACCGTCGCGGCACGGCGTGACGCGGTTGGTCGCCGGGTGGCCTATCGGACGATCATGACGCTGGCCGCCACGGCGCGCGACGATGCGACGTCGCCCGACGTCGCGGCGCTGCTCGGCGATCGGCTGCGCGGGATCGCGACGCGACTGGCCAAGGCCGGCAGCGACGAGGATGGCGCGTGGAGCCGCCACGTCGCGCTGCTCCTGACCGACGAGGACCGGCTGACGCGCGAACTCGACAAGCGCCGCGCCGTGCCGACGATTCCGCCGGGCATGCCGATCGGTGGCGATACGGGCTGGTTCGACGATTGAGCGATCCTATCATGCCGGATTGAGATGAACGAATGTCGGAAGTCGGGAGGTAGAACGAGCGCTTTGGACGACCGCTTGTGGGTCTGGCCGGAAGCATGGGCCGGTACTTCCGCCCCGTAGCTGATGTTCTCAGCTAAGCTCCCCTGGCGGCTCGAGCCTCCATTTGGCAGCAAGCATCGCTTGCAAGAGATCGACGTAGCTCCAGTCGATGGCGCGGGCGGCGATGGCCGAGAGGCAATCTTGATCTTCGCGCCCCGGGCGGCCCGGCCCGGTCATGTTGGGCTTCATGTTGAGGTCGAACAATTTGAACAGACCATGACGATCGGCCCGGCAATCGATCCGGATCGCGGTGCGCGCGTCGACCAGCGCGGCTGCCGAGACGCAGCTTTCGATCATCGCCACGATGGCCGGATCGAGTAGTCGCTCCGGGGCGATTGCGATGCTGTTGGCGGTCACCGGAACGTCGCCATTATAAGGTGCTACTCCGCCGCGCTGATCGAAGCGGTACACGGGCGGCAAGGCCCAGTGCGTCGGTGCCCGCGAACCATCCGGGCACGGGGACGCGGGCGGCATGAGGGTGACGGTCATCTCGTCACCATCGAGAAATTCTTCCACCATCAGCATGTCGCCAAAGGTGGCGGCTGCGATCAACGCAGTCGCGGCATCGCGCAGGGCACCGAGGCTCTCCACCAGGGTCACGCCCTGGCTACCACGGCCACGCACCGGTTTGACGATCATCGGAAAGGACATGCCGCGGGTAGTGCACGCGTCCTCGACGTCGGCGAGCGCGCAGACATTCTCCTTCGCCGTGCCGGACAGCAGAAACGATCGTGCTACCGGCAGGCCAGCCTTGGCAAGAAGGTGGTTGGTCTCGAACTTGTCGTCGAACGCCTGCATCGCCGCGGGAAGCTGCCCGACGATGTCGAAGTCGACCATCGCCGTCTCGAGCGGATGTCCTTCGAACAGGACCGTGTTCGCCCACAGGACCGATGCGCCGGCAGCGCCTGCGCTTCGGATGCCCTCGGCCGTGTCCGGGAATACCCAGTCGAGTGCCTTGGAAGGGTCTGGCGCGGAGGCGGGTGTGACAACGTTCACGCCTGCACTCCGCAAGGCGAAAGCAATGTCGGCGCCGCCATCAGAATATCCGCCCGGCTTCGCGTCCTTTCGCAGCCCGTCGATCAGCGGTGGTGGAAGCGCTTGGTAGAGAAGGGCGACCGGCGCTGTTTTCATGGATATTCTCCTACGGACCGCGCATTAGCCCGGAGTGGCGCGCGCATAAAAGGGGCACCGAATGCGGTCATGCGGCAGTGATACCTCATGCATCGGCTTGACCCTGACCGTCGCGCCATTTGCGCTGGGGTACCCGGATGGATCGGACCGGCTAACACCCGGCAATCCGCTGGACGATGGTCTTGATCGCATCGCGCTCTAGGGGGGCGCGGTCGATCGAATTGTGGATGCCGATACCTTCGATCAGCGCGTCAAGCGCGCGCGCCGTGAGCGGGTCGAAGAAGCGGCCCAGGGCGCCTCGACTGCTGTCCATCCAATGTTGCATGACCGCGCTGACCGGTGGGTGCCGGGCCGCGAAGGCGTAGAGTTCGTAGCTCAACAACAACGTGCGCGGTTCCGCCCAGACCTGGTTGGCTATGATGTCGATGACTGCCGTACACGCCTCTGCGCGGTCCGTCGCGGACTCCAGGCGCTCGCGGAACGCCGCAGAGGATTCCGCCGCCAGTTGCAGGAAGGCAGCCGTGAGCAGGTCCTCCAGGGTCGCAAAATAATAGGTGACCGATCCCAGCGGCACCTGCGCCGCCTCGGCGATGCGGCGATGAGTCGTTGCCGCGGTTCCAAGCTCGGCAATGACTCCTAGCGTCGCATCGACGATGCGCTGCCGCCGTGTCGGATCGTTGCGCCGGGACTGTTGGGTCATCGCCTCTTTACCTCGATCTCGGCATGTGTACATATGTACATAATATCGAGGGTTATTGGAAGGTAGCGGCTATGATGGAGGACCAGGTGAGCAGGCGGACGGTAATCGGTGGTGCCGCAGCGCTTGCGATCGCGGGAAATGCCGGCGTCGCGACCGCGCAGGGCTCGGCAATCTCGGCGCTTGGGCGCCGTGACGGTCGCTGGCTGAATGCGCCCAAGGCCTGGAAGGCCGCACCCGGCGGAGACCTTACGCTCGTCACCGACAAGGGCAGCGATTTCTGGCGCGAGACGCATTACGGCTTTATCCGGGGCAGCGGTCATTTCCTCGGCTTCACCGCGCCTGCCGCGTTCACCGCCCAACTGCGCATTCGCGGCCAGTATCAGAAACTCTACGATCAGGCCGGCATCATGGTGCGGGTCGACGAAGGACGCTGGGTCAAGGCGGGGATCGAGTTGTCCGACGGGCGCGCCATGCTGAGCAGCGTGCTGACCGACGGAAAGTCCGACTGGGCAACCGGCCCCTATGAGCATGACGCGCAGGATTTCTGGATGCGCGCGACGGTCGCCAAGGGCGTTCTGCGGTTGCAGGTCTCAGCGGACGGCAAGACGTGGCCTTTGGTCAGACTGGCACCCTTTCCGATCGCCCCCGCCTATCAGGTTGGACCGATGGCCTGCACGCCGGAACGTGCCGGACTGGACGTGCATTTCTCGGACCTGAGCATCACAGCCCCGTTGGGCAAGGACCTTCACGACCTGAGTTGATCGCGCGCCGCTGGGTGGCTCGACCGCTATAACCGCGCATCGACAGCTACCGTGATCGCGAAAAAGGCCTGCCCGCCTGAACGGTGCGCGACAACCATCCGTGCCGGTGACGCCTCGGTCCTCCCGTGGCCATCGCCGATCCAACAAACGCGGGCGCAATAGTGAAGTACAGACTTGACCAAAAGGCTTCTGAAAATTAGTGAAGTCAAAGATTCACTGAGGGGCGAGTCGATGACCATCACACACGATACCTTCAAAATCCGCAAAATCTGCGATGCCGCTCCGCCCGCGATTTTTGGCGCCTTCGCTTTTCAGGACCGCAAGAGCAGGTGGTACGCCGCCAGTCCCGGACACGAGCCGCTCTCCTACAGCTTCGACTTTCGTCCGGGCGGTGAGGAGAAGCTCACCGCCAGGATGCTGCCAGGCACTCCTATCGCGGGAAAGCAGCTGTGCTGGACCTCAACCTATGCTGAGATCGTCGATAACGCTCGGATCGTGTTCTTCCAAACGCTCGACGTCGATCAGGCCCGCGTATCTGCTGCCGTGGTCACCGTGGAAATTGCGCCGCTCGGCGACAAGAGCGAGGTCTTGCTGACGCACCAGGCGGTCTATTTCGAAGGCGCCGACGGCCCGGCAATGCGCCGGATGGGGTGGGACTTCCTGCTCGACACGATGGCTTCGGAACTGCAGCCCGCATGATGCAGCCTGCCGAAGAGTCTGTCCGCTCGCCGAGGGTCGACCTTCTGTTTCATGCGCTCAGTGACGCCAATCGCCGTCGGATGGTGAGTCATCTTGCGGAGCGGCCCGCGAGCGTTTCGGAACTCGCTGCGGTACTGGCGATCAGCAAGACGGCAATAGGCCAGCACCTCGCCGTGCTTGAGGAAGCCAAGCTCGCCCGCTCGACCAAGCTCGGACGGGTGCGCACCTGTCAATTCGATCCTGCCGGGCTCGCGCCGTTGCAGGATTGGATCGACTATCACCGTCAGGAATGGAACGAGCGGCTGAACCGCCTTGATGATTTGATCAGTGGCATCGTTTCCAACAAAGACTGCGCCTGAACGTCGGCTTCTGCCTAGAGCTGTCGTTCGGGTTATCACCGCGAATGGCGGCTTCGTCCCAAACCAAGCCGCTCGGATCGGCGCTTTTGCGACATGAACGAGCGGCCGAAGTTGAGAAGCCGAAACGAGCCCGCGAGCGTCCGCAACGGGTCGTCGCGGCCTCTAAGTAGCCCAACAGTTTTCTCCTCCGTCGGCATGCGCTGCCGATCCCCATGGACATCCATGGGCCAGCCTTAAGAGTATTTGAAACCCTGAAGGTCAAACCTGCCTAGTTGGCCACTGCATCCGGCCCGAGCCACGCGGCGCGAAACGCGAGTTGTTGGGCGGTTGGTTTAACCCCTGCGGTTTCGTAGCGGACCACCTCGACGGTGGGGTCGGCGAGGAAGGTCAGCGTGGCGCGGCGGTCGAGGCCGCGTTGGCGGTAGGTGATGTCGGCGGTCTGGCCGGGTTTGTAACGGCCAAGCGCCGCAGCCGCGTCAGCATCGCTGGTGATCACCGTCCCGCCTAGGCTGACGATCTGGTCGCCGTTGTCGAGGCCGGCGCGGTAGAGCGGAGTATCGGGGGCGGGCGCGCCGTCGATGCGAACGTCGGTGCCGGTAGTCTTGAGGCGGACGTTGCCGAGCCACGCGGCGGTCGGGTTGGCGGGACGGAGCTTCAGACCCGCCTGGTCGAGAAGGGGAGCATAGTCGGGAAGCGCCTCGGCATCGACCGAGGTCCTGAAGAAGGCGTCCGCGAAGGCGGGATCCTTGGTCACCTCGCCTAACGCGCGCGACAGGTCGGCGCGGGTATAGGGGCGCTCAGGCTTGCCGAAGGTCTGCCATAGGTGGCGCATAAACGTGTCGAGCGTGATGCCCGGGTAACGCTGGCGCAATGTCAGGTCGAGGGCGAGCGCGAGGCCGGCGCCATAGGTGTAATAAGACACGAAGATGTTGGGGTTCGTCGCGTCGATCGACTTTGCCGCATCAACGAACGGCGCCCGCAGGCTCATTTCCTGCGGACCGCCGTAACGGCGTGCGGTGCCAGTGGTTAGCGCGTTGACGGTAGAGCCGACCCCGCGCAGATACGCGTCGATCGCGGATTCGCCCGCTCGGCGGATCATCAGCGGCCCGTAATATTGGGTGAACCCTTCCGCAAGCCAGAGCGACGGGGTCGGGTTGGCGCGGGTGAAGTCGAACGGTTCGAGCTCGGCAGCGCGGATGCGCTCGACGTTCCAGCTGTGGAAGAATTCATGGCTGAGTGTGTCGATCTGCGCAAAATTCGCCGCGGTGAACGAACGCGGCTGCGATATGATCGTCGAGTTGCGATGCTCCATGCCGTCGCCGCTGATCTGCGGCACATAGTCGGCGATGAAGGTGTAGGTGCCGAAGTCGTAGGCGGGGTGTCCGCCCCACATCGCGATGTGCTGCGCGACGACCTTTTTGGCGCTGGCGGCGAAGCGATCGAGGTCGGCGGGCGAGCCGTCGTGATGGACCGCGAGCCGGATCGTGGCGCGCGTCGGTCCCTCTCCGACCTGCCATTCGCGCAGATCGAAATTGGACAGCTCGGTGGGGCTGTCCATGAAATATTGGAAGTTGGGCGCGGCGAAGGTGTAGGGGTCGCCCGTCGGCTGGAGCTGGGTCGCGACCTTCCACTTGGCGTCGAAGGGGACGAACCGGACGCTGATCGGGCGCGCGTCCTGCCCGACCGCCCACAAAAAGGTCGCGGGCATATTGAGATGCGCGTGGGTTGCGTCGATCTGCGCATATGTGCCGTCTCAGTGATCACCGAACAGCGTGTAGGTGACGCTTACCGTCCCGTCGTGCCCGGGAATCGTCCAGCCATAGGGGTCGGTCCGCGTCATCGCGAGCGCGCGACCGCGGCCATCCTTGGCGGCGAGCGAATAGACGTTCTTGGCGAATTCGTGGATCGCGTAGCGGCCGGGCGAGGAGCGCGACATCTGGACGCGCAAGGGGGCCGGTCCGAGGTCGCGCCAGGTGACGGTCACCTGTGCCTCATGATGGACCGCGTTGGGGAAAGCGATCTCGTACCGGGTCGCCGCTGGCGGCTTGCTCTGTGCAATCGCGGGGCCGGCGAGCAACGCCAGCGTGGCGGTGCAGGTCGCGAAAATCGTCTTCATGGCTGGTCCCCCGGATCGTCTATCCGAACCTAGGATCGATCGACATTCACCTTGTCAATGCTCCCGCCAGCCGAGGAGGAACGGCAGGAAAGACCTAAAGCCGAGATTATCGCGTAGTCGTGTGACGGATATGAACGAGCGTCCGGAGTTGCGAGACGCTGAAAGCCGTCGGAACGGCCGGTCTTGGAGGCGAATCTGATTTTGGAGCAAATTGGAGCAAGGGCCCGAATGTTGGTTGGTTAGATCAAGGCGTTAGGCTGGTCTCTTGAGTATAGTTATGCAGAAACAGATCAGATCCGGCCAAGGCGGCAGGCGTCGGATACACACGCATCGTTAAGCCTGCCCAGTAGCGCAAGCGAACATGGCGCTCTCATTCAAGTCGAGAGCTACGTCATATCACGCCGGTTCTCCCGAGTCCGAACATGGCCACGTGACAGGACTGCTGCATCGTTCACGCCGGCGAGCGTCAATGTGCGCTCGAACTCTTCTGTCAACAACGTCAGAGCGCGATCGACGCCTGCTTCTCCGCCGGCTGCGAGGCCGTACAGATAGGGGCGCCCGATCGAACAGGCGGTTGCCCCGAGCGCCAACGCCTTCGCCACGTCCGAGCCGCGTCGGATGCCGCCGTCGCAGATGACGTCCGGCCCACCGCCAACCGCGTCGCGTACCGCTGCGATCTGGTCGATCGGGGCGGGCGCTCCATCGAGCTGGCGTCCGCCGTGGTTCGATACCATCACGCCGGTCGCGCCCGACGCGATCGAACGTCGCGCGTCCTCGGGTGTCATCACGCCCTTGATCGCGAGCGGCCCGTTCCACTCGCGTGCGAGCCATTCGACGTCGCGCCAACCGACCGACCGATCGAACTGGCCGCCAATATAATCGAACAGGCTCATCGGTCCCGACGCGAGCGCGTCGATCCTGTGGCTCACGTTCGCAAGATCGAACTTGGACCCTGTCAGCGCGGGCAGCGACCATGACGGATGGCGCGCGAAACTCAGTAACGACTTCAGCGTCAGCTTGGGCGGGAGGGACAATCCGCTGCGCCTGTCTCGCTCGCGGTTGCCGGCGACCGGCGTGTCGACGGTCAGCGCCAGCCCGTGAAAGCCTGCATCCCGGCAACGCGCGACGAACTCTGCGGTCAGACCGCGGTCTTTGAAAATATAGATCTGGAAAACCTTCGGTCCGGCGAATGCCTGGGCAAGGTCTTCCAGCCGCGTCGTTCCCATCGTCGACAGACTGTACACTATGCCGTGACGCGCAGCAGCGCGAGCGACGGCCAGTTCGGCATGGCCGTGGAACATCCGGGTGAGCCCCGTCGGCGCCAGCATCAGTGGCCAGCGCGATGGTTGTCCGAACAGCGTCGTGCCGGTCCGGACTGCAGAGACGTCGTTCAGTATGTCCGGCACCAGCTCGTAGTTTGAAAATGCGGTGACGTTTCGGCGCAGCGACACTTCGTCGTCGGCGCCACCGTCAATATAGTCGAAGATCGGTCGTGGCAGCCGTTTGCGTGCCATGAGGCGCAGGTCAGCAACATTGTTCGCCCGGTGAAGCTGCCTCATGGTCGTGCCCGCGTCTTGATCGCAAACAGCTGCGCACCCTGATTCACCATCACTCTCCCACGTCTTCGCCCCTCGCCGATGTCCGGGATGGCAAGCACGGCGAGCAGACGTGATCCCGACGCGTCGTCCCCGTGATCCGGATATCAGAAGAGCTGTCGCAGTCTGCGCGCATTCGGGGCAGGCGACGAAACCAATTACTGTGCAAGGCCGCTGCATGACTGTGCGCACCGAAGGCATTTGGAGCGCACGGCCCTGTTCTGGGATACCACTGCGAAGCGTCGACTACAGGCAGGGAAACGAGCGCGTGGGGATACATCATCGGATGGTCGGCAGGGTAGCAAGGCTGGTATGGCGGATCAGCAAGCCGCGCACGATCGGTGTCCGCGCTGTGTTGCTGGATCCGGACGAGAGGGTCGCGTTGGTGCGGCATACCTATGTCGATCAATGGTATCTTCCGGGCGGCGGCGTGAAAAAGGGCGAAAGTATCGCCGCCGCGCTTGTGCGGGAGCTTGCCGAGGAGGTGGCGATTGCCGACCCGGTGATCGAGCGGGTGCTGGGCGTCTATCACAGTCGCCGAGAGAGCAAGGACGATCATATCGTGATCTTTATCGTGCGAACGGCAGCAAGCAGAATCCTGGGTCGTGTTGATCTGCGAGAGATCGAACAGGCTGACTGGTTCCCGGTGGACGACCTGCCTGAAACTACGTCCCCGGCGACCCGACGGCGCATCGCCGAATACCGGCAGGGGGCGACTGGAACTGGAGCCTGGTAACGCGGGCGGGTGCTTGCCCGCCGTACGGCACGATCAAAACAACGATTGGCATAGCCTGAGTTCGAGACGGGCGTCCCGCGGCTGCTACCTTTGCCTCCGACCGCTGCTGCGGATCGGAAGGAGAGAATATCGTGAGCGAACCTATGGTCTCCACCGCCGACGGTATCGTGCAGGGAAACGCTGCGGGCGGTGTTCTACGGTTCCTCGGCGTGCCTTACGCCGCGGCGCCGGTGGGTGCGAACCGGTTCGCGCCGCCACAACCGGTCACGCCGTGGCCCGGGGTGCGCGACGCGACGGTGGCCGGACCCAACGCGCCGCAGCGGACCAAGGCATTTCCCGGCCTCGATATCGTACCGCTGATCGGCAAAGGCTGGGTGCCGGGCGACGAGTATCTGACGGCGAATATCTGGCGTCCCGATGACGACCGGACCGGCTTGCCGGTGATGGTGTTCATCCACGGCGGCGGCTTCGTGATCGGCAGCAAGGATGCGCCCGTGCAGGACGGCGGCACCTTCGCGCGCGACGGCGTGATCTGCGTCGCGATCAACTATCGGATGGGGGTGGACGGCTTCCTGCCGATCCCGGGCGTGCCGACGAACCTTGGCCTGCGCGACATGATCGCGGCGTTGACGTGGGTACGAGACGGCATAACGCGGTTCGGCGGCGATCCGGGCAATGTCACGGTGTTCGGCGAATCCGCCGGCGCGATGGCGATCGCCGACCTGATGGCATCCCCGCTCTCAAGGGGATTGTTCCGGCGCGCGATCGTTCAGAGCGGGCATGGCGGGATGACGCGCTCGGTGCCGGTGATGCAGCGTCTGGTGAAGAAGCTGGCGAAGATCCTGAAGATCACCCCCGACGTCAGTGGTTTTGGCAGCGTGCCGTACGATGCGCTGATCGACGCGGTAGAGGCGGTATCCGCGCCGACCGCACGGATCGATCTGCGCGACGAGGGCGGGCACGAACCGGTGTTCGGAATCAGCCGCTTCGTCCCCGTCCACGGCGACGACGTGCTGCCGCAGCGTCCGCTCGATGCGCTAGCGAACGGTGCGGGCGCGCAAGTCGACCTGCTGATCGGCACCAACGCGGAAGAGATGAACCTGTACCTCGTCCCGACCGGCGTGCGGGACAAGATCGGGCGGTTGCTGGCAACCTATGTCCTCCACAAGTCGCAACCGCATGCCCGCAAGGTATTGAAGGTATATGGTATCGGGACGAAGGGCAGGAAGCCCGGCCAGGCGCTGACCGACGCGATGAACGACCTCGTCTTTTGCTGGCCGGCACGCAGGTTTGCTGAGGCGCACCAAGGGCGCACGCACATGTACGAGTTCGACTGGCGTTCGCCGATGTTCGGCGGCCAACTCGGTGCGTCGCACGGGATGGAGTTGCCGTTCGTGTTCGATACGCTGGCGACCGCAACCGGCGAGCAGGGCTTGTGCGGACCCAACCCGCCGCAAGACCTCGCCAACCGGATGCACGCGCTGTGGATCCGCTTCGCAACGGACGGCAGCCTGCCTTGGGGCGAGTTCGATGCCGAGACTCGTCAGGTCTATTCGCTGGTCCGGCAGGAGGCGCGGCATGAGCCCGTCATGCCCGCCGCACCCTATCTGCCGTGAAGGACCGGTCATGTATCTTGAACGACTAAAGCTCACCGGCCGCCGTGCTGTCGTGACGGGCGGCGCGGCGGGAATCGGTCTCGCCTGTGCCGAGGCGTTAGCCGAAATGGGCGCACACGTGACGTTAGCCGACCGCGACGCGGTGGCGATCGCGGCGGGGCGAGCTGCGCTTGCGGACAAGGGCTATGCGGTCGACGGCCATGTGATGGATGTAACGAACGCTGCACAGGTCACCGCCCTGGCCGATCAGCTCGGGGCGATCGACATTCTCGTCAACAATGCCGGCATCGCGCGGAGCGAAACCGCCGCGGAGGACGTCGCCGACGAGCATTGGCTGAACGTGCTCGACGTCAATCTTAACGGCACCTTCTGGTGTGCACGCGCCTTTGGACGGCACATGCTGGAGGCAGGGAAGGGCGCGATCGTTAACGTCGGTTCGATGAGCGGCTTCATCGTCAACCGGCCGCAACCGCAAAGCTATTACAACGCATCCAAAGCCGCGGTGCATCAGCTCACCAAGAGCCTCGCGGCCGAATGGGCGCCGCGCGGTGTGCGCGTGAACGCCGTCGCGCCGACCTATATCAATACCGTCCTCAACAGCTTCGCGGACCGCAAGGGGGAGATGTACAAGCGTTGGATCGACGGTACGCCGCAGGGGCGCTTGGGGGAACCTGAAGAAGTCGCGGCGATCGTCGCCTTTCTTGCCTCGGACGCGGCCAGTCTGATGACCGGCAGCATCGTGCTCGCCGATGGCGGCTATAGCTGCTGGTAGCGTACCGATCGGCGAAGCCCGCGAGCCGGGCGGCACAGTCGATAACCTTTCAGACAGGTCAGCTATCAGATAGCTTGGAGCCTAGAAGTAGCCGGCGATGGATCGGCGCTCTGAGGGGATGAGGATCCAATGCGCTTCAAGACATTGCTCGCCGGAGGATGCGCCGTCGCCGCGCTCGTCGCCACGCCGGTATCCGCGCAAGACGCCGCCGATCAGGCAAAGGCGACACCTCCCGCACGCTCTGACGACATCATCGTCACCGCACGTCAGCGCCAGGAATCGTTGAAGGATGTGCCGATCGCAGTGACGGCGATCTCCGGCGACCGGCTGAAGGAGTTGCAGGTCAATACGGTGAAGGACATCGCGTCCTACACGCCGGGCCTCAACATAAATTCCGACAGCGTCGGCCGCGCATTCGTGTCGATCCGCGGTATCGGTACGACGCTGATCGACACGGTGCAGCCCGGCGTCGGCATTTTCATTGACGGCGTCTATCAGCCGAACACATCATATCTGAACTCTCCGATTGTTGACGTCGCGCGGATCGAGGTGTTGCGCGGGCCGCAGGGGACGCTGTTCGGCAACAACACGCTGGGCGGCGCGATCAACGTCATCACGCGCCAGCCGGGTAACGAGTGGGAGGGGCGGTTCGACGCCGCGATCGCCGGTACGGACAACTACGCCTCGGTCTCGGGGTCGGTCAGCGGGCCGATCGTCCGCGACCTGCTCCAGTTCCGGATCGGCGCGTCCTATCACGAGCAGGACGGCTTCATGCGCAACACGCTGACGATCGGCGACCTGAACCCGCTGAAGCAGCAGAGCGTCGGTGGCACGCTCCGCTTCACGCCCGCCGACTGGGCGGTGTTCACCGTCAACGGCAACTACGACCGGGCCGCAGGCGGCAGCACGTCGTACATCCATGTCGCCGGGCCGACCGATTACCGGCTCGATGGCGCGACCAACGTGCTGAACCGGGCGGTGATCGATTATTACGGCGCGAACCTGAAGGGCGAGTTCGACGTCGCATCGCTCAAGACCAAGATTACCGCAATCGGGGCGTACAACCAGAAGAACCTCTCCGGGGTCAATGACGGCGATTTCGGTGCGGTCGACCTGCTCCGTACACGCGGTGGTTCGACCTTGAAGACCAAGACGGCCGAATTGCGCTTCGATACGCAGTGGAGCGATGCGTTTTCGACGCTCATTGGGCTGTACGGCAATCGCTACACGCAGGTGAGTGATCAGCTGACGACGATCGATTTCCGCGCGCTGCTGGGCCCGACCTTCCCGCTGCCCGCCTCGACCACGCCTTCGTCGACCTATGTCCGCAACGACACGCGCGCGATCTTCGCGACCGCTTTCCTGAAGGTTGGCACGCTCGATCTCGCGGTCGGTGGGCGCTACGATCACCAGAAGCTGGTCGCGAGCCAGGTCAACGGCGTGACCCCCTATACCGCGCCGGTCTATAAGAAGGACCAGTTCCAACCCCGCGTCACGCTGACCCAGCATTGGACGCCGGCGGTGATGAGTTATGCCTCGGTCGCCAAGGGGATCCGCGGCGGTGGTCAGAACGGTCCGGGTACGCGGCCGCAGGACGCGACGTACAAGGGCGACAATGTCTGGACCTATGAGCTGGGCACGAAGTTCGATGCATTCGACCGCCGCCTGACGATCAACGCGGACATATTCTACAACGACTACAAGGACTTCATCGGACAGAACTCGCTGGCGCCGAGTGCCACGGGCGGGTTCGTCGCGATCAACCTGAACACCGGCACCGTCAAGAGTTACGGCGCCGAACTGGAAGCGCACCTCCGCCTTACCGATCATTGGCGGATCGACGCCGGCGCCTCCTATCTCCACGCCCGCATCACCGACGACAGCCAGTATTTCGCGACCACCGGCGTCCATGTATCGAGCGATCGTGTGATCTTCACGCCCGACTACAACTTCAACTTCAACACCACCTACACCGTCCCGGTCGGCGATAACGCGGTGTTGCTGGACGCGGGGATTTTCGGGAAGGGCAGCCGGATCGGGTCGTCGCTCGACCCCGATGTCGCGCCCAGACTATCGGCGTATGCGATTACCAACGCCTCGCTCGGCTTCCGCTTCTCCAGTGGCCTGACGGTAACCGCGTTCGGCACCAACCTGTTCAATACCAAATTCATCGAAAGCTATATCGACAAATCGGCGTTGGTGCGGGCCGGGCTTGCGCCTCTGGCGTCGAACCTCGCCATCCAGGGCGACCGCCGCCGATACGGCGTGCGCGCGAGCTTCCGGTTCTAGGATGACCATGCACGTCGAACAGATCGAAAGGGCGCCGCTCGATCCGGCGTTCGTCACAGCGCTCCAGCAGCGTTTCGGCACTGCGCTGCACATGAGCGACGCGATGCGGCTCCACCACGGCAGCAGCGAGGCGCATTTCGCCCCGATGCTGCCCGACGCGGTCGTCTTCGCGCGGTCGACCGAGGAGGTGGTGGATCTCGTCAGGCTGTGCGCCGCGGCCAAGGTGCCGATCGTCCCGTTCGGTGCGGGGACCTCGATCGAGGGCAACACGCTGGCGGTGCATGGTGGCGTTTCGGTCGACCTGTCCGAGATGACCCAGATCGTGTCGATCAACGCCGAGGACTTTGATTGTACGGTACAGGCCGGCGTCCGTCGCGAACAGCTCAACGAGCATATCCGCGACCTGGGGCTGTTCTTCCCGATCGATCCCGGTGCGAATGCGACGATCGGCGGGATGGCCGCGACGCGCGCAAGCGGCACCAATGCGGTGCGCTATGGGACGATGCGCGAGGCCGTGCTGAGCCTGCGCGTGGTGACGCCAGACGGGCGCGAGATCCGTACGAGCCGTCGCGCGCGGAAGTCGGCGGCGGGCTATGATCTGACCCGGCTGTTCGTAGGCTCCGAAGGCACGCTCGGCATCATCACCGAGGTGACGCTACGGCTGCACGGCATTCCCGAGGCGATCTCGTCCGCGGTGTGCAGCTTCGAAACGCTGAACGGCGCGGTCGATACGGTGGTTCAGGCGATCCAGATCGGCGTGCCGCTCGCTCGCGTCGAAATCCTCGACGACATGCAGATGAAGGCGGTCAACGCCTGGTCGAAGCTAGATTACCCCGAACTGACCACGCTGTTCTTCGAATTCCACGGCTCGCCAAGCTATGTCGACGAACAGGCGGAGACCGTGCGCGAGCTCGCGGCGGCAAACGGCGGCGGTGATTTCCGCTGGTCGAACCTGCCCGAGGAACGCTCGAAGTTGTGGAAGGCCCGACACGAGGCATATTACGCGGCGGTCAACCTGCGTCCGGGCGCAGTCGGCTGGGCGACGGACGTGTGCGTGCCGATCAGCCGCCTGGCGCAGTGCGTCGGCGAGACCAAGGCTGACCTCCAGGCGTCGTCGGTCCCCGCGACCATTCTCGGGCATGTCGGCGACGGCAATTTCCATGTCGTCTTTTCGATCGATCCGGAATCCGAGGCGGAGCTGGCCGAGGTCTCGGCAATCAACGCACGGATGGTCGAACGCGCGCTGGCGATGGACGGCACCTGCACCGGCGAACACGGCATCGGCATCGGCAAGCAGGACTGGCTGGTCGCTGAACTTGGCGACGCGGTCGAACTGATGCGGACGCTGAAGCACGCGCTGGACCCCGACAATCTGTTCAATCCGGGCAAGATCTTCGCGTTCTAAACGCCGTTCCGGTATCGGACGCGCGTCACAACAAGGATCGTGGAGAGAATGATGGACAGCCTGCACCTGGTGGATCCGACGCTGCGCCCGCTGCTCGAGATGATGCCGCAGATCTCGCTCACCGCCGACATCCTGCCGGCGATGCGCGACCGACCGTCGATGCTGCCGCCCGCCGACGAAACCCTGGCGACGCTGGAGATCCATACGGTTCCAGGGCCTGCCGGGGCGCCTGATATCGACCTGCACGTCTTCCGCCCGGCGGGCGTCACTGGCGCCCTGCCGTGCATCTATCACATCCATGGCGGCGGCTATGTGATGGGCAAGGTGTCCGACTATGATCCGCTGCTTCGTCCGCTCGTCGCCGATCTGCAATGCGTCATGGTGTCGGTCGAATACCGGCTGGCGCCGGAGACGAACTTTCCCGGCCCGATCGAGGATTGCTACGCAGGACTGGTATGGACGATCACCCATGCCGACCGGCTCGAGATCGATCCGGCGCGGTTGGGCGTGATGGGGCAGAGCGCGGGCGGCGGGTATGCCGCGGCATTGGCCTTGATGGTCCGCGACCGGGGCGAACATGCGCTCGCATTCCAGCACCTGATCTACCCGATGCTCGACGACCGTAGCTGTACCGCACCGCCGCATCCTTATGCCGGAGAGTTCGTCTGGACTGCGCAGAGCAATCGTTTTGGCTGGACCGCGTTGCTCGGCCACGCGCCCGGTGGCGACGCCGTGTCACCCTATGCGGCACCAGCGCGGGCGACGGATCTGGGCAACCTGCCGCCCGCCTATATCGCGACCGGCGCGCTCGATCTCTTCGTCGAAGAGGACATCGACTATGCGACGCGGCTGATCCGCTCCGGAGTGCCGGTCGAGCTTCACGTCTATCCCGGCGGCTATCACGCCTTCGACATCTTCGCCGACGGTCCGGTCTCGCAACAGGCACGCCGCGACAGCCACGAGGCTCTGCGCCGTGCGCTTGCATAAGGATCAAGAATGACCGATTTCGCCCGACCGATGGAGGCGGCCGCACCGCCGTTTGCCAAGACGCTGTTGCCGCTGCTTGCGCTCGCGCTGGCCATGGCGGTCGGCTTCACGATGATGGGCGCATTCGGCACGGTGCAGGAAGGCGCGAAAGCCGAACTTCACCTCAGCGACTATACGCTGAGCCTTATCCAGGGGCTGTCGGCGGCGCTGCCGCTGGCGGTGTTCTCGATCCCGATCGGCATCATGGTCGATCGCTACAACCGCGTGCGAATGATGATCGCACTCGCGTTCGTGTGGACGCTGGGCACGGTGCTGACCGGGCTCGCGCATAGCGTTCCGTTGCTGTTCGTCGCACGTATGCTGACCGGGATCGGCACGACCGGCGCGCTGACCGCAGCGCTCTCGCTGTGCGCCGATTTCTGCGTTCCGACGCAGCGGGGCAGGGCGATGCTGATCGTCAACCTTGGCAAGTCGCTCGGTGTCGCGCTCGCCTTGGCACTGTCGGGCGCACTGTTCGGGCTGTTCGCACATGGTCGCGCGCCAGCGTGGTTCGCAGGCATGATGCCGTGGCGAAGTGTGCATCTGTGCCTGGCGGTCGTCAGCATGCTCGCCATCCTGCCACTGTTCCTGCTGCGCGAACCGGTGCGGCAGGAGGTTGCGGCCGGCACGCATGCGCCGTTCAAGGTCGTGGCCGGCGAACTCTGGGCGCGTCGCGTGTTCCTGATCCCGTTGTTCGTCGGCCAGATCAGCGTCGTGATGGCCGATGCCGCGGCTGGGATCTGGGTTTCGCCGGTTCTGTCGCGAACGTTCCACCTCCAACCCGACCAGTTCGCCGGCTGGATGGGCGCGCTGCTGTTCGGTGCTGGCGTGGTCGGTGCGATCGTCGGTGGTCTGTCCGCCGATCGCGGGCAACAGAGCGGCCGCCGCGGTGGCCTGCTGATCGGTGCGATCCTTGCCGCCGCGCTCGGCGTACCCGCGGCGTTGTTCCCGATCATGCCCTCGGTCCCGCTGTTCGGGGTCGCCGTGGGTCTGCTGGTAACGTGCGGTGCGGTGACGGGCGTTGTGACTTCGGTGGCGTTGACCGTGCTAATTCCCAACGAACTGCGTGGGTTGTGCATCGGCGCGTTCATCGCGATCGCTGGGCTGATCGGCTACGGCCTCGCACCCACGCTGGTCGCGGCTGCAAGCGGCATGCTGGGCGGCGAAGCGCATCTCGCGCAAGGTCTCGCGATCGTCGGGGTCGTGACCAGCGCGATCTCCGTCGTCGCCTTTACGATGGCAATGCGTCGCGCGCCGATGTCAGCAACGGCCTGACCTGTAAGATAGCTCTTGCAGGAGCTATCTGATAGCTGCATGATCGACCCAAGCCCGGCAAACGGGAGAAGGAGAGCGGTGGTGGGCGAGGGAAGCATGCAGAAGGAACGCGTCACGGTGTCGCCCGAGATGGCGGCATTCATCGGGGAGGGTATGGTCGACCCGACGACGTTTCCTGCCGATGCCGTGGTCCTCTGCTTCACGCTGGGCGAGCACACGCCGGCGCAGGTCACCGTCACGACCGGTGCGGTTCCTTCGGAGGAGCGGGCGGTCCTCATTCTCGCGGTCGAACGCGGTGCCTGCCTGCGGGTCTTCGATTACGCGCCTGACGCGAACATCGCGTGTCATCTGCCGAGCGAATTGCGGCTGATCGTCGTCGCGATCCGCGATTGCGCGCTCTCCGAGCCCTGGCGCAGCACACACCGGTCCGCGAAATGCATCGAACTCCTGTCCATCACGTTTCAGCGGATCGTCGAGGACGACCTTGTGCCGCTCGCGGGTGCCGGGCAGTTGTCTGCGAGGGACAGCCAGCGGATCGTCGCGGCCAAGCGCATGATCGACGAGCGCTGGGGTGAGAAGATGACGCTCGATTCGATCGCGCGCGCTTGTGGACTGAACCGTGCGAAGCTGACCCGCGGCTTCCGCGACATGTTCGCCTGCACGGTCGCCGACGCGCTGCTGGACAGGCGGCTCGGAGCGGCACGCCAGATGCTGGTCGCGACCGATCTGCCGGTATCGTCGATCGGATACCAGTGCGGCTATCTCAACAATGCCAGTTTTACGCGGGCCTTCTCGCGGCAGTTTGGCGCGACCCCGTCGTCGCTGCGCGCACCACGGCTCGCGGCATGAGCGCGACGAGCGTGCGACTGATCGAGGGCGGCTCGCTGGTCGATCAGGCGGTCCATGCGGTCCGCACGCACATCCGCACGAACGACATGAAAGTCGGCGACACGCTGCCGTCCGAAGGGCATTTTGCGACAGAACTGGGTGTCAGCCGCCCAGTACTCCGCGAGGCGTTCGGCGCGCTAGCGGCGTTGCGACTTATCGACGTGGGCAACGGCAGGCGCGCGCGTGTAGCCGCGATCGACGGATCTGTGATGGCAACGTCGCTCGACCACGCGGTGGCAACGGCGCAAATCTCGATGGTACAGATCTGGGACGTGCGCCGTACGCTGGAACTGCGCACTGCCGAGCTCGCCGCGATCGACCGCACCGACGAAGAGGCGCAGACGATCATCGGTCTGGCCGAGGCAATGGAAGCAGCCGGTAGCGATATCGATGCGCTGACCCGCCACGACATCGCGTTTCACCAAGCAATCGCGCAGGCTGGACGCAACATGTTGTTCTTGCAGATCATCCGCTCGTTCGCACCGATGATGGTTCATGCAGTTCCTGCAGCATGGGCAACGCGGACCACCGCGCGGCAGCGTGCCGCCGTGCTGGCACATCATCATGCGTTAGCGCGCACGATCGCCGATCGTGACCCGAAAGCTGCGACCGCAGCAATGAATACGCATTTTGTCGCGTCCATCGGTGATCTGTTTGCCCGTCGGGAGAGTGATAATTAGCCAGCGCTTTCTGGACGAGCATCGATCGTTATTCAAAGGGCTAGAGTACCGGCTGTACCAACAGAATGACATCAAGGATTGGCGGGGGTAGACGCGCATATGTCGTCTCAAAGGACGTAGCTTTGCGAGCCGACCCTGGCAATGAAGCTTGCGAGATGCGTGAGCCCTCGAAGGTCTGGGATCAGATGCACATGGCTTGGCGGCGAATTGACCACGCTTCCAATCATCCTCCGTTGCGTTACCCCGCCGAAACCGGCTCCAATCAATGATAAATGAGCGTCCACCTCCGGGACGCAACCGACTGCATTTGAACGTCTGCATCTGGGCCATCCTCCGCAAATATTGCGACCCGGCGGGCCATCCACGCTGTCTGCTTACCGGCGGAAAGAATCAAATGCGGAATATGTATCAAGAACTCGACGAGCGCGATCGACGACGGGTTTGTCGATTAGTTTGCCGTCGACGGCAACGGCTCCGAACGCGCCGTCGATAGCGGCGACCACGCGGGTGGCCCAGTCCACGTCAGAGGCGGAGGGCAGGAATGCCGTGTTGACGATCCCCACCTGTCGTGGATGGACGCAAAGCTTTCCGCCGAAGCCGAAGCGACGTGCGTGGTCGGTGTCGCGTGCCAGCGCCTCGTCGTTAGAGAGATCCGTCGAAACGCCATCAACCGGTGCTGCAAGTCCGGCGCTTCGCGAGTGAAGGACGAGCTGGGTACGGACATAGTCGATCTCCGCCTGGTCGCCGTCGATGCCGGCGTCCGCCTGAAAGTCCACTGTGCCGAACGACAGTCGTGAGAGACCGGGCGCGGTGACGAGGTCCGACAGATTCAAGACCGCCGAAACGGTTTCCACCAGTGCATGGAGCGGCTTGCCGGCTGCTGCCTCGTGAATTGCCGCGAAGTCCGACGCGCGCTCGGCTTTGGGCAGCATCAGTCCAGCGACGCCTGGCAGTGCGGCGAGTCCACGTACGTCGTCCGCATGCCAATCGGTATCCAGACTGTTGACGCGCACGAAGAAGCGCGGTTCCGGCAGACTGGCGAGCGCATCGTATATCGTATCGCGCGCGGCAACTTTGCGGTCGGGGAGGACAGCGTCTTCGAGATCGATCACAACGATGTCCGCGCCGCTCGCGCGCGCCTTTTCAAAACGCTCGGCACGATCGCCAGGCACGAACAGGATACTGCGGGCGGCACTGGTCATGAAAAATCCTCTACAGGCCGGATACGGGATCGCGGCGGAAGGTCTGGGAATAGGAATAGCGGTCCGCGGGATGGGTGTTGATCGCCATCTCGACGACCTCGCCGCGTGCGTTCAGATACTGGCGCGTCAGGCGCAGGCCCGGCGCACCGGTCTTGGTTTCGAGCAATTTGGCGATCGGCGCGGGGATCGCCACCGCTTCAATATGCTGGCGGACCTCGGCGACGCGCTCGCCGAATTGCTCCTCGATCCGGCTGAAGATCGGCATATCGCCGACATCGTCGTCAAGCTTCAGGCTGCGGAACGCGGGGTGGAGATAGATGTCCGAAAAGGAGATCGGGCTTGTCCCGGCGGCGCGGCGCAACGCCATGAGATGCAGCCAGGTCTGGCCTGATGTCGCGCCGACTTGTTCAGAGAGCGGGCCGTCCAGCGCGATCGTCTCGCGCGCGATGATCGTGAGGCTGGTCTCGTTGGTGTATTGCTGGAGATCGGACAGCCCCTCCATCACCTGACGATACGCCGCCGGGCGCGACAGCCCGAGGACGCGTGTGCCGACCCCGGCCTGCCGCGAGACCATCCCCGACTGCACAAGCCGCTTGATCGCCTCGCGCACGGTGAAGCGGCTCGCGCCGAACTGGTCGCACAGCTCGAACTCGGTCGGCAGCAGCGTGCCAATTGGATAGCGCCCATCCTCGATCTCGTTGATCAGCGTCTGGGCGAGTTGCAGGTAACGCGGTTGCTGACGAAGCTGGGGCATCAAATATCCATCGGTCGCTTTGTCGGGTGATCCGGACAATAGCGCACCGTCCAATGCCTTGGCGTTCGATGCAAGCGCGGGTGTCACCGGACCGCGCCGCGGGTCCGCAAGGCTGCCACGTCGTCATCGGTGTAGCCGAGGGTCGCGAGGATGGCGCTGGTATCCGCACCGAGTGTGGGAGCAGCCTTGTCCGGATGTTCGACGCCGCCCGCGCGGATCGAGGAAGCGATGCCGGGCAGGGGGCCGTGTTCGGGATGCTGGAAATCGATGATCCGCTTCGATTCTGCGAGAAACGGATTGTCAAGCGCCTGCTGAACGTCGAGCACTGGCGCGGCCGGCACGCGTCCTTCGAACAGCTGCATCCAGTCCGCGGTGGTGCGGGTCGACAGCACCGCATCGAGATCGGCGTTGAACGCCGGACGGTTCTCAAGCCGGGCGGCGAAGGTCGCGTAGCGCGGATCGGTCGCCCATTCGGGACGCTCGATCAGCCCGCACAGGACCTCGAAGAACTTCTCCTTGTTGCACATCACGAAGATCCAGCCGTCGCTGGTCGTGTAGAGCTGGCTGGGGGTGAGCGAGGGATGGCTCGATCGCGACGTGCGTTCGACGGTGACGCCGCCGTTGAGATACCATTCGGCGACATAGTTGAGGTTTCCGAGCGCGACGTCGAACAGGCTGACGTCGAGATCGCGGCCGATCCCGCTGCCGCGCGCCGAGACGACGCCGGCCAGGATCGCGAGCGCAGCGGTGGTGCCGGTCATGAAGTCGACGATCGACAGCCCGAAGCGTGCAGGCGGCGTTCCCGGCTCGCCGGTGAGCGACAGATAGCCGGCCTCGGCCTGCATCAGATAGTCATAGCCTGGCCATGCCGCGCGGCTGCCGGTACGACCATAGGCGGAGAGGTGGACGCAGGCGATCGCGGGGTTGAACTGCGACAGTGCGGCATAGTCGAGCCCGAGCTTTGCCGGCAGGTCGCCGCGCAGATTGTTGAAGACCACGTCCGACTCCGCGACGAGCTTCTCGAGCACCGCGCGCCCGTCCGCGCTCTTCAGGTCGAGGCCGATGCTCCGCTTGTTGCGGTTGAGCGATTCGTAGAAGTGGCTGTCGCCCGGTGCGAAGAAATACGGCCCGACGTGACGGCCGATGTCGCCGCCATCCTTATGGTTCTCGATCTTGTTGACCTCGGCGCCGAGATCCGCGAGCTGCTGCGTGCCGAAGGGGCCCGCGCCATATTGTTCGACCGCGACGATGCGGAGACCCGCGAGTGGCTGGTTCATGCCGGGTTCCGCGCGATGATCTGCTTGGCGATGATGATGCGTTGCAGTTCGTTGGTGCCTTCGCCGATCGTCAGCAGCGGTGCATCGCGGTAGAGGCGCTCGACATTATATTCCTTCGAATAGCCGTAGCCGCCGAAGATCCGCATCGCCTCGATCGCGTTCTCCAGGCCAGCTTCGGTCGCGAAATACTTCGCCATGCCGGCTTCCATGTCACACCGCTCGCCACGGTCATACGCCTTGGCGGCGGCTTCGGTGAGCAGCCGCGCGGCGTAGGTGCGGGTCGTCATCTCGCCGAGTTTCAGCTGGATCGCCTGATGCTCGCAGATCGGCTTGCCGAACGTCTTGCGCGTTTGTGCATAGGCGACCGCCTCGTCGAGCGCCGCCTGCGCAATCCCGACGCCGCGCGCGGCGACGTTGATGCGGCCGAGCTCGAGCCCGCCGAGCACCTGCTTCAGCCCGACGCCCTCGACCCCGCCGATCAGCCGGTCGACCGGCACACGGTACCCGTCGAAGGTCAGCGCGTTGCTGTCGATGCCCTTGTAGCCGAGCTTTTCGAGCTTTTTGGAGACGATGAACCCGTCGCCCTTCTCGGCGATCAGCAGGCTCATCCCCTTGTGGCGCGGCTCCGCGGTCGTGTCGGTCTTGACCAGCAGCAGGATGGTGTTGCCCGAGCCCGAATTGGTGATCCACATCTTGCTGCCGTTGACGACATAGTCGTCGCCGTCGCGGACCGCGGTGGTGCGGATCGCCTGAAGGTCGGTGCCCGCGTCGGGCTCGGTCAGGCCGATGCCGCCGCGCAGTTCGCCGGTTGCGAAGCGGGGCAGATAATGATCCTTCTGCGCGTCGGTGCCGCAGCGCTGGACCGTCATCGCCATGATCATGTGGCTGTTGATGATCCCTGCGACCGACATCCACACGGTCGAGATCTTCTCGATGATCCGCGCATAGGTCAGCGTCGAGACGCCGAACCCGCCGAATTCGGGTGCGATCATGAGCCCGAACAGCCCCATTTCCTTCATCGTGTCGACGATCTTCTGCGGATATTCGTCGTCATGCTCAAGCTGGTGGACGAACGGCTTCACATCGGTTTCAAGGAACTTGTCGATCGAATCGAGGATCATGATCTCTTCGTCGGTCATCGCGCCATCGGCGGCGATCGCGTTTGCCAGGGTCATGTGGATACTCCTTGAGGGGCAGTGGCGCCGGCGAGAATGTCGCCGAGCGCGGAAGCGGGGTGCAGGTGCAGGTCGAGCACGGCGGCGCGGATATGCGCGGCGCGGGCCGCGTCGACCGTGCGAGCGGCGTTCTCGAAATATTTGGCGTCGATGTCGGCGTTGCTGAGGGGCCGGTCGGATGCACCGCGGTTGATCGCCTCGCGGTGGCGCAGCATCCGGCCATCTCGGGTTTCGACCATGACTTCGCCGGTGAAGTGCTTGGGATAATCGCTGTCGGGGTCGACGGCGTATGAGACGCGGGCCGCTAGATCGAGCACCGCCGGATCGTTCAGTGCTGCCGGATCGAGCGAATCGAGCGTGAACTTGCCCGTCAGCAGCGCGGTCGCGACCGTGTAGGGAATCGAGAATTGCGCGTCATAGCCGGTGTGTGGCGTCCGCTTGGGAGCGACCGGCTCGCAGACGATCGGAATGACCGCCTCGGGGACCAGTACGATGACCGTGGCGATATCGGCAGCGGTCAGGTCGTATTCCGCACGCAGCGCGATCGCCGCATCGATCGCGGCGTGTGTCATGTGGCAGGCGGGAAGCGGCTTCACCGACACCGCCTCGATCTCCCAGATCTCGCCAAGCGCTTCGGTCGCCTGCGCGAGCAGGGCAGGGGCGGCGTCGCGAAGATACAGGGCATAAAGACCGAAGCGCCCTTCATAGGCAGCCGGCGGTCCGACGAAGCCGCGCTTGGCAAGCGTCGCCGCGGTCAGTGCCGAACTCGCCGCCCAGCCTGGATGCAAGCGCTTGGTCCATGCACCGTCGGCCAGGAACTCCAGACTCCCGCCGGCCATCGACAACACGATCCCCTGCGCCATCGCGATCTGCTGCGCGTCAAGTCCGAGCAACCTGCCGGCCGCGAGTGTCGATCCGAACGCACCGATCAATCCGGTCGGGTGAAAGCCGAAGCCGTGAAACCCGCCCGCGCCGACAGCCGCGACCCGCGTCGAAACCTCCATCGCTGCGATATAGGCGACGAGCAGGTCGGCGCCCGATGCGCCGGCTTTGTCCGCCGCGACCAGCGCAGTCGGAAAGGCGCTGACGGTCGCATGGATGATCCCGCGTGAATGCGTGTCGTCATAGTCGAGGCCGTGCGTAACGACGCCGTTCATCAGCGCCGCGTCCCGCATCGCCAGCGTGCGGCCATAGCCGAGCACCGGCGCTGTTCCGCTGCCGAGGTCGCTCGCGGCGGCGAAAGTCGCCTCGGCCCAGTCTGCGCCGACTGCCGCTAGGCCAGTGCCGACCGAGTCGAGGATCAGGTGGCGTGCGCGCTCCTTGACCCGCTCGGGAATGGCATCGATCGTCAGGCCAGTCGCGAAATCGGCGAAGGTTTGCGAGAGCGTCACTTAGCAGCTCCCCCAAGGACCAGCGAATCGTCGGCGACGACGTCGAGCGACTGACCGGTGGTCTCGATGTTCAAAAGACCGACGGCGGCGATCATGCAGGCGAGCACCACGCCGACCATGCCGAGCACGCCCTCCAGCCCGAAGCGCTCAAACAGCGCGACGGTGGCATAGGGCGTGACCATCGACGCGGCCCGTCCGCACATGCCCGCGAAACCGGTGCCACGCAGCCGATAGGCGGTCGGGAACAGCTCGGGGATGTAGGCGAACAGCGCCAGCGTCACGAGCGTGTAGATGCTCGACACGAGCAGGAAGCCCGTTAGCGGCACCATCAGGTCACCGTGCGCATTGGGATACAGGAAGCCGAAGATCATGATCGCGACAGCCGCCGCGATCAGCGAGGCGCGGCGCGAGATGCGGTCGGCGATACCGATCGCGACGATCGCACCGAACACGCTGCCGAACGACATCAGCGTCGTGTACCAGAGCGAGGTGACGATCCCCGTGCCGTGGCTCACCAGGAAGGTCGGCAGCCACGCGACGAACCCATAGACCGAGACGTTGACGGCGATCGCGGCGAGCGTCGCGGCGATCAGGCGGCGGCGCAGTTTGGCACCGAAGAGCGCGCTGAGCGGTGCGTGGACCTTTGGCACGAAACGGACTTCGGGGACGGCGGCGAGGGGGCCCTTGTGCTTGACGACGTCGGCTTCGATCTCGCGAAGCGTCGCCTCTGCCTCCTCGTTGCGGCCGACCGATTCCAGCCACCGCGGCGATTCCGGCATCTTCTTGCGCATCACCCAGACGATCAGCGCAAGGATGCCGCCGATCGCGAACATGTAGCGCCAGCCGAGCGTCGGAATGACGATATAGCCGACCGACGTCGCGACCAGCAGGCCCGAATTGACGACCATGCCCATGATCGACACCCAGCGACCGAGATAGGCCGGCGGGATGAACTCGCCGAGCGTGCCCGCCGCGACCACCAGCTCGGCGCCGAGGCCGATGCCCATGATGAAGCGGCAGACGATCAGGAACGTCATGTTGGGCGAGAAGATCGCCGCGATCGAGGCTAGGCCGAACAGCGCGAGGTTGAACTGGTAAGAGGCGCGACGTCCGAAGCGATCGCCGACATAGCCGGCCATGCCCGCGCCGATCATCATGCCGAGGAAGGTCATCGACATGAACACCGCGGCCTGCGCCAGCGTCGAGAATCCTTCGGCCTTCAGCGCGGCGATGACACCCCCCGCGAGATACACGTCGAACGCGTCTAGGAATGCGCCCGCGCTGATCAGCCCCAGGATGCGCCAGTGGAATCGGGAGATAGGCAGACGGTCCAGCCTGGCTCCTGCGTTGACGGCGATGGTATCGGCCATGGGGCTACCTCTCTTCGTAATGACGACGGGCCGGGTCTTCTTTTGTCGAAGCTCTCGCAGGCCGCGCTGGGGGCGTCCGGTCACCAACGGCGACCGGTTAGTCGATCGGTCGGGCTATTTGTCGTCGGGAGATTCGCCGCGCTTGTAGACCAGCGAGTTGCGCGTGAACTCCATGATCTGCTTGGCGTCCTGATTGAACGCCCGAGTGCGGGTGGTGACGATCCCCTGCGTCGGGCGCGACTTGGACTCGCGGATTTCGAGTACTTCGGTTTCCGCGGTCAGCGTGTCGCCGCCGAACACCGGGTGCGTCAGCTTGATCTCGGTCCAGCCGAGATTGGCGGGGGACTTGCCGCTCACGTCGTTGACGGTCATGCCGAGCACGATCGCCAGGGTCAGCCCGCTATTCACCAGCAGCCGCCCGAACTCGCTCTTGGCGGCATATTGCGCGTCGCAATGCATCGGGTGCGAATTCATCGTCATCAACGAGAACTGGATATTGTCCGCGTCGGTTATCGTCCGCCCGGGGCGATGCTCGTAAATGTCGCCCACGACGAAATCCTCGAGATACCGGCCATAGCTCGCGCGGTAGCGTTGCTCGCCAACTTTGATAGCCGAAAGGCTCATACATCCTCCTTATCGCTTTGTACGGACATTATCGAACTTATGGTACGCTGGCAAGGTGAAGCCGACGTCGACGGTCAGAACGCCACTTCGGCCCGTGCCGCGAACGTGTCGCCGCTATCGCGCCCGATGAAACCGCCGGTCCGGTTGTCGGTACGGAAATGGGTATAGTCCGCCATGAACCGGAAATTGTTGGTTAGGGACCAGTTCAGGCCGACCGTACCTGCCGTCCCGGTGCCGCCGAGCGGGAGGCTCGAACTGTCGAGATCCTCGTAGCGTACCACCGCCTCCAGCGCCCCCCATCCGCCATCGAGCACCGAGTTCAGCACGTTCGGCGCGACATAGGTGCCGCTGCGCGAGGCATAGGTCGGCGTCTCGCCGGTGATCCAGAAGCCGCCATTGACCGACAAGGCCTTGATCTTGCCGCTGCGGAAGGTCGAGGTCGGGCCGCCATGCACGGTCCGCTGACCATATTCGCCGAACGCGTAGAATGGCCCCAGCGTGCCGCCGAGTTCGAGGCCGAACGCCTTTGATCCGTCCGCGCCAGCCAGCGCCGCGGACTCGACACGGACGCTGTTGTTGAGCGCGCCCGCCATGCCTTGCGCGAACGTGGTCGGCAGCGTCGTATCGGGGATGTTCTCGCTGTACGCCCAACCGCCGATGTGGATCAGGCCATGCTTGGTGAGGATCGGGTTCCAATGCGCGCGGCCCAGCAGCATGCGGTTGTCGCTACGCGTGAAATCGCTGTCGATCGCATCGCCGTGAACGCCAAGGCTCGCATGCCAGTTCTTGCCGCCCGCACGGCCGACCGCGCCCATCAGGAAGACCTTGCCGCCCTGCGTCGCGAGCGCGGTGGTATTAATGTTGGTGGTGATGAAGGGGTTGGCGGTCGACGCGGTGCCGATGTCGATGCCGCGATCGGTGATGAGGTTGCCGAACCGGACATCGGCGTCGGTCTTGCCGAACTTCTGGCGGTAACCGACGAACGCCTGCACGACCTCGGTCGCGTTGCGCCGGAAATCGGTCTCGAACTGATAGAATAGGTGATCGCCGATTGTGCCAATCGCGCCGACGCGAAACTGGCGCAGCGTCGAGACGGTGATGTTGCGACGGTCGAAATCCGACCCCCCGGTCGAAGAGATATCCGCCAACAACCGCCCGCGCATCTTGAAGGTGAACTTTCCGTCGCGGCTGCTGAACACGGGGGCCCCCCGGCTCCAGTCGACCGCGAGATCGGCGGGCAGCGCGACCCCGCCGGCGTTGACGACCTGCGGGTTACCGACCGGCACGGGAGCGATCTTCGCGCCGGGATCGGCCGTCTGGTTGGCGACCTGCACGCGGGTCGGGGCCGCTGACGGGGGTGCTGGCACAGGCGCTGCCAGTTGCGGGGCCGTTGATGGGGCAGCGGCCGGAGGTGGGGCATTCGCGGCAAGCGCACGGCCGGCTTTCGCCTTGGCATTCGCGATCAGCGTATCAGCGCGCTCGCGGCTGACCAGCTTGTTCTCGACCATCTCGTCGATCAGCGCCAGCATCGTCTGGTACGACGGATCGGTATCGAGCGGCGACGCCGTCTGCGCCCGCGCTGCCGATGGCAGCACGGCTAGCAACGCGCACAGCGATACGGCGTACGAATGACGCATACAGACATCCTCATCGATTGGGATCGTCCGTCTTGCGCGGCGCGACATCCTGGAACCAGCTTCACTGGCGTAAGATGATCCTAATGTCCGTACAAATGCGCTGTCAACATGGTTTTACGCGTTGATCCGATCCGGGGTGCACCGATCAGGGCATATGCGGGAGCGTCGTACGTGGTGCGAGATCGGGCCGCATCCGGATCAATCCCTCTTGCGTGACATGCGCGATCGCTCGCCCGTCGCGGCTATGGAAGACACCGCGCGCGATGCCGCGGCCATGTCCCGACCACGCGCTTTCGCTGGTATAGAGCAGCCAATCGTCCAGCGGCACGTCGTCGTGGAACCACATTGCGTGATCGAGGCTCGCGGTCTGCATGCTGTGCTCGAACATGTTGACCCCGTGCGGGATCAGCGACGCACTGAGCAGCGCATAATCGGACAGATAGGCGAGCAAGCCGCGGCGCACGACGGGATCGGTTGGCACGCTACCCCGAAACCGGATCCAGACATGGGATACGGGCGTGCCGGGTTTGGTCTGGAGGAACGCGGGCACGCCGCAGGGCCGGATATCGAAGGCGGACGGCTGGCCGAGGAACGCGACGGCTTGCGCGGAGATACCCGCATAGTCACCAGCGAGGATGTCGAGCGAGCGCAGTTCCTCTGGCGGGGGAAGGTCGGGCATCGCGACCGCATGCTCCAGGCCGGCTTCCGGGCGCTGGAACGATGCGGCCAGCGTCAGGATCGTCGCGCCGTTCTGGCTGGCGGTGACGCGGCGGTTCGCGAACGACTTGCCGTCGAAATCACGCTCTACCCGGAAGATGATCGGTTGCGTCTCGGTGCCGGCGCGTAGGAAATAGGCGTGCATGCTGTGCGCCACGGCGGGTGCATCGACCGAACGCTGCGCCGCCATCAGCGCCTGCGCCACGACCTGCCCGCCGAAAACGCGCGCGGTTGCGCCGGGTCGCTGGAGTCCGCGGAACAGGTCGGTATCGAGCGGTTCGAGGTCGAGCAGCGCGACCAGTTCGGTGGCGAGGTCGGGCGTCGATAAGGTTTCGGTCATCGTCGCCAGTACCGCGCGCGGGGCCAGCGGCAAAGTCGCGCGGTCAGCTTTGTTCGGCAGCGAGCACCTTGGTCGGGGCAATTTCGTCGACGCGACCGGCAAGGTCGAGCAGGTCGCGGTGAAGCCGACCCGCGGCGAAGGCGAGCCCGAATACGCGGCCCGATGCGTCGAAATCCAGGGTCGCCGCGGCCTCGCTCCGTCGGAACAGATCGAGCGCAGCACCGAACATCCGATAACAGGTTTCGACGTCGCCCCGATCGACCTTGCCCCGCGTGCGCAGCGCCTCTGAACACCGGGTCGCCAGCGCGGCATGCGCGGTCAGCATCGCCGCCGATGGCTTGGCGAGCGCTGCCATCGCCGCCGGGGGCAGCGGCTCGTCGAGTGCGCGACCGCTCAGCACCAAATCGTTGCGGATACGCCAGAGCGTGCGCGGGACGGCGGCGGGGATACCGTGATCGGCGAGACGCGAGGCGCGTTCGCGGTCGGCGTCCTTCATCGCCAACTCCACCGCGGCGAGCGCATGACGCAGCGCGGCGTGTTCGGGGGACGATGGCAGCGCCAGCCCGGTGGTCAACGCGTCGGCCTGCGCCCGCAGCATCCGTTCGATATGGCTCAGCACGGCAAGCGTGCGCGCGATCACCACGCCGTGCGATCGTGCCGGCAGGATCAGCATCGCCGCCAGCACACCGATCATGCCGCCCAGGCCGATCTCGATGATGCGATCCCGGACGAAGATCTCCACCGAAGAGCCCGGCGGCGCGCTGAGCAGCATGATTGCCGCGGTGACCGGCGCGATCCGCAACCGCGGCCGGACCGACGCGACGAGCGCGGCGATGCCGGTAACGGTGACGAGCACCAGCCCGAGTTCGAGCGTATCGGTTCGCCCGAGCGCCGCGCCGATGCCCCCCAGCACTGCGCCCAGCAAGGTCCCCAGCAACCGATCGGTCGCTGCGCCGAGCGTCCCCCCGATCGATGCCTGCATCACGATCAGCACGGTGAACACCGCCCAATAGCCTTCGTGCAGGCCGAGCGTCTTGTACGCCGCAAACGCTGCTGCAGTCGCAACGATCACGCGGACCGTCTGGCGCAGGCTATCCGCATTCGCCTTGATCAACGCGCTCGGTCGGAGATCCAATGTCAGCGCTTTTCCCTCCAACTACCTGTAAATCAGTCCGTCGGCGGTAATGCTCGTACCTGCAATCGTAAATCGCCATGATTGGCTTAGCTACAGTTCGGTTGGCCGATATCGCCGCTCTCCGGGCGAGGTCTTTGCCTCAGCCTTACGCTCGCGCAGGACGCCAATGATCTGATTCTCGGAAGATCGGCCATCCCGCATCACTCCCCTCCATCTGACGAGATAACTTGCCAATCGGATGAATTCTGAGGAGCGGGTCAAGAGAGATCACTGCACCGGATATACGTCGCTGGCCCGCGAAAGCTGCTCCGTACCGCTGGCATGATTGAAAACTCAAGTCAGCGGCGAGCCTGAACAGATGTCGGAAGCTGGAACGGCAAAAGCCGCATCGGGATCACGGAATGTTGCTCTGGGCAGCCCTGCGATGCCCAACAGTATCGTCCACGTCCGGACGTTTAGGCTGGCGATCCGGGCGCCAAATAACGGCCAATTTTTAAGCGCGGGCATCCGTGATTTTCCATATCAGAGGGGCGATTTCGGGACGGAGCAAACGGTAACAGATTTGGGGAATGCGCCCCCCGCCTGTGGCCGTCAGCCCGATCGGGGGGCGGGTTTCACGCTCTAAATTCCCAATCGGGAAAGACTTGCTCCGTCTATTTGCCCGCGCGGTCGCAGCGATCATTGAAGGTATGGACGAGTGCCGCGAGGCTGATTGATCCCAAGCGCGTAATCAGCAGCCGCTCCGCTTCCTGTAGCGCGTTCCCCAAGGCTTCGTTGACGACGCTGGCGACTTGGCAGCCGGGCTCGGGATGCTCAATTCCAATTGCAAAGAGGCGGGGGCCGCCAACGGCACGATGCACGTCCAGTAGCGTCACTGCATTCAGATCGGCTGCGATAGCCCAACCGCCGCCGTGCCCCTTTTCCGACCTGACGTAACCCGCATCCCGCAGGCCCGACATCGTGCGTCGGATCAGGACAGGGTTGGTGCCCAGCATCCGGGCGATCGTCTCCGAAGTCATCGGGCCATCGTGCCGCGCCATATGGATCAGCACATGCAACATACGAGAGAGGCGACCGTCGTTCCGCATGACGCCACCTTCGTTGCTGGCACCGACTTGGCAAGCCCCCACTATCAAGATACCTATTGAGTTGCATGATTCGTGGAGCATAGCCGGTGCGTGAGTTTAACAAGGCCGACCACTGGGACAGCGCGGCCGATCGATACGAGAAGACGGCGCATCCCTACACGACGCGCTATGTCGAAGCTGCGTTGGCGCATGTACCGTTGACGCCGGCGTCCCGGGTGCTCGACATTGCAGCCGGGACCGGCGCGCTCGCCTTAGCAGCTGCGCGGACCGGAGCGCAGGTTCGGGCAACCGACTTCTCGCCAGGCATGGTTGCGCGCATCGCGGCCAAGGCGGTGCCGAACGTCGAAGCGCGGGTGATGGATGGTCAGGCGCTCGACCTGCCCGACGCTGAATTCGACGCGGTGTTCTCGATCTTCGGGGTGTTCATGTTCCCGGACTGGCGAAAGGGGCTGGCCGAGATGGCACGGGTCACACGACCCGGCGGATACGGCGTTGTTGCGGTCTGGCAAGATCGTGGCGCCGGCGCGTTCATGCTGCTCGGCCAGCTGATCCGGAGACTGTTTCCGGAGCGCGACCTGTCTCCCATGCCGGAGGCCATGGCGACCCTAAGCACCGAGAAGGGCCTTGCCGACGCGCTGTTCGAGGCAGGTTATCGTGATCCGCAAATCGAACTTGTGACCCGCGACTTCGAACTCGACATGACAGCGATGGACGACCTCGACGCGCTTTTCGGCCCATCGCCTGACTGGACGAGTCTGGACGCTGGACAGAAGGGGGTGATCGTCGCTGAGCTGCGTCGAATGATGGAAGGCCGGCCACAACTTCCGATCCCTTCCACAGCGTTGATCGGTGTGGCGCGACGAGGATAGGTCTCGGGATCGCGTCCATGTCGCTTAGATCATGAGGGCTGCCGCCATTCCCAAAACACCATCCTTTTTGGGACAAGCAACAGCCCGCAATGCCGCCCATAGTCCTTCGGCGCATCACACCAGTGTAGCCCGTTGCGATTGACAAAAACGATGCCGCGGAGCACCCGCCGATCATTGACCCGAGGCTTACCATGGCTTTTGGGAAACAACGGTTGCAGACGCGCCATCGGCTCATCCGTCAGCCAGCACAGGTCGCTTTTCCACGCTCTCCTCACGGAGCCTGAATCAGATCGCGCCTCTCGCATCAATGGGTCCTGACCCGAAGACGGTGTCTGAGCCTTCATCTCGGACGCGCCGTTTAAAGGTCGGCGGCTTAAGACGCTGACGGCGATCGGCAACCATTCGCCGAAATCTCAGAGCATTGATGTCGAATGTCGCGGTCGACACATCATCGAGACTGCCCCAAACTTGGCATTCGTTCACCGTGATGGATGCGACACCGTAGCAATGCTCGATAGATCGGTTGTCGGATCGAACGGCACGCCAGAAGCCTTCCGTTCCGAATACCGGTCGACGAGCTGGGCCGCGTGAGGGCGGAGCAGGACCGTGAAGCGGACCATCTCCTCCATCACGTCGACGATGCGATCATAGTAGCTGGACGGCTTCATCCGGCCGGCGTCGTCAAACTCCTCGAACGCCTTGGCGACGCTCGACTGGTTCGGAATCGTCACCATCCGCATCCAGCGGCCGAGGATGCGCAGCGTGTTCACGCTGTTGAACGACTGCGATCCGGCCGACACCTGCATGACGGCGAGCGTCCGGCCCTGCGTCGGTCGCATCCCGCCCATCGACAGCGGCAGGTGATCCACCTGCAGCTTCATGATGCCGGTGATCTGACCGTGGCGCTCGGGGCTGCACCAGACATGCCCCTCGGACCATAGCGACAGCTCGCGCAATTCATGGACCGCCGGATGGTCGTCGCCAGCCACCTGATCGGGCAGCGGCAGGGTCGAGGGATCAAATATGCGCGTCTCGGCTCCGAAGAACCGGAGCAGGCGCGCGGCCTCCTCGACGCAGAGCCGGGAATATGACCGCTCGCGCAGTGAGCCGTAGAGCAGCAGGATGCGCGGGGGCGGGTCTCCCGCACCCAGTCCGATGGCGGGCCGGTCGAGCGTGTAGCGTCGATCGAGTGCGGGCAGATGGTCGGGGTCGGAAAGCGTGCGCAGGGGCATCAGGGGTATGTCCTGTCATTGGTTCGATTCCACGGCATCAGGCGGCACCGAGCCGCAGGGCGAGCGCGGCGAGCGTTACCAGCAGCACGGGGATCGTTAAGGTCGCGCCGATCCTGAAATAATAGCCCCAGCCGATGCGGATGCCCTTCTGCTCGAGCACGTGCAGCCACAGCAACGTCGCGAGCGAGCCGATCGGCGTGATCTTGGGGCCGAGGTCGCAGCCGATCACGTTGGCGTAGATCATGGCGTCCTTGATCGCGCCCGTGGCGTGGGTCGCGTCGATCGACAGCGCGCCGACGAGCACGGTCGGCATGTTGTTCATGACCGACGACAGCAGCGCGGCGATGATGCCGGTGCCGAACGCCGCGCCCCATACGCCGCCTTGGGCGGTGCGGTCGAGCAGACCGGCGAGGTGGTCGGTCAGGCCGGCGTTCCGCAGGCCGTAGACGACCAGGTACATGCCGAGCGAGAAGATCACGACCTGCCACGGCGCGCCGCGCAGTACCTTGCGCGTCTCGATGACGCGGCCGCGCCCGGCGACGACGAGCAGCAGCACCGCGCCGGCAGCGGCGACTGCACTGACCGGTATGCCAATAGGTTCGAGCAGGAAAAAGCCCGCCAGAAGCGCCGCAAGGACGACCCAACCGGCCCGGAATGTCGCCCGATCGCGGACGGCGTCGGCCGGCGCGCGGAGCTGCGCCACGTCGTAGTTTGCTGGGACGTCACGGCGGAAGTACAGCAGCAGCACGATCAGCGTCGCACCGATCGACGCGAGGTCGACCGGCACCATCACCGACGCATAGTCGGCGAACCCGATGCCGAAGAAGTCGGCCGACACGATGTTGACCAGGTTGGAGACGATCAGCGGCAGGCTTGCCGTGTCGGCGACGAAACCGGCCGCCATGACGAACGCCAGCGTCGCCCTGTCGCGGTAGCCCAGCGCCCGCAGCATTGCGATGACGATCGGGGTCAGGATCAGCGCCGCGCCGTCGTTCGCGAACAGCGCCGACACGGCCGCGCCGAGAAGGACAATCAGGACGAATAGCCTATGGCCATGTCCTCCCGCCCAGCGAGCGACGTGCAGCGCCGCCCATTCGAAGAAGCCGGCCTCGTCCAACAGCAGGCTGACGATGATGATGGCGACGAACGTCGCGGTCGCGTTCCAGACGATACCCCACACCACCGGGACGTCGGAGAGCGAGACCACCCCGACGAGCAGCGCCACGACCGCACCACCCAGCGCGCTCCACCCGATACCGAGCCCCTTGGGCTGCCAGATGACGAGCGTGATCGTGGCGACGAAGATGGCGAGCGCGAGCAGCATCAAGCGATGCGCTGACCCGAGGCGTCCACCACCGCTTCGCCGTCTTCCTTGGCAAAGGCCCCCAGTTGCGGCTCGGGAAGCAGACCGAGGACCGCTTCGGATGGTCGGCACAGCTGCACGCCGAGCGGCGAGACGACCAGTGGCCGGTTGATGAGGATCGGATGCGCCATCATCGCGTCCACCAGCGCGTCGTCCGTCAGCGTCTCATCACCAAGCCCCAACTCCGCATAGGGCGTCCCCTTCTCGCGCAGCAGTTCGCGAGGCGTCATACCGGCGCGGTCAATCAGCTGGACCAGCAAAGCGCGCGAGGGCGGGGTTTTCAGATATTCGATGACGTGCGGCTCGATGCCGGCATTGCGGATCATCGCCAGCGTGTTGCGCGACGTGCCGCAGGCGGGGTTGTGGTAGATCACGATGTCGACGGCCATGACGCGTCCTTTCAGCAGCAGGGGGTGAGTTCGGCCAGAAGCGGCACGCACAGCTCGGGCGAGCCGGCGCAGCAGTCGTTGACCAGGAAGAGCGTGAGTGCGCGCAGGCCGTCCAGATCGGCGCGGTAGATAATCGACCGGCTCTGTCGCTCGGCGCGGACGATGCCGGCGCGCGCTAGGATGCCGAGATGCGCGGACATGGTGTTCTGCGGCACGTCGAGCCGGCGGGCGATTTCGCCCGCCGCCATGCCCTCCGGTTCGTGGCGCACCAGCAGCCGGAATACGTCGAGCCTGGTGCCCTGAGCGAGCGCAGCAAACGCAACGATAGCCGAATCCTTATCCATAAATCCAGCATAGCGGATATATCTGACGGCAACAGCACGAACTTCCGACATGCCGGTTTTAGAGACTGCCGACCGTTTTCGATAAGGGCGAGGGCGCTGCGGATCTCAGCCATACCCAGTCGGACACCCCCGTGGCAATTCATACGGCCGAGAGCGCGGACATTCGCTCAGCCCGATGACGTCTGATCGTTCGTTGCCAGCGGTAACTTCCGAAAAGGTCTATCGAGAGAGTATTTCGTGAAAGCGGACTGACCCGGCGGATGTCAGCGCCAAGGAGCGGGCTGTCCAACAGCGGGCTTCTGCTCCGGTAAACCGGCTCAGTGGAAACCGGCAAGATTTGCTAGCCGCCCAACATTCACTATCTCTGCTGAACCGACTTGGCTGCCGATAAGCACTAGTGCTAATATCAACCGGCAGCTCAATAACGGAGACAAAGATGTTTGCCGTTGCTCTTATGTTTTCCGAGGCGGTGGCCGTCGCTTCCAACCCGCTCGAATCCGGCAACGTCGTCAGGAGCGTGCGGGAATCGATATGTGAACTGCGCGCACCCTCGATTGCCGATGACGCCATTGGTCTTCTGGCGCTGCCAGCGCCGAAGCAAAAGAACGAGATGGGGGTCTTGCTTCTGGTCAATTGTTCGGACCGAAAGATCATAAGCCTGCGGGACCCAAGTCGATCACGACGGCACGTGAACGAGTTTCCGTACGACCCGCGGGTCGTGACAAAATTGCGACATGACCCGGGGCGCTACGAAATCCTCAACTTCAATGAGAGGGCCAACAATTCCGTTGGGGACCACACGACCCATTCAAAATCGACATATTGGACGGGACCTTGCGAATATACGGGGCTTCAACTGACAACCGCCGCCGCAGGCGACGATCACAGCCGGCAAACGGTCGTCTTCGATCTCAACATCTGCGAGAACCAGATTCTCGCGATGCTCGAGCCGAACAAGGCGGTAATATCCCCGTAAGGAGACGCCAGAAAGCCGCCTGCAGAATACCACCGCGTGCCGCGATCAACGTCCTGCCCAGTACGTGGTTGGGCGAATGCCACTCGTCAGGGCGGCGCCGCTGAAGTCATAGACAGGCGGATGCGGTGGCGCATTTAACACTCCACGCTCTAAAAGCGGCCACCCGGTTTACCGCTCATCTATCGAGAGAGTCGGCATTCCTCTTCTGATCAGTCATTCGCTGCTGCAAAGATAAAAGTTTCGCAATACAGTCACTGATGCGAGGTCAGGCTTGCAGCGGTGCAAGGTGCGACTCGAAGTGGAGGCCTGGTGATGATTGCTTTATTCTTCGCATTGTCGCTGCAGGCCGCCACCCCCGATATCGTAATTTCTGGCAGGCAGCTTTCGGAAGCGTATGCAGCCTGCGTCGAGCAGGGCTGTCCGCCGTTGCGCGATGCACAGGCGTCGATCGCCTTTGCCGAGCAGCAATTCCGGGATGGTGCGTATCTCAAGGCGCGTCACACGCTTATGCGCGCCATATCTCGTAACAAGCGTCACGCTGCGACCGACCCGAAACCGGTGTCCGCACTGTATGAAGCGTATGCGACCGTCTCTTTGCACGACGGTGATCTGGATGCGTTCAAGAGCGCGGTCGGTGAGCAGGTTCGCACGCTGCGCGACAATCTGCCGGCCAATGACCCGGCCGTCGTTGCCGCGGCATTTGCGACCGGCGATATGTGGCTCGCGATGCGCAAGGGGCGTAGTGCCGAGATTTCGTATAAGGCGGTGGAGCGTCAGGCGTTGGCGGACGGAAACGCGGTGCTCGCCCTGCAGGCGACGTTGCGCCGCGTCAGACTGGCCAACGCACGGGCCGACACGGCCGGTGCGGCCAGGCTTATGGCCGAAGCCGAAGCCCGGCCGATCGCGGCGGATCCAAAGTTGCGCAACCTGCTGCAAGTTGTCCGGTTGCGCCTGGCGGCGGGGCAAAAGGACAACGCGCAGATTGACCAGCTGGTGCGTGCGATCGGCCGCGATGGCTCGACCCGCCCTGAGCTGGTCTGGGCGCCGCCTTATCGACCTACGGCGCTGGCGGCTGCGCAAGACGAAGCGCGCAAGTTCGACTTGCGCAATCCGCTTCCCGCGAGATCGTCCGATGTCGATCCGATCAAATGGGTCGACATCGGCTTCTGGATCCGACCCGACGGCAAGACGGACGAACCCGAAATCTTGCGCGGCTCGCGTTCGACGGGATGGGCAGGGTACCTCCTCAAGCAGGTTTCCGAACGACGCTACACCGGCTTTTCGACCAGCAGCACTGATCGGGGTGTCTACCGTGTCGAGCGGTTCACCTTACGCGGTACGTACCAGGTTCCAGTAGGGAGCCTGATTGCAAGGAGAGGGGGCGCTGCAAGGTTGGAAGTGCTCGACTTGACCCAGCCAGATACATCCGGCTCGTCGAACCGCTCATAACGACAAATGTGAGACGGACTCCGGCGGCGGCTGATGTTGCAAAAGCTGCTTCGTTGGGGACGGCCATCTGGCGGGGCAGTTCGGGCATATTTATCGTTCGCCGTGCCACGTTGCAGGTACGACGCCACGTCATCGGCGCCGACGACCGCGTTCCGGCGTTAGGCCATCACCCCATCCAGGCCGACGATGTTGGCAAAAGGTCGTCTGGAAATTCTGATGGTGCGATGGTCGCCGGAATGCGTATCGGCCGTCTGTATCTTGTTGCAGACGAAGGAGCACCAGCGTCAAAGGAGCGGCGCGATGGTGACCGGACGCCTTACATTGCATCGAAGGTGAACTATCTCACAGCGGCGCATGACACTCGACCGACCTTTGATACTCGCAATCGGCGACAGCCTGATTGCCGGTTACGGCCTACCCACCGCCGATAGCTTTCCCGTACAGGCCACGGTGCGGTCGCCGTCTCCGTTGCGGATCGTCACCGCCTCCAGATTGTCCCCGCCGTGAAGTTCGACGGCGTGGGTGCCGTATTCGATGGTGATCGCGGGGTCCGCCTCGAGCCTGCTCGACAGATAGCTGGACATGGATGAGCCCAGGGTGTCGCCGCGTACCAGCAGGCGAACGTGGCGTGCCGTACGGCTGAGGAACATCGCCGCCTGCCCGGCCGAATTGCCGCCGCCGATGACCAGCACCTCCGTATCCCGGCAGAAGCGCGCCTCATTCTCGGTCGCTGCATAATAGATGCCCGTGCCCTCGAACTCGGCGAGGCTTGCGATGGGCAGGCGTCTGTACTGGACCCCGGTGGCGACCACCACGGAGGCGGCGAGAACGCGCCGACCATTGGCGAAGGTCGCACAGAAGGCGCCATTGTCGAGCTGGTCCAGCGACTCGATCCGCCGGGGCATGACAAAGCGCGTGCCGAATTTCATCGCCTGCACCTCGCCGCGCCACACAAGATCGGCGCCGGAGATGCCGGTGGGAAAGCCCATATAGTTTTCGATCCGGCTGGACGTGCCGGCCTGGCCGCCGATCGCGGTCTCGTCGACCACCAGCGCGCGCAACCCTTCGGCTCCCGCATAGACGCCCGCCGACACGCCGGCGGGGCCGGCCCCGACGATGAGCACGTCGAAGGCCTCGTCTTCGGGAACGTCCTGATCGAGTCCGAGCAGCCGTGCCACCTTTTCCGGCGTTGGATCGCTCACCACCACGTCGCGGCCGAACACCACGACGGGCTCCAGCGGCGTGGTTCCGCAACTGCTGGCGACATGGGCAGCCTCGGCGCTGCCGAGCCGGTAGGAGCGGTAGGGCAGGCGGTTGCGCGCAGCGAAATCGGCCACTCTTCTGACGGCCCTGTCCTCGTCTTCGCCAACCAGGACCAGCATACCGTCGCCGGCATCCAGCTGCCGCCGGCGGCGTGCGGCCAGGACCGTGATGACGATGTCCGAGATCTCCGGTATCGCCGCCATAAGGCGAAGCATCGCTGATCGCGGGACTTCGACGACGGTCGTGTCGCTCGCGGCGCGCATCGGGAGCGACCATGTGCCGCCGGACAGCAGCGAGATCTCGCTCATGAACTGGGTGGGCCCCCAGCGTCGACGGCACCAGCCGATCGCCCGTGAACGGGTTGACGACCTCGATCTCCCCCTCTTCGACATACACGAAGCGGTCGGCCGGCGCGCCGATCTCGGCGAGCATCATTCCCTTGGGATAGTGCTTACGCGTCCCTGCGGCCCGGATGGCGGCAATATGCCCAGGCTGTAGCGGAACCCGCTGCATTTCCCGCAGGTCACGGCCGATCGTTTCCATGAGCGCTGTCCCCTCTGCGCGGCGACACTAGCGCGGCGAACGTGACGACGGCAATCGCCCGGGAACGGCCCAGTCCAAATGCGCGCGCGGCCCGATCGCATTGACGGCATTCGGGACAGCTTGCAGGACCACCGGGCGGGCAGAAAAAGGGGCGGCTCTGTGCATCCAGCGGCAAATTTCGAGCTGATCATCCTCATGTTCCTGGTGGTGCTGGGGCTTCACTATCTGGCCCGGCGTCTGTCGCTGCCACCAGCAGCCGCGCTGATCGTCGGCGGATGCGCCGTCGCCTTCGTGCCTGGCGTGCAAGGGATCGGGATCGATCCGGAGCTGGTCCTTGTCCTGTTTCTCCCACCCTTGCTGATGGACGGCGCGTGGTTCACCGCGGTAGCGCCATTCCGGCGGCACATGGCCGGCATTCTCTCGCTGGCGGTCGGCGCCGTCTTCTTCACCACGGCGGTTGTCGCGATCGTGACCAAGCTGCTGATGCCGGAACTGCCCTGGGCCGCCTGCGTCGCGCTGGGCGCGATCCTGTCGCCGCCCGACGCGGTATCCGCCCGTGCCGTGTTGCAGCGGGTGACGCTCCCGCGCAGGCTGACCACGCTGCTCGAGGGCGAGAGCCTGCTCAACGATGCCGCGGGGCTGGTGCTGTTCCGGTTTGCGGTGGCGGCGGTGCTGACCGGCAGCTTCCATCTGGGGGCGGCGACCGGAACGTTTTTCGTGCTGGTGGCGGGCGGCATCGCGGTCGGCGCGGTGATCGGCGGGCTCTGGGTAGTTCTGCTCCGCCGGCTCGGCGATGATACGCTGATGATCGCAGCGACCGTGCTGGTCTGCTGGAGCGCCTATATCGCGGGCGAACTGCTGCACGTGTCCGGCGTCATTGCCGTTGTCACTGCAGGCCTTGTCTGCGGCTGGTATCAGCATGTCGTCTTCACCGCCCGCGTACGCATCCGGGCGATGGCATTCTGGCAGGTGCTGGTGTTCCTTCTCGAAGCCACCGTATTCCTGCTCATCGGCCTGTCTTTGCGGGGGTTGCTTGACCGGGTCGGCGGGCTCGATATCGTCATAGACACGATGGCGCGGCCCGTGCTGCTGATCGTTCTGGCGGTCGTTGCCGCGCGGTTCCTGTGGATCTTCGCGGTCGATGCCGGCGTCGCCACCGGTCGCCGCATCGGATGGACGCGACAGCAACCGCTCGGAACGCGTGCGGCGGTGGTGATGAGCTGGGCCGGGATGCGCGGCGTGGTGACGCTTGCGGTTGCGCTCTCGCTGCCCGAGGCGATGCCGGCGCGGGATCTGATGCTCGTCACCGCCTTTGTCGTGATCCTCGTTACCGTCCTGGTGCAGGGCACCTCGCTCGGCTGGGTCATCCGGACCCTGAAGCCCTATGACGACGGCAGCGCGCGACCGCCGCTCGATCTGCACGCGGCGGAGATGATGCTGTTCCAGGCGCAGTTGGCGCTTGTCGAGCGCGAGGCGGTGGCGGTCGACGGCACGGTCATCCATCCGCAGCTCCTGCGGCGCTACCGGACCCGTGCAACCGCAGCGGATGCGTTCGACGGGACAGTGGAGGAGCGCAACGTGGCGATCGCGAGCCATTTCGACGTCATCATCGCCGCGGTCGCGGCCGGCCGCGCCGAGCTGGTTCGCCTGCACCGTGCCGGTCGTATCGATGACGAGACGCTCCACGATCTCGAGCATGATCTCGATCTGGAGGAGCTGGCCGCAGCGGCAGCGAAGGGGTGAACAAGCTTGGTTGCTTGGAGCCGTGATGAAGAGGCGTGGACTTCGGCCGGATCAATAGGGCGGATCACGCCTCTCACGCTGGGCGCGGGCGGCCTGCGTCCACCAGCCGAGATCGTCGGCGAAGCGCGGGAAGGCACGGGTGAGGGCGGCGCCACCGTCGCCCGCCGGTTCTCCACTCGCATCGAAGGCGTGGCCGATCCCACCCACCGCGATCGTGCTGGACACCGCCACCATGCCCATTTCGGACAGGATGCCGTGCCATGCGAGACCGGCACGCGCACCGGCGAACCGTCCGGCCGAATAGCTGACGATCGCCGCTGGCCGCCAGTACCATTCCTCCAGGAAGTGGTCGGTGAGGTTCTTGAGCCCGGGCTGCACGCCCCAATTATATTCGCCGGCCACGAAGACGAAGGCGTCGGCCGTCCTGATCTTTTCGGCGAGTGCCTCCATTGCCGGGGGTGCCTCACCACTGGGATGTTCCTTGTACATGCGGTCGAGCATGGGAAGGTCGACCGCCCTGGCGTCGATGAGCTCGGCCGATGCACCGCGTTCGGCAAAGGCGCGGACGAGCCACTCGGCGAGGCGAATGCCCTGCCGGTCGGAACGATAGGAGCCGTAGAAGATCAGAACCCGATCGGGCATCGCGGCAATTCCTTGTGAAGCGTGTCGTGCAGAGGCACGGAGCGCGCCATCGCTCCGTGCCCTGCCCGGGGCTCAGCCTTCGATGAAGGCGAGCAGATCGGCGTTGATCCGATCGGCGTTGGTAACCGGCATGCCGTGGGGAAAGCCGGGGTAGGAGATGAGCTTGGCGTCTTTCACGATTTCAGCCGACATCTTGCCGGTGGTGGCGAACGGAACCACCTGGTCGTCCTCGCCGTGCAGGACCAGCGTCGGCACGTCGATCGCCTTGAGATCGTCGGTGAAGTCGGTCTCCGAAAAGGCCTTGATGCCGAGCGTATGGGCAAGCGCCGAGCCCATCATGCCCTGGCGCCACCAGTTGAGCCGCACCGCCTCCTTCACCTCCGCGCCGTCGCGGTTGTATCCGAAGAAGGGCAGCGTGAAGTCATAATAGAATTGCGAACGGTCGTGGCCGTCTGCTCGCGGACCATGTCGAATACGTCCATCGGCACGCCGTCCGGGTTGGTATCGGTCTTGACCATGATCGGTGCGACCGCACTGACCAGCACGGCCTTTTTGACCCGCCCGGGCTTGGTGCGCGCGACATAGCGGGCGACCTCGCCACCGCCGGTCGAGTGGCCGACATGGACGGCATCGCGCAGATCGAGCGCGTCGGTCAGCGCGATGACGTCGGCGACATAGCTGTCCATGTCGTGACCGCTCGCCGACTGGGTCGAACGGCCATGCCCGCGGCGGTCATGCGCGATGACACGATAGCCCTTCTGGACGAAGAACATCATCTGCGCGTCCCAGTCATCCGAACTGAGCGGCCAGCCGTGGTGGAACATGACGACGGGCGCATCCGTGTTGCCCCAGTCCTTGTAGAAGATTTCGGTCTTGTCGACGGTGGTGACGAACGGCATTCGATGTCTCCTCGGGCTTGGTCGGGTACGCGGCACGCTACAGAGTGAAGGTGACAATCAGGCGGCGTCGACGAGGACGATCTCTCTATCCTCGATAGCGGTCATGCGCAGCACGGCCTAGTCGGCAACGGCGGGTCCCTCTCGCCGATCGAGACGCGTGAAGTTGACCTTGATTGACCCGATCGCCGGTATCAAGTCGCTACACTGGTCGGCGCCGACCGGATATTCGGCGATTGCCTTTGGCAGGGCCTGCACCGCGTCGGAATGCGCCGCCTCGCGCGCATCGCGACACCGACGCAATAGACGTTGGCGAGGCAGAATTCGTCGGTCGCGAATTTGGGGAGCACGCGGACGTCGGCGGCTTCGAACCGATCGTGCGGGGTTAAGCGGACGATCTGTATCGGAACTGCATTTATCGCAGTTGAGCAGTTCTATTGCATTCATCCTTCAGGTCCGGTCCCTGCCACGCGGCTGTTCAATGTCGGGCGAATGTGCATGATTGGCCATGACCGCAGCGTATCGCCAAGGCGTCCTTCGCTATCTGGGCATTTGGGCCGCGTGGCTGGCGATCGCGGTGGTGACGGCGTTCCAGACCTATGCCGCGGGTTTCGCGGGTGGGCCAAAGCTCGCGCTGGGGCAGGCATTGGTCAATGGGCTGATCTGGTATTCGGCCTGGGCAGCACTGACGCCCGGGGTTGTGAGCGTGGCGCGAGCGTTCGCAGACGAGCGGCGGCTGGGCAGGCTGCTGGTCATCCATCTGGCCTTCGGGCTGCTCTTCGCGGTGCTGCATGCGGTGCTCTACAGCGCGGTGAACGCGATGATCTATGTCCGCGCGCCCTGGGCGCCGTGGAGCAATGCGCTGCTGATCACGAAGCTGGCGACCAGCATCCACGTCCATCTGATGATCTACGCGCTGCTCGTCGCGATCGTGCTCGGCGCGCGCGCCTATCGGACGATGCGCGATCGCGAAGTCGCGGCGGCGCGGCTGGAGGCGCAGCTCGCAGAGGCGGAAACCGCGGCGCTGCGCGCGCAGTTGCAGCCGCACTTCCTGTTCAACACGCTCAACGCCATTTCCGCGCTGGTGCCCGACGATCCGATCGTCGCCCAGCGGCTGATCGCGCGGCTGGGCGATCTGCTGCGGCTGTCGATCGATCAGCGCAGGTCGCAGCACAGCGCGCTTGCCGATGAACTCGACTTTACCGACACCTATCTGGCGATCGAGGAAGCCCGGTTGGGCGAGCGACTGCGGATCGTCCGCGCCATCGCGCCCGGGTTGGAAACCGTCCAGGTGCCGGCGCTGCTGCTGCAGCCGCTGGTCGAGAACGCGGTGCGCCACGGGATTGCGCCGACGATCGAAGGTGGCACGCTGACGATCGAGGCGAAGCCCGCGGGTGACATGCTGCGGATCAGCATCGCCGACGACGGCAAGGGCGCGGGCGCGATCCGCGAGGGCGTCGGGCTCGGCAACGCACGGCTGCGGTTGCGCCAGCTCCATGGCGAGCGCCAGTCGCTTGAGATCGACACGGCGCCGGGCGAGGGCTTCCGCGTCATCATCCTGGTGCCGCGGTGATCCGGACCCTGATCATCGACGACGAGCCGCTGGCACGCCGCGCGGTGCGCCAGTCGCTGGCAGGGCCCGACGATTTCGAAGTGGTCGGCGAAGCGGGGCACGGGGCGGAAGCAGTGGCGGCAATCGGCACGCTGCGGCCCGACCTTGTGTTCCTCGACGTCCAGATGCCCGAGATGGACGGCTTCGGCGTGATCGAGGCGATCGGGGTGGATGCGATGCCGCTGGTCGTGTTCGTGACGGCGTTTGACGCCTATGCGGTGCGCGCGTTCGAGTCGGAGGCGCTGGATTACCTGCTCAAGCCGTTCGACGACCAGCGCTTTGCCCGCGTTATCGAGCGGGTGCGGCGACAGATCGGCACGGGCGACGGCCCGCGCGACGGGATGCGATCGCTGCTCGGTGGGCAGGGACCGCTCATCGCGCGCGGCGGTGGCTCGGCGCACCTAATTCGGCTCGACGAGATCGACTGGATCAGTGCGGCCGGCGACTATGCCGAGGTCCATGCCGGTGGACGCAGCTTGCTGATCCACGAACCCCTGACGTCGCTCGAGACGCGATTGCCCCAGGCTGCGTTCGCGCGGATCCATCGCGCCGCGATCGTCCGGCTCGACGGGTTGGTCGAAGTCCGGCCCGGCACGCACGGCGACGGTGTGGTGCGGCTGGCGTGCGGCGCGGAGCTCCGGTTCAGCCGGCGATATCGCGAGCCAATCGACGTCTACCTCACCCGCTGATCCCGCTCGGCGATCCGCCGAACCCGCCCGGCGAAAATCCATTGCCGGCGAACCCCGTTCCGGGCCCGTATGCCGCTCAACCAAAACAGGGGGTGGGCATGGGGTTGAGCCACAGGGCATATGCCCGTTTCAGGTTTCCGACGGCGGTGTTCGCGCTGGCGATCCTGTTCCCCGCAAGCCCTTCATCGGCGCAACGCGCCAACCCCCGGGCCATGATCAAGCTCCACGCCGAAGGCCGCCAGGCGCCGCGTGCGACGATCGCCGACATGGCGTGGATCGAGGGCCACTGGATCGGCGACATGCCCGATGGGCCGGTCGAGCACGTGCTTCTCAGTCCTCGCTTTGGGCAGCTTCCGGGCTTCGTCCGTGCGCTCGCTCCCCAGAATCTCGCCTTTTACGAGATCGGCGTGTTCGCCGAGATTGGCAATTCGCTGACGCTTCGGGTCAAGCACTTCACGCCGGAACTCGCCGGCTGGGAAGCGCAGGCGGCTTATATCGACCGTCCGCTGGTCGATCGCGATTCGACCAGCTTCTACTTCGACGGCGCGACTTTCTCGCGAACCGGGCTGGATAGCTTCACGGTCTATTTCCTCAATCGCTCGGCGGGCCAGGAACGCGAGACACTCGTGATTCCCTTCCGGCGTACATCAGGCCCCACGTGGCAAAGCGATGGAGCGTCGTCATGACCGGGCTCCGCAAGCTTTGCGCCGTTGCCTGTTGCTTGCTGGCGCTGTTCGTCGCTCCGGCGATGGCGCAGCCGCAGGGCCGGCTGGTTGTCAGCACGCTGCAATCGACCAGCTTCGCCGGCAGCAAGATCGGCATCTCGCCAGTCCGCAACCTCACGGTCTACCTGCCGCCGCGCTACGCCGAGGCAGGCAAGCGATTTCCCGTCCTCTACTTCCTCAACTATTTCTTCGAAGATCACCGCGAACCCTTCGCCAGCCACGGCGCAAAGGCGTTGCTGGACAAGACGATAGGGCAGGGTCTGATCGGCGACGTCATCGTCGTGACCGCCGACTTCACGACCCCCGCGGGCAGTTCATGGTACGTGAATTCGCCGGCGACGGGCAATTGGGAGGATTTCATGGTGCGCGAGCTGGTGCCGCACATCGATGCCACCTACCGCACGCTCGCCACCCGGGATTCGCGCGGGATCGCGGGGGACGGTCCGGGGGCTTATGGCGCGATCCGCTTCGGGATGCGCCATCCCGAAATATTCGGCGCGGTCTATGGCATGCAGCCGGTGGCGAGCGGCCCCAATATCCAGCCGACGCACAGCCGCCCGAACTTGGAACGCATGGCGCGCGCGACATCGCTCGACGATCTGCGGGACGACGGCTTCTCGCTGATCTTCACGTCGATCTATCAGGCCTTCGCGCCGAACCCGAACCGACCGCCGCTGTTCTTCGATCCACCGGCGCGGCGTGTCGACGGGCGCATCGTAGTGGACAGCGACCGTACGGCGCGTTTCAAACAGGGATTCGCGCTGACGGCCTTGCTCCCCGCTTATGCCGACAATCTCAAATCGCTGCGGGGCTTCAAGTTCGACTGGGGGCGTCAGGACACGCTGGTCGATCATGTCTATGGCGCGCAGGCGTTCTCCAATCTCCTTGCCGAATATGGCGTTCCACACGAAGCCGAGGAGCATGGCGGCGGCTTTCGCGACCGCCATTGGGGCGAGCAGGGGCGGTTCTATACCGATATGCTGCCCTTCTTCGCGCGGCACCTGATGTTCGGACCTCCCGCGACGCCGACCGAACGCGTCAACGCCGCGCACGCTAAGCTGCGTCAGGCGATGCTTGCCAATGATGCCGATGCCCGCGCCATGCTCTACCGCGCCGATGCGCGCTCGATGCCCGAATATCAGCCGGTGCTGATCGGCACGCGCCAGATCGCGGCCTATCACCGCGCGATGCGCGAACGGCGGCAGGTGATCAGCTATGTGCCGGTCACGAGCGAAGTCTTCGACCTGGGCAGCACACTGGTCGAGATCGGAACCTTCACGATCCGCTGGTCCGACCGCACCGATGAGGAGCGCGGAAAATACGCGCATGTCTGGGGCGTCGAGCGGGACGGCAGCCTCAGGCTCAAGGCCGACACCTGGGGTTATTTCCGCCCACTGGCCGATCCCGCGGGCTTCTTCACCGCGATCCCGGAGCCGTCGTCCTCGCCCATCCCGCTAGCCGCAGGCGATCGGTCCGTGGGCGAATTCCTACGGGCGCATAACGACCGCGACGCCGAAGCCGTGCGGACCAAGGATGTCGAGGCGAAGCTCGTGGATTATACCGACGACGCCATCTTCATGCCCTTCGCCGAAACGCCCAAACCCGGCATGGCCGAGATCCGCCCCTATCTGACCGCCTATACTGCAGCGGGAAGCGGCGCGACCTTCCGCGACGTGCGGGTCTGGACCCTGGCGTTCGAAAATCACGGTGCGTGGGTGATCGAATATCCCAAATTCCGCGTCGAGTGGACCGCGGGGGGCCAGTCCGGCACCGTCATGGGCGGCGGCATACGGCTGTGGCAGCGTCAGGCTGGCGGCTCGCTCAAGCTGCATCGCCAGATCGGAACACACGACCATGTCGTCCCGGCCCGGTAAGGCGGCGCCCCGCTTGGTCCGGATCGGAAGCAGGCATTCCGCTATCAGCCTGACATCGGAGCTCTTCGTTCGAGGCGAGCATCTACGAGCGTCGCGAGTTTCTCAGATCACGACGGGGCAAGGCTCAAGAAACGTAATTTGCTCAAACAGATTACGATTTCGCGTATTTTAACAATTGTTTGCGGCGCTGTCGGCGAACGTAACCGGGCATGAACGGATGTCCGAAGGTTGGGCGCGCAAACGCCGCCTGGAATGTCCCGAAGGCGGTCGTCCTGGCCGTTGTTCAGGCGGGCACTCCTTGCGCTGTCGGCAGTGCAGTGATGTCAGATGATCCCGACCAGAGATTGACGCCACCATCGTCGGCCGCGTTGTCGATCGCGGTGAGTTCGTCGGCGGAAAAGTCGAGCGTCTTCACCGAGTCGAGGGAGTCGTCGAGCTGTTCGACCGTGCGGGCGCCGATCAGCGCCGACGTGACGCGCGGGTCGCGCAAGACCCACGCGATCGCCATCTGGGCCAGGGTTTGTCCGCGCTCACCTGCGATATCGTTCAGGGTACGGATGGCAGCAAGGTTCCGATCCGTAAGCAAGGCCTGTGACAGCGACCCGTCACGGGTGGCTCGCGCATCCTGCGGGACGCCCTGGAGGTATTTATTCGTCAGCATGCCCTGCGCCAAGGGTGAGAAGGCAATGCAGCCGACGCCCAGCTCCTCCAGCGTCGCCAGCAGATCGCGCTCGATCCACCGGTTCAGGATCGAATAGCTGGGCTGGTGGATGAACAGCGGCACCTTTTCCGCGGCCAGGATCTCGGCCGCACGGCGGGTCAGCCCCGGCTCGTAGGAGGAGATGCCGACATACAGTGCCTTGCCCTGTCGATGAAGCTGCACCAACGCACCCATCGTCTCCTCGAGCGGGGTCGCGGCATCCACCCGGTGCGAATAGAAGATGTCGACATAGTCGAGGCCCATCCGCTTGAGGCTCTGGTCGCAACTCGCAATCAGGTATTTTTTGGATGAACCGACATCCCCATACGGTCCGGGCCACATGTCCCAACCCGCCTTGGTCGAGATGATGAGTTCGTCGCGATGGGCCGCGAAATCAGAGGCGAGGACGCGACCGACATTCTCCTCCGCCGAGCCATAGGGCGGGCCGTAATTGTTGGCGAGATCGAAGTGGGTCACGCCACGATCAAATGCCCGCCGCAGGATGGCTCGCCCCGTCTCGAACACATCCTGTCCACCGAAGTTCTGCCACAGCCCCAGGCTGATTGCCGGGAGCCTCAGCCCGCTTCGGCCGGTGCGTCGATAGGGCATGCCGCTGTCATACCGGAGCGGGGACGCGACGTACGGACGGGGAAACGACATTGGTGACTCCTTGTAAACGTCTTCGATGCGCAACGCGCAAACCGTTTCGGCGCAGCGTGCATCACTTTTCTAAACTGCCTCGATCGCGTCGGGCAGGTGCGCGATGCAGCGCTGCAGTTAGGCACGGAAGCTGCCCTAAGGCCCGCCTAGATCAGCCATTCGAAAGCACGCTTCAGTCGTGCAGCACCATTGGAGTCGAACGGCTGACCATGAGCGAAGATCACCCGGTCAGGCTCGAGCGCCACGATCGCTCGCACCGCTTTTCGAGCGTCCGCGCCGCCTAGCCGTACTGGTAGCCGAAGGTACCGTGCGGTCGTGCCGTCCGTGGCAGCGGAGGCCTGCATCAATAGCCGCGTGACAGGCGGCAGCTTGTCAGGATCGAGGTTTTCGATGAGGTCGACTAGCACGAGCGTCCTGGTCTGCCGGTGGAAGAACCAAATCTCGTTAAAGCCAGCCCCTGCCGGCACCATGCCTTGATCAAGCGTGTCCGACCATTCGGCCGGGGCCGTTCCACCGAGTTCGGCATCGAACCGCACCGACGATGCGCGGACCTGTGCCCGGTCCCGCAGCCCTGGCGCAGCCCAGGTGGTCGCATCCGGGTAGGCCCGTTGCCAATCGGCAATGTATGTCCAGTGCGCGATGTTGGGGGCAACGAGATGCCGTACCCGGCCCAGCGCTTCGATCGCCCTGGCCAGCTCGGCCGAATAGGGGGTCGGTGAATGCAGCAGCAGATCGCCGTTTTCGAGCCGGATGATCGTCATGCGCACGGGCAACGCTATCCCCATCGCGTTTATTGGTCCGCTGTCGACGATCCAGACGCCCTCGGCAAAAGCTTTCGGGACATCCAGTGGCGGGTAGGTCGCGCGATGCCGGGCTTGGGTATCGTCCGGGCGTCGATGACTATCCGCCAACGTCCAAAATCCAAGGGCGGCAACGCCGATGACACCCGCCGCGCCGGCGATCCGACGCCGTCTGCGCGCTTTCGAGGACGCCTGGTCGGCAAAGAAGCGTCGCATATCCGCCAGCAGGAGACCGGGCTGTTCGAGCGCCGCGAAATGGCCACCTGCCTTCATCTCGTTCCAGTGGACGATGTTGTAGGTCTTGCGCGCCTGCGAGCGCGGGGGCGGCGGGAAGACGGGATCGGGGAAGGCTGCGACGCCGGTCGGCACCTTGATACGGCTGCCTGCCGGAAGTTCGCCCGAACCCTCCAGCATACGGCCGCGATACATCCAGGTGGACGTGATGAAGGACCCCTCGACGAGGTACAGCATGATGTTGGTGAGGAGTGTATCCTCATCGAACACCTGCCAGAGATCGGGCCGACCCTGTTCATCACGCGGCACGTCCGCCCAAGCGCCGAACTTTTCCAGAATCCAGGCGGCAACGCCGACGGGACTATCCGACATGGCAATGCCGAGCGTCTGCGGACGCGTGCCTTGCTCCTGTGCGTAGCCGGTTTCCTCTTTCGCCAGCGTAGCACGTCGGGCCGCCCAAGCGAGTTCGTCGGGCGTCTTTGGCGATATGTCCGCCGCCTGAAGGAGCACCATGTTGAGGTGCAGCGCGGCCACGGCTTCGGGATGATCGTGCGCCATCCAGCTCCCAATCGCCGCGCCCCAGTCACCACCTTGTACCAGAAAGCGCGCATCGCCGAAAAGCTCGGTCATCAGACCGTGCATCAACTCGCCCGTCCGGCGCGGTCCGATCGGCGCGGCGGGGCGCCCGGAAAAGGCGTAGCCCGGAAGCGAGGGCACGACGACGTCATGGCCGTCGGCGACCAATGGCGCGATGAGCGCCTCGAATTCCATGAACGAGCCCGGCCAGCCATGCAGCAGGAGCAGGGGCGCGCGCGACCCATCGCCCCGCGCATGAATGAAGTGAAGCTTTTCACCCAGCACCTCCGTCGTGAACTGGGGTAGAGCATTCAGCCGACGTTCCTGCGCGCGCCAGTCGAACCGCATGCGCCAATGGTCCACGAGCCGCTTGAGGTCCGCAAGGCCGACCCCTGACGTCCAGCTTCCGGCGTCCGGCAGCGCGCCCCAGTCGAACGATGCGACCTTGGCGTTGATGCCGGCGAGCCGCTCGTCGGGTACTGCAATCGTAAAGGGCTTTGCCATCTCGTGTCCTTGCGTTCCAAGGGCGCGCGCCCCGTCTCGAGCAACACCAACGCACGGACCTGCGTCGCGTTCAAAATCGTCCGGCATTCCGTAGTGAGAGCACCTCTCGAAGCTAGTGTCCGATACGGTAAGATGCGTACCGCGGCGCTCGTGGGACACCGCAGCGCCTTCAGAACGTTTAGGGGTCATGCATGACAACAGGCCAGCCTCTCCGACGCGACATCGTCCTCCCGCCGACGCTGTGCGGCCAAGCCCCCCGAGCAAGATCCGATGAGCGCGGACCTCTCATTCGCTGGACACCGGGTGGTGATCACCGGTGCATCGAGCGGTATCGGCGCGGCGACGGCGGTGGCCTTCGCGGCGGCGGGTGCACGGGTCGTCCTGGGTGCCCGCGGCAGGGAAGGGCTGGACGACGTCGCTAGCCGCTGTGCCGCGGCGGGCCGAATTGCGATCGTCCGATCCGTCGACTGTACCGATGCAGCAGCGGTGGCGACATTCGCTGCCGAGGCCCGCGACCTGCTCGGTGGCATCGACCTGTGGTTCAGTTGCGAGGGCGTTGGCGTGCTCGGCCGGTACGAGGACGTGCCGATCGCAGACCATGCGCGCGTCGTCGACGTGAACCTCGTCGCTCACATGAATGACGTGCACGCGGTGCTGCCGATTTTCCTCGCGCAGGATCGCGGCACCTGGGTCAACATGATCTCGGCTGGCGGCTTCGTCGCCACGCCGTATGCGGCGGCCTATTCGGCGAGCAAGTTCGGGTTGCGCGGGTTCAGTGCGGCACTCCGCGGCGAGGTGTCGAAGCGCCCGCGCATCCATATATGCGACGTCTGTCCGACCTTCGTCGACACGCCCGGCGTCGACCACGCCGGCAACTATACGGGCGCACGGCTCTCTTTGCCGCCGGGTTCGCTCGCACCCGAGACGGTTGCGAAGGCCGTCGTGGGGCTCGCCACGCGACCCCGCAATCTCACCGCAGTCGGCGCGCCGGCGATCGCCTTCAAGCTGGGGGAGTTCGCAGCGCCGAACCTGCTGGCGGCGATCCTGAGCGGCTTCCTCGACACCTGGTCAGCGCGCGCACCCGACGGTGACGACAGCGACGGGGTATTGTTCGAGCCCGGCGTCGCAGCCGGTCCGGATGGCGGCCGACGCGATCCGCACCGGGGGCGCAAGGTCGCGGCTGCGACGTCCGGTATCGCGGTGCTCGGCCTTGCGGGTATCGGCATCTGGCTCGGTCGTCGCCGGTGAGCGACAACGACCGCGATCCTTCACTCGCGCCCGGCCAGGAGAGCGTGTGGCGCTTTCCTCGCCCGGCCATCGCCGAAGCGAGCGAGCGGTGGATCCGCATCGAGCATCGCGGCGTCCTCGTCGCCGATACGCGCCGGGCTGTCCGCACGCTGGAGACCAGCCATCCGCCCAGCTGGTACCTGCCGCCAGACGCTCTGAACCTCGGCCTGCTTCGCCGTTCGGAGCGACGTTCGTTCTGCGAGTGGAAGGGCCACGCGGTCTACTGGCACCTGGCGATCGGAGCCGAAGTGCTGCGCGACGTGGCGTGGAGCTATCCGGAGCCGACGCCGGCCTTTGCGGTATTGCGCGACCATGTCGCCTTCTATGCCGGTCCGCTCGATAGATGCACGGTGGACGGCGAGCAGGTGGTCCCGCAGCCCGGCGGGTTTTACGGCGGCTGGATAACGTCGGACCTTGTGGGGCCGTTCAAAGGCATACCGGGCAGCATGGGATGGTGACGGCCGTTCTGCCTGCCGGTCTTCGCGACTGGCGAGAAGCGCCGCGCGTGCGGGTGCTGAACGACCGTGCGGTGAACGTCAGTGGCCGTTACGTCCTGTGCTGGCTGCAGCAGGCGCTGCGGGCCCGGGACAATCCGGTGATCGATGCGAGCATTCTGCTCGGCAACGCGCTGGGTTTGCCGGTCCTGGTGTATCACGGCGTGCGCGAGGATTATCCCTATGCCTCCGACCGGCTGCATCACTTTATCCTGGCGGCGAGCCGCGACCTTGGTACCGGGTGCACGAAGCGTGGTCTGGCCTGCGTTCACCACGTCGATCGGGCTGGGCACCGTGAAAAAGGTCTCGTGCACCGGCTTGGCGCCGATGCGGCGGCGATTGTGCTGGAGGACCAGCCGACCTTCGTCGCCCGCTGGCAGTCCGAGCGGGTGGCCGCCCGCGCCGCGGCGCCGGTCTACGCGGTCGAGGCTGCGTGCCTGGTACCCCCGGCCGTGCTGGGCGACGACATCCGTGGACGGTCGGGGTTCCTGCGACGCCACGAACCCGAGCGGCTCAACTGGGTGGAGACGGAGGAGGCGGTGCCCGAACAGCCCGCATACGCCGGGACGCTGCCCTTCACGCCGGACAGGTTGGAGACATGCGATCTCGACGCGCTGGTGAACAGTCTCGCGATCGATCATACGGTGCCGGTCAGCGACCTACACCCGGCCGGCCGGGGCGCGGCAGAGGAACGGCTGCGTCGGCTGGTGACCGAGGTGCTGCCCGGCTATGCATCAGCGCGCAACGACGCCACGCGCGCGGACGGCGCCAGCGGATTGTCGCCCTATCTGCACTTTGGCGTGCTGGGCCCGTGCGAGGTGATGGCCGCGGTCGCCGCGGCTGATGCAGGTAGCAAGCACAAGGCAAAGTTCGCCGACGAGCTCCTCGGATGGCGCGAGTGGTTCCACTACCAGGCGCGGAATCTTGCCGCGCCGGAGCGCTACGACCGCGTCGCCGGCTGGGCAGTCGACACGCTCGCAGAGCATGCCGCCGATCCCCGACCCGAACTGGAGACGTTGAGCGCGATGCTTCACGGCGAGACGCGCGACGAGACCTGGAATGCCTGCCAGAAGCAATTCCTCGTCGACGGCTGGATGCACAACAACCTGCGGATGTACTGGGGCAAGCGCATCATCGCGATGACGCCCAGCCCGGAAGCGGCATGGTCTACCGCCTGCTATCTCAACGACCGGCTCAGCCTCGACGGTCGCGACCCGTCGACCTACGGCAACATCGCCGCGATCTTCGCCGGTTCGCCATCGGACCGCGAGCGACCGATCTACGGGCGCGTCTCGACACGCGGCGACGGCTCCACCCGGCGCAGGGACGGCGGCGAAGAATGGCTCGCCGCGGCAGCGTCAAGGGCGGTGCCGCGGGTATCGGTTCCGACAGAGGTGCCGGTCGATCCGTATCTCACCGGCGAGCCGACTGTCTGAGCGGTCGTTCGGCAGGGGGGGGCTTTGACCTGCAGATGCGGCCGAACAAACGCCTGCATTCCCGGCCTCTCTGCCATAGCTTCCCATGCGTCACCACCGCGCCCGTCTTCAGAATGCCGATGATTTGCTGCTTCACCCGTCCATTCCGAGTGCGGATCCCGGCTCCAAATCGAGGGGAAAAACGGGGGCGCTTCTCATCCGGCGCCCGCTGGCATTCTCTCGCATTGGTTTGTCAGGATCGGCGATGGTCATGCACCGAAACTCGGTGCTGCCCAACCGACCGAGCCTGCGTCTCGCGCAAAAAAAAGCGGGGCGGCCGTGCGCCGCCCCAAGGGGGGGGTGTTAGCGACCAGTGTACCGGTCGATCGAGGGTGTCCGATCGGCACGCTGCGCGTTATTTGCGTTTTCCCCGTATCTGTTCGATCACGTCCGTAGCAGCGTATATTGTCGGCTGCGTAGTGAGCCCTGGAAACGAGGCCTGGTCGCCCGATCCCATCTGGATCACGACCGTGGTCTGTGCAGACTGGCTCGGACGCCAGCGTTCCAGCACCTGGTAGGGAACGTCACCGCCGCCAAAGCCACCCGTCGTAGGGCCATTCGGCACGGCTGCATCGGCCACCCCTGGAGGGCTGCCAGCCTGACTGGCCGAACCCACCGAAGCGCTGGCGCCGGTCCCTGTAGAGAAGCTCGGCCCGGTTTTGTCGCGCAGGTCGGAGCCACCGGCAGCAAGGTCGCGTGTCTCGGCCTTGATGACGGCGAACCACTCCTTACCCGCATCCTGGGTGAGTTCCGCCGCCCGCAACATGGCGAATTTGGCGACATCATCGGGCTTTGCGCCTTTTGCGCCGGTGTAGACGATGGTCACCCTGCCGTCGGCGGCAACGGACGACTGATAACCAACGTCACTTGCCGCCTTCGCGGCCTTATACCCCTTTTGCGCAGCAGCCGGGGTGCAGATCAGCGCCGCTACTATCAGGACTGCATATTTCATCATGCCCTCCATCACGAAAGAAGATCGGGACGGTTTCGACCGTCCCGATCGCGTAGCCTCAATACTGCAACAGGATGCCGAAGACGATTCGCCGATCGTTTAGAAAACTGAACCGATCATACAATTGTCCGCTCTGGTCGATTTGCACGCGCGCCTTGCTCTTCGTGTCGAGGATGTTGGCGACCGACGTGCGCAGCGTCAGGGGGCCGATCCTGTATCGAACCGAAGCGTCAAGGAACCCGGCCGCCGAGTTGTAGACGGGGTTGCCCGTCACATAGTCTCGGTAGGTCGTAAGGTATTTCGAGCGCCAGTTATACGCCAGCCGCATCTCGAGCGCGGAGTCCTGATAGATTCCGACCACGTTGAGGATGTGATCGGATTGTCCGAGAAGATCATCGACGCCGAACCGGAAGAAGGTCGTCTGGTCATCGACATTCCCGTCGCCATCACTGTCGACGCCGTTCGCAGGCGGTGTCGTCGACGAGTCGATATAGGTATAGTTTCCCTGGAAGCCGAGATGGCTCAGCACGCCCGGCAACTTGTCGAAGAACTGCTGGTAGCTGACCTCGATGCCTTTGACCTTGGCCTTGGCCTGATTCACCTGACCATTGTAGATGATATTGACCGTCTGCCCATCGAGCGTCGTCGTTCCCAACGCCAGATCGCCATTCGTGACGATATTGGACAAGCTTTTATAGAATCCGGCGACGGAGAAATATCCCCCGCGGAAATAGCGCTCGATCGACAGATCGAAGCTGTCGGCTGTAGTCGGTCGCAGCAGCGGGTTTCCCCGATTTACGCGGATGTCGCCTGCCGTGATGTTCTGGGCACCACGATCGATGCCGAACAGCGGGTCATTCTCATCGGTGATCGGCGGAAAGTTCACGCGGTTCGTGGTCACGACATATTCCTGCGACGCGCGCAGGTCCTGTACGTTCGGCCGGCTCAGCCCCTTGCTGTACGCGAACCGGATGAGTTGTTGCGAGTCGACATTCCAGCGCAGGTTGAAGGACGGAAGCCAGTTCTCGTTGGTCTGCTTGAAGCTGATCGGTACGGCCGCCTGAGCCCCGTACGCGATTGACTGGGGCAGAAAGTCCGCGGGATCGTCGCGGCTCTCCGCATCATCCGTTCTGGTCCGCTCAAGAACGCCGTCGCCATCGGTGTCGGCAAACGCCGGTGTCTGGGCATCGGCCACGAACGGCCGGAACGCCTGGAACCCGGTCGATCGCAATTTGGTGCGGACGTATCGGACGCCGAAGTTTGCGGCGATCGACATGCCGTTGTCGAACTCGTGCTTGAGATCAAGGCGAGCGTACGCGTTAGCCGTCTGCTCCGTGATGTTGGACGTGTCCTCGGGACGGAATATGGGGACCCCGAATTTACTTCCGTCGTCCGTACCCCTGGGCACCCAGTTGTAATTGCCGTTGGCCAGCTGCGGCTCTGCGTTCAGATATTTGCGGAATGCGGAATAGTCGTTGAGAAGTGCGGAGTTCGCAAAGACGAAGGTCTGGTTCGGACCTTCGACCACGCCGCCCCGAAAGAAGTTGGCGAAGCTGATGGCCTCTGCAGCCTTGGTGGGTTCCTGAAAGGTGCCGACCACGCCGTAACCGCCGCGCCCGTCCCATGCAGGCGATATGGCACCCCAGTTCAGCGCCATTTCCGAGTTCGTCTGGCTCCGCTCGGAGTAGCGACCACCGAATTTGACGCTGTCGAACCAGCCGGCAAGTCCATCACTCCCCGACACGTCGTACGCGGTATCGGCACGGAAGGCGTAGAGATCGCCCTTGCCGACCTGGAACTGGTCGGCCGCAAATTGCCAGGTCGCGCCGTTCAGATCGCCGGCCGATGTCGGCGACGCGAGCGGATTGGCATCGCTGTCACCGCTGAAGCGCGTATTGCCCGGATTGAAGCGATGGGCCGGGTTGACCGAGAAGGCGATCCGCGGGTTGTCGAGATCGGGCGCAATCTGCCAGTCCAGATAGGTGTTGAAGCCGCCCCAGATCTGACGCTGCCGTGCGCTTGCCTTGGTATATTGGCCGTCCACCGTCACCAGCAGGCGTTCGGTCGGCTGCCACCGCAGATTGAGGCTGAAATCCTCGGTCTTGCTCTCTTCCGTCCTGCCGATGCCGAGCGATCCGACCGGCGATCCCACCGCGCCCGTCCAGGCATCGATCCGGTTGGTGACGAAGCCCGATTCCATCAGACCGCCGCGAATTGGGATCAGCGTCTCGCAGTCGCCAGGGTTCGAGGGGAAGCCGCCCGCGCCGCTGCACATGGCGACACCATCAGATCCGAAGCCCGGCTTGACCTTGAGATTGCTGATCCCTGCCGTCGTGCCCGTATCGTGCTCGGGGAACCACTCGAACGTCCGCTCGATGCTGTCCGTGTCCTCCTCAACCCGGATATACTTGGCCGTGAGTTGCAGCGTATCATTCTTCCACTGCAGCGCGCCGTAGTAGCTTCGACGATCACGATCGACGTCGTTCGTACGCAACTGAAATCCCGGCGTCGTACCAAGGATGCGTGACGGATCCACGCCCGTGAACTCGGACAGCTTCGCCGCGCCGGTCAGGCTTGTCTGCGGAACGTTGCCGGTCGCGTCGAGCACGCGCGGAAACGGCGAATTCTGCTGCCAGCCGTTGATACGCGAACTCAGCTTTGACCGCGAAACCGACGCTACCACGCCGAATTCACCGATCCCCGTCTTCCATCTGCTGCCGCCCGTGATGCTGCCCGACGGCGACGACTTTTTACGAAGGTCGGTGTAGGTATTGTCCGCCGAGATCGCGAGAAACGGCTTCTGGCGATCGAATGGTTCCAGGGTGCGCAGGTTGATCGTGCCGCTGATGCCGCCCTCGATGAGATCGGCCGTCTGGTTCTTGTACACATCGACTGCGCCGATGAGCTCCGGCGGAATACTCGAGAAATCGAGCACGCGCCCGCCATTGGCGCTGAACGCGTCGCGGCCGTTAAACTCGGAGCGGACAAAGCCCAGACCGCGGATCAGGTTGCCCTGGCCTTCGGGTGAGGGGAAGTCGGGTGACGCGCCGCCGGTCGCGAACCGCGAGATCGTCACGCCCGGGACGCGCCCGAGCGCCTCTGCCACCGACAGATCGGGCAAGGTGGCGATGTCGGAGGCTGTGATCGAGTCGACGACCGTGTCGGCGTTGCGCTTGATGTCCTTCGCGCTTTCGAGTGCGGCGCGGATGCCCCTTACGACGATGTCCTCGGTCGTCGTCTCGTCGAGCTCGGTCGTCTGAGGCGCGGTCGCCGGGTCGGTATCCGGCAAACCGGATTTCGGCGGCGAGGTCTGCTCGTTTGCCGGTGACGAAACCGTCTGGGCCATGGCTGGTGACCCGATCAACGCTATCGAGAGCGCCGAAGTCGAAAGCAGAAAGCGCTTGGTCGAGCTTGATAACGCCGGAAAAACCGAATTTTGCATCACAGCATCCCCTCTTTGTCCGGTTTGTTCCGGGCTTCCTCCTCACCTGCGCCAGCTTCTGAGTGATCTGAGCTTTTGAGCTCTTCATCACGACCGGTCGTCAAATGTAAGAGTAATGCTACGTCCGCTTTCTGCGACAATCAAGACCTGAATATTGCGACAGAATGCTTGTCTTTTAATCACTTGCCGACGTTCGCGACCGCGCTTGCCTTCCCGCGCTCAGGCTTTAATCAGGCGTAAGGCGCCAATAGGCGCGGGGAACAGGAGGGGCAGCGGCGATGCCATATTGTGGTGCACCCGCAAGATACGTGGTGGGCGTTCGTGGCAGAACAGTCTGACATTAGCAGCATCTGCATTGTCGGGGGCGGCACCGCAGGATGGATGGCCGCGGCCGCTTTGGCTTCAAAGCTAGCGGGGCTGCCGATAGCGATCACTTTGGTCGAGTCGGACGAGATCGGCACCGTTGGCGTTGGCGAAGCGACGCTGCCGCATATTCGAGCATTCAACCTCGCGCTCGGCATCGACGAAGCGGAAATGATGCGGGCGACGGAGGCCACCTACAAACTGGGCATCGAGTTTTGCGACTGGGGCCGCCGCGGCGATCGATATATCCACCCGTTCGGTGATTTCGGGCCGACGACCAACGATGTGCCCTTCTACCAATACTGGCTGAAGCTGCGGCAATCGGGAGACCGGAGCCGGATCGACGAATATAGTTACCCGGTCATCGCCGCGGAGCAGGGCCGCTTTCGACGGCCCTCTGGTGACCTGGACGCCGTCGAATCGACCTTTGGTTATGCCTATCAGTTCGACGCGGGGCTCTATGCGAAATTTCTCCGAGGCTTTGCCGAGAAAAGGGGGGTGTCGCGCACCGAGGGGAGGGTGGTCAGGGTCGTACAGGACGGTGAAACCGGCTTTGTGCGCGATGTCGTGCTGACGAACGGCACGACGCTATCCGCCGACCTGTTCATCGACTGCTCGGGGTTTCGAGGGCTACTGATCGAGACCGCCCTGCAAAGCGGCTATGACGATTGGAGCGCATGGCTGCCGTGCAATCGGGCGATCGCGGTCCCGACGCAGAGCAATGGCGTGCTGCGCCCGTTCACCCGCGCGACCGCGCGAACCGCGGGGTGGCAGTGGCGGATTCCGCTGCAGCACCGTGTCGGCAATGGCCATGTCTATTGCAGCAGCTTCATTTCCGATGACGAGGCACATGACCAGCTCGTTGCGGGGCTCGACGCACCGATGCAGGCAGAGCCGCGCCGGCTGTCGTTCACGACGGGTCGGCGGCGCGAGTTCTGGAAAAAGAACGTCGTGGCGATCGGGCTGGCAGGCGGCTTCCTCGAGCCGCTCGAGTCGACGTCGATCAACCTGATCCAGGATGGCATCACCGAACTGCTCGCGGTCTTCCCGGACAAGGGATTCGCGGCGCGCGACATCGCGGAATATAACCGCCGCATAGGCCTCCACTATGAGCGCATCCGCGACTTCCTGCTGCTGCATTACGTCGCAACGCAACGCGACGACTCCGAGATGTGGCGCCATTTCCGCAATCTTCGCCTTCCCGACAGCCTGTCCGAGCGGATCGAGGCCTGGCGTAGCCGCGGTCACCTGATCCAATACGAGTTCGGCCTTTTCCTGTCGCCGAGCTGGGTCGCGGTGTTCCTGGGTCAGAATCTCGTTCCCGACCGGCATGATCCGCGCGTCGAGAACATGAGCGTCGATGCTCTGACGGCCAGAGCATCGGACGTGCGCACGAAGGTAGATGCTGCGGTACGGCGGACACCCGAGCACACCGCGTTCATCCGGGAAAGCGGAGGAGCGGCGCGTCTGGCCGCTGCCGGGGCTTGATCGACGGACCGGGCACACCCGCTACGTCGACCTCGGGCAACGGCGTCAGCCACGTCATGGTCTGCGGCGGAGGACTTGCCGCCTGGATGACGGTCGCGACGCTTGCGCGCCAGTTGCCGGACACGGTGCGGATCACGCTTGCTGAGATCGATAGCGATCACCAGCGCACCGATCTTTTCTACGGCACCGTCTCCGGTCCGGCCAGCTATGCGTTCAACCTCGCGGCCGGTGTCACCGAGCCCGCTCTCGTACTCGGCAGTTCCGCCGCCTTTTCCTGGGGCAGCAAATATGTGCGCTGGGCGGAAGGCGGGCGGTCCTGGATCCAGTGCTTCAACCTGGCGCTGCCGGTGATCGACGGCGTCCTGATGCACCAGTATCTGGTACAACAGGGCATGACGCGGCTCGACCCGTTTCTTCTCGGTGCCGTCGCCGGAAGCCGGGGCACGTTTGCGCATCCCCCGCGATCACCCGGCGCGGCGGGTCAGCAGCCGCTGGCGCGTGCGGAATATGGCTATCATTTCGACCCGGCAAGCCACGCGCGGTGTTTCGCCGCCGCCGTACCGCCCGGCCGCATCCACCATCTGAAGGGGGCGCTGACCCGGGTCGCGGTGGGCGACGGAGCGATCACCGGCATCGCGCTCGATGGTGCCGACATGGTGACGGCCGACCTGTATCTCGATTGCAGCGGACCGTCGGCCGAACTTCTATCTCGGCTCGATCCCGCGTGGCTGGGCGGGCGCGCGCTGCAGATCTCCGCAGACGACGTGGCCGAGGCCCGGCTTGGCCCGCCGGTTCGCAGCGTTTCGTTTCACGACCAGGGCTGGGCGGCACAGACCCCGCTGCGTGGGTCGACGCGATCGCTGACGGTCTCCGATGCAACTGCGTCGTGCAACGCGAGAGGCGGGCTGAGCGCGTCTGCGACGCTCGGGCGGCGCCGACGGGCCTGGGCGGGGAACTGTGTCGGTATCGGACACGCGGCCGGCATCGTCGAGCCCCTCACACTGGCGCCCATGATGCTGCTCGAACGCGACATCGAGCGGCTGATGACGCTGATCCCCGTTTCGACTGCGTCGACGACCGTCGAAGAACGCGAATATAACCGCAGGCATGGCGAGGATCACGATCATGCGATGCGCTTCACCCGCGCGCTTCTCGAAACGTCCGCCCTGCCGGATAGCGATTTCTGGCGCGCGGCGCGCGACACGCCAGACGCGGAACTCGAGCACAAGCTCGCGATGTTCGCCGAACGCGGGTTGCTCGTCTCCTACGACCTCGAGCCCTTTCATCCCGAGGACTGGCTGATCATGCACTTCGGTATCGGGCGACGTCCGCGACGCCATGATCGTCTGGCGGACCGCGCCGATGCCAAACGAGTCCGCCGCTATCTCGACGATGCGGCACAGCAGGTCGCGAGTGCCGCCGCCGCGTTGTCGTCGAACCACGTCTACATGACTCAATTGGAACGCTATCTCCGCCAGGATCCACGCAAATGACGCAGGCCCCCCTAGGATCCATCGTCATCGTCGGCGGCGGCTCGGCCGGCTGGATGACCGCCGCCGCGCTCTCCAGCCTTGTCCAAACCAAGGACGTGTCCATCACGGTGATAGAGTCCGATGCGATCGGCACCGTTGGTGTCGGGGAGGCCACCATTCCGGACATGCTGGTCTTCAACCAGATGCTCGGCATCAGCGAAGCCGAGTTCATGCGTGCCACCGAGGCGACGTTCAAACTCGGGATCGAGTTCGTCGACTGGGGTCACAAGGGCGACCGCTACATTCACCCCTTCGGTCAGCACGGTGTCGACATGGAGGGAATCGACTTCCACCAATACTGGCTGCGCCTGAACAGGGATGGCGGCACTGCACCGATCGAGGACTACAGCCTCTCCGCGGTTGCCGCCGGCGCAGGTCGCTTCGCCCTGCCTGACCCGAACCCGCGATCGGTGTTCTCGCATCTTCGCTATGCCTATCACTTCGATGCGACGCTCTACGCGCGATATCTGCGGCGTTACGCCGAGAAGCGGGGCGTCAAGCGCATCGAGGGTGTCGTGAATGAGGTTCACCGGACCGCGCGGGGCGACGGCATCGCCGCCGTGACGATGGACTCGTGCTCGCAGGTCAAGGGCGACTTCTTCTTCGACTGCACGGGATTTCGCGCGCTGCTGACCGGGCAGACGCTGGACATCGATTTCGTCGACTGGAGCGCGTGGCTGCCGTGCGACAGCGCGCTGGCGGTGCCGAGCGCGCATGTCGGACCGCCCCCGCCCTACACCCGGTCCACGGCGCGCCCCGCCGGTTGGCAGTGGCGGATTCCGACGCAACGCCGCGTCGGCAATGGCCATATCTACAGTCGAAGCTTCATGGACGATGACGAAGCGGAGAGGGTCCTGCGCAAGGGGGTCGAGGGCGCGCTTCTCGCAGAGCCCCGCTCGATCCGGTTCAAGGCCGGGCACCGGCGGCAGTTCTGGCGCGGCAATTGTATCGCTATCGGGTTGGCGGCTGGTTTTCTGGAACCGCTCGAGTCGACGTCGCTGTATCTGATCCAGGAAGGAATCAGCCGTTTCATCTCGCTGTTTCCCAACGGGGATATGCCCGATATACTCCGAGTAGAATATAACCGCTACATGCAGAAGAAATTCGAGCAGGTGCGCGACTTTATCGTGCTGCACTATGTCGCGACGAACAGGGACGATACGCCGTTCTGGCGTTATTGCCGGACCATGAGCGTGCCGGACAGCCTCCGGCACAAGATGGAACTGTTCCGCGAAACGGGGCGCATCTTCCGCTATGATGACGAGCTTTTTGCCCGCCCGAGCTGGGTGGCGGTGATGCTGGGCCAGGGAATCATGCCCGAACGGTGCGATCCGATCGTCGCGGCGCTGCCCGCGCGCGACGTGGCGAACAGCCTGCAATCCATGGCGTCGGCGATGAAGGACGCTGCATCGCGCATGCCGACACACGCGAGCTTCATCGCGTCCTACTGCGCCTCGACGGAGGGCTGAGCGATGGACGAACTTGCCATTCGCAGGATCGTTGTGGTCGGTGGCGGCACCGCCGGCTGGATGGCGGCTGCAGCCCTGTCCCGCGTCCTGGGTCGCGCGGTCGAGATCGAGCTGATCGAGTCGGAGGCGATCGGGACGGTCGGCGTCGGCGAAGCGACCATCCCGCACCTGCAATATTTCAATAGGCTGCTCGGAATCGACGAGGACGACTTCGTCCGCCGCACGGCCGCGACGTTCAAGCTGGGGATCGAATTCGTCGATTGGGGTCGCATCGGCGACCGCTATTTTCATCCGTTCGGCACCTATGGTCAGGAGATGGAGGGTTTGCACTTCCATCATTTCTGGCTGCGTCAAGCTAAGCTCGGCGGGGCCCTCGAACTGGACCGATTCAGCATCGGCGCCGACGCCGCGCGGGCCCAGCGCTTTCAGCGTCCCGACCACAGCCGCGCCGGCTCGCCGCTTGGGACGATCAGTTACGCGTTCCAGTTCGATGCATCGTTATACGCCCGCTATCTGCGCGAGCGGGCCGAGGCCGGTGGCGTGCAGCGCACCGAAGGGCGCATCGTCGATGTCGCCCTCGACAGCAGAAATGGTCATGTCCAGGCGGTGACACTGGAGGACGGCAGCCGCGTTGCGGGCGACCTGTTCATCGACTGTTCGGGCTTTCGCGGCCTCCTGATCAGCGAAGCGCTTGGCGCCGGCTTCGAGGATTGGAGCCATTGGCTGCCCTGCGATCGCGCGGTGGCGCGCGCCTGCCGCCGGACCACCGACCCGCTGCCGTACACCCGCGCCACCGCCAAGGCGGCCGGCTGGCAATGGCGCATCCCGCTCCAGTCCCGCACCGGCAACGGCTATGTCTACTGCTCCGATCACCTGAGCGATGATGCAGCGCTCGACGGTCTGAACGCCGCGCTCGACGGTGATCCTCTGTCGGAGCCCAACTTCCTGAAGTTCAAGGCCGGCGTCCGTCACAAGGCCTGGGACCGCAACGTCGTCGCGCTCGGCCTGGCAAGCGGTTTTCTCGAGCCACTCGAATCGACGTCGATCCACCTGATCCAGTCGGCAATTGCGCGCCTGCTCACCAACTTTCCGGACCGTCGCTTCAATCAGCACGACATCGACTATTATAATCGCCGCACGCGCGTCGAATATGAGCAGGTGCGCGACTTCATCATTCTGCATTACGCCACCACGACCCGCGATGACTCCCCGCTGTGGCGGTACTGTCGGAGCATGGCGTTGCCCACGTCGCTCGAAGAGCGCATCGCGATATTTCGCGAGAATGGCCGGCTATTTCGCCATGACAATGAACTGTTCAGCGAGACGAGCTGGCTCGCGGTCATGCACGGGCAGGGGCTTGTTCCAAGGCGCTACCATCCACTCGCCGATCTGCTGCCCGAAGGCGAACTCGACAAGCGCATGGCACACATCGCAAATGCGATGCGGCTGGCGGTCGACCGTATGCCCTCGCACCAGCAGTTCCTCGACCAGATTGGTTACCCTGCGGCTTGACGCCCGGCTGGCAGAGGTGACGCCGGGAGGGCTTATCGCGCGCCTAGTGCGTGGAGCAGATACTGCTTGATGCGATCCGTCCGCGATGGCGACGCCGCCCCGAGCACGCCGCGTGCTGCCTCGGGCAGGTGATCGGCAACCCGGTCGGCCGCGTCGTCGAACGCATAATGATCGAACCATTTCCGCCAGACCGCGCGTTCGCGCGGCGGTAGGTCGCGTACCGCCATCAGCGCATGGATCATCGCGGTAAACGGGCTCGTCGCCTCGTGCCCTTCGGCCCAATAATTCACCAATATGTTGAGCGGCTCGTACGAGCGCACATTGTGCCACCACAGTGCCGGAATGAAGATCGCGTCGCCCGGCCCAAGGTCCGCGACCAGCGCATGGCGCATCGCCTCGGCAAAGCGCGGATAGCGTTCCAGGTCGGGCTCATCGGGGTCGACCATGCTCGCCGGCTGCCCCGCCATCGTATGATCGAGCGGCCCGACATAGAGATTCTCGAGCTGTTCGGGTGGGAACAGGACGAAGCGGCGACGGCCTGCCACGACGCACGCCAGGTTCGCCGATCCGTCGTAATGGGTCGAAATCCGCGTCGCGTTGCCGATCCACACCCGCGCCTTCGCGCCCGGTAGCGTCAGGTCGAGCGGGTTTGCCTCGCTCCAGCCGGGCAGGAGCTGTCCGGTTGGTGCGGAGCCGGCATAGAGGACGGGCGCCGCAGGATCGCTCGCAAAACGAAGCAATTCCGACAACAGCAACCGCAACGGAACCATCTGACGGTTGAAGTTGAAGCCCTGGACGGCATCGTCGTAGAAGAAGCGGCCTTGTATCTCCGGCCGCCCCGCCATCACCTGAACGGGGACGCCGCCGTCGAACTTCTCCATATAGTGCGCCGTGTGCCGGGCGCCGCCGCGTGCCGCCACGACGGACGGCCAGGCAGAGACTTGAGCACGCAGGACGACCGGCTCACCACGGTTGAGGATTTCGGCTTCGAACGTTGCTGAGTCCACCCGCGCACGCTCGGCAAGCGGGCGCGCCCAGTCCAGATTGCTCACCCCTCGTCATCCTTTCATCCCGCCCCGCCAAGACGTTTGGCGCTGCGCTACCCAGGTTTCTCCGGATATACCTGGCTGCGAAGCAGGTGGCGACCGCGTATTCGATCTTCCAACGTCTGCTCGAGGGAGAGCAATGGCCGAGCCCCGAGAAACCCGACGCCCTAGATCAGGCCGCGGCCCTCGATTTTCACGACCGGAACGAAGCCGTCGCCGCGGCTGGCGGGCATTGCGAAATGCAGGCCGTGCGGGTCGCGGCGGTGCGCTATGCGGTCGCCGCCGAGCAACGTTACGCGCTCGACGACGCCGTCGGCGAAGCGGTGGCGTGCAAGGGCCTCGATCGTCACGTCGCCGCGTGGCCAGCCGAGGAACAGCGCATAAAGCGCGCCCTTGTTCGTGGTGAAGCGCACGTCGCGCGGCGTGAACACCCCCGCAGACTGCTCGTTCTGCATGCCCGTCTGCAGCTTGGTCGGGCCTTCGCCATAGATCCGCCATGGTCGCGAGCCGAAGATCGCCTCGTCGTTGATCGCGATCCAGCGGCTCATGCCGTCGAGGATCTTCTCCTCCTCGCCGTCGATCGAGCCGTCGCCGGGCTGCGGGATTGAGAGCAGCAGATTGCCGTTCTTCGACACCACGTCGGCAAGCCGCTGGATGACCTGTTCGGCGGTCTTGTAGCTTTTGTCGTTCAGGCGCGCGACATTGTAGAACCAGTCGCCGATACAGGTATCGGTCTGCCACGGCTCGTCCCACAGATGGTCGGTGAAGCCGCGTTCGACGTCCTGCACCAGGCCAAACCGGGCATAGGGTTTCAGCTGCTTGGCGGTCAGCACGACATCAATCTTGCCGTGCCAAGCGATCGACCGGTTATAGTAATCCGCCGCCGCCTGCAGCCCGATCGGGCCGAACGGCAGCTCGTAATCGTCGAAATAGCAGAAGTCCGGCTTGTATTTGTCGATCAGGTCGGTCTGCCGCAGCAGCCATTTCGCGGCATAGGACGGGTCGTTCGGCGGCGGCGTCTCGATCCACTGGCCGTCATGCGCATCGTGCCAGGCGTTCATCGCCGCTATCGTGTCGATGCCGTTCGGCAGGACCGCGTGCGCGCCCGTATAGAGCTGTTGCGGATCGAGCCCGTCCCACCATGTGCCGTGGCCATCGGCGGCGCGTAGCGTGAACGCGTCGTAGCGCTGTCCCTTGCGCGGCCCGATCGGATCATAGCCATAGGCGGTCTGATACCAGTGCCAGCTATGCGCCGCATGGTTCGAGACGCCGAACTTCAGCCCGGCCCTGCGCGCGGCCTTTTCCCAGATGCCGACGACGTCGCGCTTCGGCCCGACGCGCAGCGAATTCCAGGCGTGATAGCGACTGTCGTAGCAGTCGAGATTGTCGTGATGATTGGCGAGCGAGACGAAATATTTCGCGCCCGCCTTGGCATAGCGGGCGATCAGCGCGTCGGGATCCCAGCGCGCCGCGGTCCAGCGGTTCATCACCTCCATCATCCCCGATCGGGTCGGATGGCCATAGGTCTTGAGGTGATGTTCGTACGCTGGATGGCCCTGCATATACATGAAGCGCCCATACCAGTCGCCTTGCTCGGGCACCGATTGCGGGCCCCAATGCGACCACAGGCCGAGCTTGGCATCGCGGAACCACTCGGGGTAGCGATAGTGATCGACCAGCGACTGCCAGGTCGGCTGCACCGGACCCCGCGCCAGCCCCATCGGGCTCTGTGCGAGCGCATGGGTTGCGGGTCCGAGTGCAGCGATACCGGCGAGAACCGAACGACGGCTGAGATCGCTGCTCACGGGGTTGCGACGGATCTGGCGGGCGCGCCGTCAACGCGCGCGCCCGCTGCCGTCGGCAACCCGGTCAGGAGCCGTGCGGTGACGCGGATACGGATCATTTCGGTGCCACGATCTGGACCAGGGATGCGGCGTCCTGCCCGGTCGGCAGCTTGCCCGAGGCGGTCAGGCGCCGGGTCTTGTCGTCCCAGCGGAGGGTCGCCTTGCGGCCGCCCTTGGTCCGATAATCGTTGGTCACGCCGTCGTCGTCGTAGAGCGCGAAACTGGCATCCGCGCCGGGATAGACGCGAATGGCCTCAAGCGACTGCGCCGTCGCGGTGCTCGGGACCTGGACGCCCATCGGAATGATCGACCCGGCGCGCACGAACAGCGGGATCCTGTCGATCGTTGCGTTCGCGGTGACGGTCTGCCCACCGGTAAAGCGCTGGTTGGTCCAGTAATCATACCAGTCCGCCCCGGCCGGCAGATAGACCTGGCGACTGGTCTTGCCCTGTTCGGTGACGGGGGCGACGAGGAAGGCGGGCCCGAACATATATTCATCGCCCATGTCGGCGACGTTGGGATCGTTCGGGAAATCCATGAACAGCGCGCGCATCATCGGCGCATTGCTCTCATAGGTGTGGCGCCCGAGCGAATAGATGTACGGCATCAGCGAATAGCGCAGCTTCAGGAAGTTCGCGAGGACCGGCTCGGCCGCGGTCCCATATTCCCAGAGCGCGGTGGCCGGGCGCTGGCCGTGGATCCGCAAGGTCGGCGTGAACACGCTATAGGCGAACCAGCGCGTGAACAGCTCGGGATAATCAGCATAGTCGGGCGCCATCGCGGTCGCGCCCGCCGGATCGAGCAGCACCTGACGGGTCGCCTTGGGCCCGTTCGGCCATTGCCAGCCGCCGATGTCGCTGCCCCAATAGGCCATGCCGCTCGCGGTGAAGCCGAGTCCGGCGGGCACCTGCCGGTGCAGCGCCTCCCAGGTCGACTTGATGTCCGACGACCAGAACAGCCCGCCATTGCGCTGGGCGCCCAGATAGGCGGCGCGCGACAGGATCAGGTTGCGCATCGTGGGGCGATCCCGTGCCGACCCGTCCGCGACGCTCATCGTGTGGAGCAGCGGGAAGACGTTGTGATAACGGTCGCCCGAGCCGATCGAATAGAAGCTGCCGTCGGGCACGAGATCGGGCTCGGTCTCGTCGAGCCAGAACCAGTCGAAGCCCTGGCTGGCGATATTGTCGCGGATCCGCTCCCAGAACCAGTTGCGCGCGTCGGGGTTGGTGCTGTCGAGCAAGGCGCCTGCACGATCGGACCGGATCGGCAGGCCGTCGACGGCGTTGCCATCCTTGTCCTTCAGCAGCCAGGACTTGCTCGACAGCAGATTGAAGTAGCGCGATTCCTTTTCGAACCGGGGCCAGACGCTGATGATCGAGTGCATCCCCATCGCCTTGAGCTTGTCGTTCATGCCCTTGGGGTCGGGGAAATAGGCGCGGTCGATGTCGAGCTGACCCATGCGCGACCAGTAGAACCAGTCGAGCACCATGATGTCGAGCGGCAGGCCACGACTGCGATACCCGTCGGCGATGCCGAGCAGTTCCTTCTCCGTCTCGTACCGCGCCTTGCTTTGGATAAGCCCGAACGCGGCCTTTGGCGGCAGCGGGGTCGTCCCGGTCAGCGTGGCGTAGCCGGCATAGATCTCGTCGGTGGTCGCGCCGGTGATGACGAAGAACGAGACGCGCTCGCCGACTTCCGACTGCCAGTGCGTCGCACTGTGCAGGCCGGGGGACACGACGGTCGAGGATGGATTGTCCCAGACGATGCCATAGCCCTTGTTGGTGACCATGAACGGCACGCAGACCGTCTCGCCCGCGGGCGCATCGTAATTGTGGCGGCAGTCGATCGTCCGGCCGCGCAGGTCGAGCTTGCCTTCCTGGTTCTGGCCCAGCCCGTAATAATGCTCGTCGGCGGGGGAGGCGAAGCTTGCACCGACGCGGAACGTCTTTTCGCCGTTGACGGTATGCGGCCCCATCTCCCACCCGGTCATCTGCGTCAGCATCGTGCCGTCGGGCTTGCGGATCGTCACCGACACCGGCGGCAGCGATGGCGCGAAATAGCGCTCCATCTGCGTGGGGGCCTTGGGCCAGGGCTTGGCATCGACCGAAAGCGACAGCGCGGCGGACGTGAAGATATCGGCGCCTCCGTCGTTGCGGTGCGTCCAGCCTGCGGCATTGGGCTTGGCGTTGGGACCGTCGCCCGGGGGGGCGTCGACCTGCCCGCGGTCGGTCGCGATCGTCACTCGGACGATGTTGGGGGCATAGGCCTCGATCGAAACCAGGCTGCCGTTGCGATCGACCGTCGCGATCGGCGCTGCGAACCCGCTCGTCGCAATCGTCGCCAGCGAAACCCCAACGGCAAATCGCGCGATCAGGCGCGACCAGCTCGGCGATGCCGTGCTTCGGGAATCGTCGGACGGCTGCGTGACGACACGGGCTGGGGCGATATGCATTGAAATCCTCTCCGCGGGTCTGTGCCCGTTATGGTACCGCAAACTTCGCCGAAGCGGCAAATTTGTCGTATAATTGCAGGTCCGCGCTACAGATCAACCGAATTCTCTGACAAAAATATGACTTGTCAGACAATTCGTCCGTTGATACCGATACCACACTTCGACCGCAGAGCGCTTCATGGCTCAAAATGCGGCACAAATTTCGAGCGGTGGTCCGTTCGGTATCCTGGGGAGATGGTGTTTGAACCGCGTAAAATTCCGTTCGGCTTGTGTGCTCAAGGCGCTGGCAAGCGGGGCATCTGCCCTCGCGATTGTCCCGGCATTCACGGTAGCCGCGAGCGCCCAGCAGGCGCCCGCTATCGTCCCCGACACGGCCGAAGAGGTCGCCCCGTCACCGATCGATCAGGGCGCGCAGGCGGGTACCGTCGCGCCGAGCGGCGACGTTGCGAATGCGGATGCGGATGCGGACATCGTGGTCACCGGCGTCCGCGCCAGCTTGCGCAGCGCACAGGCGCGCAAGCGCAACGCCAGCCAGATCATCGATTCGATCGTCGCAGAAGACATCGGCAAGCTGCCCGACAACAACGTGTCCGAGGCGCTGCAGCGGATCAGCGGCATCCAGATCGAGCGCAACCAGGGCGAGGGCAGCCGGATCGCGATCCGCGGCCTGACCCAGGTCCGTACCGAGCTGAACGGTCGCGACTATTTCACCGCGGGCGACGGCCGCACGATCAGCCTTGAGGATATTCCCTCCGAACTGCTCGCCGGGATCGACGTCTACAAGAACCCTGCCGCCGACGTGATCGAGGGCGGTCTGGGCGGCACGGTCAACCTGCGCACGCGGATGCCGTTCGACTTTTCGAAGCCGACGATCAGTGGCAGCGCGCGGGTCACGCATCACGATCTGGCGGACAAGACCAAGACCTCGTTCTCGGGTCTGATCACCGACACCTACCAAACCGGTCTGGGCGAGATCGGCTTCCTGCTCAACGGATCGCTCCAGCGCGGCGCCTATCGCACCGATGCCTTGTCGATCGAGCCCTATCAGCTGCGCACCGGCATCGTCGATCGAACCGGCAATGGCAGCACCGCCGATGCCGCCGACGCGGTGATCGTGCCCAACGGCGTCGGCCAGTTCAACAATGTCGGCGATCGCCGCCGCATCGGCATTTCCGCGGCCGTCCAGTGGAAGCCTGCCGACAATCTCGAAGTCTACGGCCAGTTCGACTATGCCAACTACAAGTTCAACCAGGTCGGCTATCTCGTCTACCCGTTCGGCCGCGGCGGTGCGCCGATCACGCCGGGGCCGGCGAGCAGCTTCACGTTCGATGAGAATGGCGAGTTCCAGAGCGGCACGTTCCAGAACGTGTTCGTCGAGGGCAATACTTATCGCAGCGATCGCCGCTCGAAGACCGCATCCTATTCGGGCGGGCTCAAGTTCAATCCGACGAGCCAGCTCACGCTGACCACGGATGTCAGCTATGTCGACAGCCGCACGAAGACGGAGTTCTTCGCGTTCGGCGTCGGCAGTGATCAGCCCAACACGCTCAGCGTCGACATTACCGGCAAACTGCCCGTGATCGGCGTGACCGGGGCAGGGTCGCCCAGCTTCCTCACCGATCCGGCGAACTTCTCCTATCTCTACATCCTTGATTCCAGCAGCCGCAGCCACAACGACCAATGGTCGGTACGGCAGGACGTAGAATATGAGACCGATGGCGGCTTCTTCACGTCGATCAAGGCGGGTGTGCGGTACACCAAGCTGAACGCGGTCGTCGAAAATCCGGTGTTCGGCTATGTCGACCTGTTCGATACGCCACGCGTGCCGCGTACACCGCTCTCGGCGATCCCCGGCTATTACAACCCCGTACCGGTGAAGAACTTCTTCCGCGGCGATGCGGCCGGGCTGGGCAGCTTCCTGATCCCGCCGTTCGACGTGATCCGCGGCGATCTGAACGCTGTGCGCCAGACCTTCGCCTCCTATTATCCCAATGGCCAGGTCGCCGTTCCGGAATATCTGCCGACCGGTCGCAACGACGTCTCGGAGCAGACGATCGGCGGTTATTGGGTCGCGCGGTTCAAGTCCGAGACCATCCTGCCGTTCGACGGCAACCTCGGTGTGCGCATCGTGAATACCAAGACCAACGTCGCCGGCTTCCAGACGCCGTCGGGCGGTCCGACCATTCCGATCGACCAGACCAACAGCTACACCTCGGTCCTGCCGAGCCTCAACATTCGCTTCCCGATCACCGAGACGCTGCAGCTGCGCTTGGCCGCGTCGAAGGGCCTGACGCGACCGGATTACAATCTGCTCAACTCGGTACTGACGTTCGATCCCGTCAGCCGGCGGGGCTCGTCGGGCAATCCCGATCTGAAGCCGCTGCGCGCGGATCAGCTCGACGTCTCGTTCGAATGGTATTTCAACAAGACCAGCTCGGTCTACGCGGCCGCATTCTACAAGGCGGTCAACGGCTTCATCGCGCGCGTGGACGATCCGGTGGTGATCGACGGCACGCAATATCAGATCAACCGGCCGGTCAACGGCGCGAACGGCAAGATCAAGGGGTTCGAAGTCGGCTATCAGCAGTTCTTCGATTTCCTGCCGGGGCCGCTGTCGGGCTTCGGAGTGCAGGCCAACTACACCTATGTGGATTCCAAGGCGCCCAATCCGAGCGCCGGTGCGATCCCCGGCGCGCCGATCTCGGTGCCCCTCGAGGGGCTGTCGAAGAACAGCTACAATCTGGTCGGCATCTACGAAAAATACGGACTGTCGGCGCGTGTCGCATACAACTGGCGCGACGATTACGTCCGCACCACGTCCGCCAGCGGCACGGGCAATCTGCCGATCTACGACCGGGCGTTCGGCCAGCTCGACGCCTCGATCAGCTACGACGTCACGCCCAACATCACCGCGTCGGTGGATGCCACGAACCTGCTCAACACGCGGCGTGAGACGTTCTTCGGGCTGGACAGCCGGCCGCGTGACTATTCGGTCGTTGATCGCCGGTTCGGCGCGACGCTCCGCGTGAACTACTGACCGGCTGAAGCCCGGGGGTCTCGAAAGGCTCCCGGGCTTCAGGCGCAATCCCGTGCGATGTCGCCACCTGAACCTGTAGCACAGCACCGCGATCCGCGCCGTGGGGGTTGCAATGCCGTCGCCAGGGCGCCCACCAGTGTCCGACGAATGCGAACGCCAGGATTGACGGCGCAACGAACGGGGCTCGCCCGGCAGCGATGGATAGGAAGCCAGAGATGACGGATGCGCACGAGACGGGTCGGCTGAACCGGCGGCATTTCCTGGGAAGCGGAACCGCGATCGGCGTGGCGCTGGCGGCGGACGGTGTCGCTCAGGGCGCACCGGTGCGGGCGCCAGCGACCGGCGCATTGCCGATGCCGGCGACCCGCGACGACCTGCCGCCGCGCGCGACGGTCGAGGATCCCAGCCGGCTGTTGCTCGATCGCAACTGGCGCTTCCATCTCGGCGATATTCCGATGCCGGAGATCCGCGGCCATGGCTGGTCCTACAACAGCGCCAAGGCGGGGCAGGCGCAGGGTGCGGCGGCGATGCAATATGACGATTCGGACTGGCCCGAAGTCGATCTGCCGCACGATTGGGCATCGACGATGCCGTTCGAGGAAAGTGCCAATGTCTCGCAGGGCTATCGCCGGCGCGGCTTCGGCTGGTACCGGCGCGCGCTGCGGCTCGATCCGGCGGACCGGGGGCGGTATCTGGAGCTGCAGTTCGGGGGGATCGCGACGAATGCGACGATCTGGTTCAATGGATCGATCGTCGCGCACAACTGGAGCGGCTATAACTCGGTCTATGTCGACATCACCGATCTGGCGCGGTTCGGCGACGATCTGAACAGTATCGTCGTGCGGGTCGATGCGCAGACAATGGAGGGTTGGTGGTACGAGGGCGCCGGGCTGTACCGCCATGTCTGGCTGGCGAAACGCGATGCGACCTACATCGCGACCGATGGCATCCACGCCGACCCGCGCCGCGCCGCCGATGGCAGTTGGAGCGTGCCCGTCACCGCGACGCTCGGCAATATCGGCAAGAACCCGGCCGAGGCGAGCATCGAGGTGTCGCTGATCGATCCCGACGGCCGCACGATCGCGACGCAGACCGCAGCGGCGCGTCTGCCGGCGCTGCAGCCGGGCAGCGCGACGCTGATCATCCCGGTCCCCGCGCCGCGGCTATGGTCGATCGACACGCCGACGCTCTACACGCTGCGGACGCGGCTGATGCGCGGCGGCAAGCCCGTCGACGAACGCACGTTGCGGATCGGGTTTCGCACGCTGCGCTTCGACGCCGCGACGGGCTTCCATCTCAACGACCGTCCGCTCAAGATCAAGGGCACGTGCAACCACCAGGATCATGCCGGTGTCGGCGTCGCGGTGCCCGATGCGCTGTGGGACTGGAGATTGCGGAGTCTGAAGGCCCTGGGATGCAACGCGATCCGCTTCGCGCATAGCGCGATCGCGACCGAGGTGCTCGACGCGTGCGACCGGCTCGGCTTCTTGGTGATGAGCGAGAACCGCAACTTCAACACCAGCCCCGATTACATGGACCAGCTCGAATGGCTGGTGCGCCGCGATCGCAACCGGCCAAGCGTGTTCATGTGGTCGGTGTTCAACGAGGAGCCGATGCAGGGGACGCCCGCCGGCTACGAAATGGTCCGCCGCATGTCGGTCGCGGTGAAGGCGCTCGACGACAGCCGACCGGTCACCGCGGCGATGAACAGCGGGATGTTCGCCCCGGTCAATGTCAGCCAGGCGGTCGACGTGGTCGGCTTCAACTATCAGCGCGACCAGTATGACCGGTTCCACGCCGCCAACCCGACGCTGCCGCTGACGAGTTCGGAGGACACCAGCAGTTTCATGACGCGCGGGGCGTGGGAGACCCACCGCGCCGCGCACGTGATGGCGTCCTATGACGAGGAACCGGCGGACTGGGGCAGTACCCACCGCGAGGGCTGGAAATCGGTCGCCGAGCGGCCGTTCGTCGCGGGGACGTTCGTATGGACCGGGTTCGACTATCACGGTGAGCCAACCCCGTTCGAATGGCCGTCCGCGGGCAGCTATTTCGGGATCATGGACCTGTGCGGCTTTCCGAAAATGGCCTTCTATCTGCACCGCGCGCAGTGGGTCGACGACGTGCCGCTGCTCGATCTGATGCCGCACTGGAACTGGCCTGGCCGCGAGGGGCAGGCGATCAAGGTGATGGCGCTGACCAATGTCGAGGTCGTGCGGCTGATGCTCGATGGCCGTCTGATCGGCGAGGAGAAGGTCGATCGCTACACGATGCCGAGCTGGCAGGTGCCCTATGCGCCGGGCCGGCTCGAGGCGATCGGCTATCGCGGCGGACGCGAGGTCGCGCGCAGCGTGGTCGAGACGACCGGCGTTGCGGTCGCGCTGCGGATCACGCCCGACCGGGGTGCGATGGCGGCGGATGGCGAGGACGTGCAGCCGTACACGATCGACGCGGTCGATGCGCGTGGGCGGCATGTGCCGACCGCCAATCTCGACGTGACCTTTGCGGTCAGCGGCGGCGCGATCATCGGCCTCGGCAATGGCGATCCGGTCAGCCACGAAGCCGAACAGGGCAATCGCCGGCGCCTGTTCAACGGCCTGGCGCAGGTGATCGTTCGCGCGGGCGGCGGCGGCGCGGGTACCGTCAAGCTCTCCGCCAGCGCGGCGGGATTGCGCCCGGCCTCCACCAACGTGCGCCGCCTCGCCACGCCGGCCCGTCCGTTCGTCGCGCCCGCCCGCATGACGCTGACGGTGCAGGACTGGCGGCAGTCGCCGGCCGCCACCGCCAGGCCGTCGCCCGACATCGTGCTGGCGGACAATGACATGAACAGCTGGCTGTATGTCCGCGCGGGTGAGATCCAGCCGCCGCAGGGCAGTGGTCGCTGGACCGTGCTGCGCGCCAGGCTCACCCCGCACCGCGGCACGCGCGAACGGGGCGGAACGATCGTGTTCAAGGATCTCGTTGGGCGGGGCGAAATCTGGATCGATGGCAAGCGCGCCGCGACGAAGCCCGATTTCGCCGCCGCCACATTGCGCGTCGCCTTCCCGCCAGGTCCCGGCGAGCGGATCGTCACCCTCCTGCTCGAAAGCGACGGCACGGTCGCATCGGGCCTGGGCGGCCTCGTCTTCGTCGAGGACTGATCCGTGCCGGCTTTCCCGTTTCCCGTTCGAGGTACTGCATCATGATCTTCCGCCCCTCCCGCACACTCGCCGGCCTGACCCTCGCCGCCACGCTGTTCGCCGGCACCGCGCACGCGCAGACCGCAACCGAGGTGCCCAGGCTGGTGACCCGCGACGGGCATCACGCGCTGATGGTCGATGGCGCGCCGTGGCTGATGCTCGGCGCGCAGGTCAATAATTCGAGCAATTATCCGGCGATGCTGCCCAAGGTCTGGCCGACGATCCACGCGATGCACGCCAACACGGTCGAGGTGCCGATCGCGTGGGAGCAGATTGAGCGAACCGAAGGGCAATTCGACTTTTCCTTCCTCGATCAGCTGCTCGCCGAGGCGCGGCAGAACAAGGTGCGCCTCGTCCTGCTGTGGTTCGCGACGTGGAAGAACACCTCGCCCAACTACGCCCCCGCCTGGGTCAAGCTCGACAACGCGCGGTTCCCGCGGATGACCAACGCCAAGGGCGAGACGCATTATGCGCTGTCGCCGCTCCATCGGTCGACGCTGGAGGCGGACAAGCGCGCCTTCGTCAGGCTGATGCAGCATCTGAAGGCCGCCGATCCGCAGAACACCGTCATCATGGTCCAGCCCGAGAACGAGGCCGGTACCTATGGCAGCGTCCGCGATTTCTCGCCGGTCGCGCAGAAGCTGTTCGACGGTCCGGTCCCGGCGGCGTTGCTCAAAAAATTTCGCAAGTCCGCGGGCAGCTGGAAACAGGTGTTCGGCGCCGATGCCGACGAATATTTCCACGCCTGGTCGATCGCCCGCTACATCGAGGAGATCGCGGCGGCGGGCAAGGCGGTGAAGCCGGTGCCGATGTACGTCAACGCCGCGCTCGCCTCGGCCTTCGGACGGCAGGCGGCAACGACCTATTCGAGCGGTGGGCCGATCCATCACGTGATCGACGTGTACAAGGCCGCGGCGCCGTCGCTCGATCTGGTCGCGCCCGATATCTATGCGCGCGATCATGCCGCGTATCTCGAATATCTGAAGCTCTACGGCCGTGCCGACAACGCCCTGCTGATCCCGGAGACGGGCAATGCGTCCGAGTTCGCCCGCTATTTCTATCCGGTGGTCGGCAAGGGCGGCCTCGGCTTCGCGCCGTTCGGGATGGACGATAGCGGCTATTACAACTTCCCGCTCGGTGCCAAGACGCTGGACGCGCCGACGATGGAGCTGTTCGCGCGCAACTACCGCGTGTTCGAGCCGATGATGCGGGAATGGGCAAAGCTGGCCTTTGCCGGCAAGACCTGGGGCGTGGCCGAGCCGACCGACCCCAAGGCCGAGCACAGGCAGGTCATCGACCTCGGCAAGTACCGCGCCACCGCGACGTTCGGCCAGTATCAGTTCGGCACCGACAAGCCGACCGGCAACCCGCAACCGACCGGCGGTCTTGCTATCGCCGAGATCGGCCCCGACGAATATCTCGTGACCGGGTTCGATACGCGCGTCTCGTTCGCGCTGGCGGATGCGAATAGCGGGCGTTCGATGCTCTACGATCGCGTCGAGGAGGGGCATTACGACGCACAGGGGCACTGGGTGTTCGACCGTGTGCTGAACGGTGATCAGACCGACTACGGGATCAACTTCACCGATCGCGCGCAGGTGCTCCACGTCAAGCTTGGCAGCTACAAGGGCAATCCGGTCATCCCGGTCGGCAATCCGAATTAGGACGCCCCTCGGCCGTCAGGCCGGGGCCTGTTCGATGACCCGCCACGAGACCCGTCATCTTATTGTAACGATGTCATAATCGTTGGATCGAAAGCTATCGTCGGCCAGATCGGTTGTTCAACATCCTGTTAACTGGCGACCATTGAGAACAGCCCAAATGGAGGGCTGTTTTATCATGATTTACCGTAAGATGACGAGCAGGGTTCTGGGCATTGCGGTCGGCATGATCGCGGTGTCTGGCGTGGCAACATCGGCACACGCGCAAACCGCCAGCGGCACGATCGGCGTGTCCCTGAACATCCTCGCGGCCTGTGCGGTGAATGGCGGCAACAGCGCCGCGACCATGGGGCGGATCGGGACGATCGCCTTTGCCGATCAGTCGGGCGTCTTCGGCAACGCCGATGCGACGATGGTCGCGCAGGGCGGCACGAATGCGGTCACGGTGTTGTGCACGCCGGGCCTAGCGCCGACAGTCACGGTCGGGGCGGGCGCGAACGACGCGGGCAATGTCCGTCAGCTGGCCTATCTGGGGCAGACCGTCGCGTATCGACTGTATACGGACGCGTCACGGCAGGACGAAATCACTATCGGCAGGCAGATCAGCCTCGGCACCGCGGCCACCTCGGCGCTGACGCTGCCGATCTTTGCTCGCGCGTCGAGCAATGGCCTGGCGCTGCCGGCGGGCACCTACACCGACACGGTACAGGTGACGCTCAGCTGGTAGCGGCGGTGCGCGCCGTCCGGGCTCTTCTTACGGTGTCGGCGGTTGCGGGCTGTGCGTCGGGAAGCATGGCCGAGACCAGCCGCACCTTCAGGGTCGGGGCGGTCATCGCCAATGGTTGCGCGATCAGCGCCGATACCGGGGGCAATTGGGGATCGATCGACCTCGGGTCGGTGAACGGGGTCGATGGGGGAGCCGCGCAAGGCAGCCTGGTCACCGCGGTTGCCGCCGGATTGCAGATCGACTGCACCCCGGGAATGAGCGTCACCCTCACCGCGGACAATGGCAGTCAGCCGTCCAACGGGGTGCGCCAGCTCGTCCACACGACCCGGCCTGCCGATCGCATGCCCTATCAGCTGTTCGCGAATGGCAGTCAGACGCCCTGGACGTCGCAGGCGATCGCGCTGGCATTTCCGATCGGCACGTCGCGACTCTCCGTTCCCGTACAGGCCCGTGCCGTCGTCCAGCGCAGCGTGGCGGCGGGGCGATATTCCGATGTGGTTCGCATCACCGTCACCTGGTGATGCAGCGAGGACAAGTCATGAAAATCCTGCGTATCTTGACCGCCATCGTCTCACCGCTCCTCCTGCTGCCCGGCACAAGTCGCGCCGCGGCGGTCATCATCTGGCCGGTCGATCCGAAAATCGCCGCCACCGAGCGCGCGACCGCGCTGTGGATCGAGAACAAGGGCAACGAACCGATCACGATGCAGGTCCGCACCCTGCGCTGGTCGCAGGGGCCGCAGGGCGATCTGTACGACGATCAGGACGAGGTCGTCGCCAGCCCGCCGATCGCAGTCATCCCGGCGGGGCAACGGCAGATGATCCGTGTGCTGCGGCGCGAGCGGCCTGCCGCCGCGGCGAGCGACCAGGCTGGCCCGGGGGAGCGCAGCTACCGCCTGTTGATCGACGAAATTCCCACCGCGAATGCGCCGAATGCGAGCCGGCTGCCCGCAGCGGAGCTTGCGGTGCAGATGCGCTATTCGGTTCCGCTCTTCACCTATGCGGGGTCCGTCAACGCGGCCAAGCCGGAGTTGACCACGACGGTGGAACGGAGCGGCAGCGGTCGGACGCTCGCGATCCGCAATACCGGCATGCTGCATGCGCGTCTCGTCGATATCCGGACGGCGGACGACAAGAAGACCAGTCTTGCTTCGGGGCTCGCGGGCTATGTCCTTGCGGGTCAAACCATGCGCTGGCCGGTGCCCGACGGCGTCCCGGACACCAGTTCACTGATCGCAAACGTCAACGGCGCCGATCAGCGCATTACCGCGCGTTGATCCGTCCGATACGCCATGATCCGTGGTTCGCTCCTGCTGACGACCATGCTCGTCTGCCTGCCCCAAATGGCACGCGCGGGTGACCCGGTGCAGCAGCTGTTCGTCGAGCTGGTGGTGAACGGCCGTGCCACCGGTGACCTGGTGCCGCTGCGGATCGTCGGCACACGCATGCTGGTGCCGGCCGAGGCGCTCAGCCGAAATGGCGTGACGCTAGAGGGGGAGGGCGGCGGTGCGGAGGGCGGAGGGACGGAGCGCGACGTCGCGTTGCTGCCGCACACCCGCGCCCGCTATGATGCCGCGCTCCAGGCTCTCCATCTCGAAACTGCGCCCGACTATCTGCCGACCACCCGGATCGCCGCGGGTGACAGGCCCCGCGCCGCCACGCTCGCCAGCTGGGGCGCGATGGTCAACTACCAGTTCTATGCGCAGCGCGCCGACGGAGGCTCCCTTGCCTCCTTATGGTCCGAACAGCGGGTGTTCGGGCCGGTTGCGACGCTGTCCAATTCCGGCGTGATGCGGGTCGGGTCCGGCATCGGCGGCTATCTGCGCTACGATACGCATGCAAGGTTCATCAACGAGGATCGCGCGCTGACCGTCACGGCGGGTGACCTGATCACACGGTCCTTGCCCTGGAGCACGTCCGTCCGGCTGGGTGGCCTGCAGCTCACGCGCGATTTCAATACGCGGCCGGACCTGTTGACGATGCCGCTGCCGAGCTTTGCGGGCAAGGCGGCGGTGCCGTCGGCGGTGGACCTGTTCGTCGACGGCTATCGGCAGCAGGGTGCAGACGTCGCGCCCGGTCGGTTCGTGCTGCAGGATGTCCCGGTGATCAACGGCGCTGGCGAGGCCGTGATCGTCACGACGGACGCCGTGGGCCGGCAGATCGCGACCACGGTCCCCTTCTACGTCTCGTCGACACTGCTACGCGCCGGGCTCACCGATTTCGCAGCCGAAGCCGGCGCCATCCGCCAAGGCTATGGCATCCGCAACTTCGATTACGGCACGCTCGCCGCCAATGGCTCGATCCGACGCGGCATGACGTCGTTCCTGACGCTCGAGGCGCATGCCGAGGCGACTGCCCGGCTTCGGCAGATCGGGGGCGGGCTCGTGGTGGCGCCGTGGCGATTTGGCACCATAGCGCTGTCGGTCAGTGCGTCGCGCTTGGGGCAGGCCGTGGGCCATCGCTGGTCGCTCGGCTACAGCTATACCGCGCGTCACTTCAGCGTTGCCGCGCAATATGACGATCGCAGCAGGGGCTTTCGCGAGCTCGCCAGCTTCGACCTTGCAAATCCCGCGACACGGCGGCGAACCTATCGCGCGATCGCCAACGTCAATCTGGCGCGGCTGGGCACAGTGGGGGCTGCGTATATTTCGGGGCGAACCTTGGGATCGGTCGACGAACTCACGCTACGTTCGCGCCTGCTGTCCTTGTCCTATGGTCGTCCGGTCGGATCGCGCGCGAACCTGTTCGTGACCGCGGATCGCGATTTCGAACGGGGCGCGACCAGCGCCCAGCTGCGCCTGTTCATCCCGTTCGGACGCAATGCGGCCAGTGGCGGGATCAGCCGTTCGGCCGGGCGCAATCTCTATCAGGTCGGTTATACCCGGGCGACGCCGACCGATGGCGGCCTTGGAATCGATGCCGGGATAGCAGCGGCAAGCCGGGGGCCTGCATCGGGGCAGGTGACCGGGACATGGCGCGCGCCCTTCATCGAAGTGCAGGCCGGGGGCGCGACGGCCCAGGCGCGCAGCTCGGCCTGGGTTGGCGCATCGGGTTCGATCGTGGCGATGGACGGCGGCCTGTTTGTCGCCAATCAGGCGAGCGATGCCTTTGCGGTCGTCGAGACTGGCGTGGCGGGCGTTGGCGTCAGCTATGAAAATCAGCCGGTCGGCGTGACGAACCGCAAGGGCCATCTCTTCGTGCCCAATGTCGTGCCCTATCTTCCCGTCCGCTTCGCGATCGATACGCTGTCGCTGTCGGAGAATCACGTCGCATCCGCGGTGGAGCAGCGGGTTGCCGTGCGACAGGGCAGTGGCGCCGTCGTGCGTCTGAACGTCCGCATGACGCGCAACATCCTCGCGGTCCTCGTCGACAGGAACGGGGCGGCGCTCAAGCCGGGCGGTCGAGTCCGGCGTGAGGGACATCCCGACGTCGCCATCGGCTGGGACGGCATCGCGTATCTGGAGGATGTCGGCGAACAGGTGTCGCTCTCCGCGCTGACGTCGGACGGGACGGTGTGCCAGGCGACGTTCGGCGTCTCCGCAGACGTCGCGGCGCTGTCACGGATAGGACCGGTCTCGTGCCGGTGATGGCGTCGCTCCGGCTGCTCTTCGCGGCGTTGGTCCTGAGCATCGTCACGGGCCCCGCATTCGCCGCCTGCACGACATCGTCCGGGGCACTCACCTTCTCGCCGGTGTCGTCGTACGACGTGCGAGGGGGCACGGTGCCGCAGGTTGCCGGGTCAGCCGGTCTTTCCTGTACGGGGTCCGTGCTGACCCTCATCGGCGGCAATTCGGCGCGCGCGACCATCACCAGCCTTAACCAGTTTCGCCTCGTAAAAGGCGCCGACGCGATCGCCTATCAGGTGTCGGCCGATGCCAGCGGCACCACGCCGTTCACGCAAGGATCGACCGTCAACTATATGAGCGGCAGCCTGCTGGCGCTGCAGGGCGGTGGAAGCAGTTTCACCACGCCATTGTTCGCGCGTTTGACGGCGGCTCCCAATGTGGCCGCCGGGACGTATAGCGACACACTGACGGTGCAATGGGACTATAGCGTCTGCAACGGGCTGAACGTGCTCGGTGTCGTCTGTACGGGCTATGATAGCGGGAAGGTCGTCGTAACGCTTCAGGTGACGCTGGTGGTCGGCAACGACTGCAAGATCACCGCGCCCGACCTGTCCTTCGGCAGTGCGGCGCTCGTCACGCAGTTCGGCCCGGTGACCTCGGCCGTCCAGATCGATTGTACCCGCGACGCCGTCTACCGGATCGGCTTCACACCCGGCGGTGCTGGCACGGGCTCGGCGTGGCGGCAGATGACCAGCGGCGCGGGCGCGACGTTGCAGTATCAGATCTATCATGCGGATGGCGTCACCGTCTGGAACGAAGCCAACCCGCTTACCGGCGCAAGCCCCGGAACGGGCAGCCTGACCCCCGTCAGAACCTATTCCTATGTCGCCAGGATCAATCAGGCGCAGGTCACGCCGGCGGCGGGAAGCTATCAGGACGCCGTCAGTGTCGTCGTGACATTCTGATCGATCAGCCACTGACCTTTGGCGGCAATCCTGCGATCGCGGCATCCTGCATCACGCGGGGCGGATGATGTCGCCGACACGAACGTCCGACAGCCCGAGCCATTGCGCCATCCGCTCCAACTCGATGTGGAGCCGCGGCAGCGTGTCGCCGGGCGCCCCCGGTTCGAGCGTTATGCGTTTTGCCAGCAGCACGCCCGCTTGCCGGTCCGCCTTGAGATCGACCCGCGCGACCAACGCCTCGTCCATCAGGAAGGGCAGCACATAATAGCCGTGGGTGCGTTGCGCCTGCGGCACATAGATCTCGATACGATACCGGAAGCCGAACAGGCGTTCGGTGCGGCCGCGTTCCCAGATCAGCGGATCGAAGGGCGCCAGCAAGGCCGCCCCGCGCACCCGGCGGGGCACCGCGGCGTCACGGTGGAGCCAGACCTTCTGGCTCCAACCGTCCACGCGGACGGGCACCAACACCTGATCCTCCACCAGATCGGCAATGGCATGATCCGCCTCGACGGGTTTCAGCCGGAAATAATCACGCAGCTCGGCAACGGTCGCTATGCCGAGCGCGCGGGCGCTCCGTTCGATCAGCGCCCGCTGCGCCTCGGCAACGCTCGGTGTGGGCAGGGCGAGTACGGCAGGAGGCAGGACACGCTCGGGCAGGTCATAGACCCGCGCGAAACTGCCCCGCCGTGTCGCCGTGGTGATCCGGCCCGACCAGAACAGCCATTCCAGGGCGTGTTTGACGTTGCTCCATTCCCACCAGCCGCTGCGGCTCGTCCCGTTTTCGAAATCGGCGGCGGTCAGGGGGCCCTCGGCTGCGATGCGCGCCAGCACGGCGTCGGCTTCGCCGCGATGCTCGGTCGCAAAGCGGCGAAGCGCGGCGTAGCCGATCTCGCCTCGCTCAGCGCGGGCCATCCGCCATCGGAGCAGCGGATGAAGCTCGAGCGGCAGCAGCGACGCCTCATGCGCCCAATATTCGAAGAACCGGCGATGCGGCTTCGGGCCCCAGGCGGCGCGCTCGAGCAGCGCCCGGTCGTAGCCGCCAAGCCGGGAGAACAGTGGCAGGTAATGCGCACGGGCCACCACGTTGACGCTGTCGATCTGGAGAAGGCCCGTCCGATCGGCGACCTTGCGGACATGCGCCGCCGTGACCCGAGGAGGCGGTGGACGGTCGAACCCCTGGGCTGCAAGGGCAATGCGGCGCGCATCGGCCTGCGAGATGATCATGCGGTGATGATGGTCGCAAAAGACAGCGACGGTCAATGTTACCCCGGCTGCCCCCGCCGGGCTACAGCGTACCCCGTGTGATGCGGGAGTCGCGGGGCGTAAGGGCAATCGCGAAACGCCGCGAGCGCCTTAGTCGCTACTGGTCGGCGACCTTGATCTCGGTAATTTCCGCGTTTGAAAGACCCGGTTTCTCCGTACGGAGGTAGTGGAGAAGTTCGCCGATCTCCCGCGCATCGAACCGGAGGTCGAGATCGTCCATGTGGATGGCGACGGAACGCTGCCGCGCCTCCGACAGACCAGCGACGATATCGACGCATGCCTCGAGCGTTCCGCGTCCGACTTCCGTCGATGTCGCGCCGGCGGACGATGCGTCAGCGAAGATCCGGGCCGGCTCGCTCAAGGGGTAGGTGGTCATGACTGTCGCGTCCGTCGTCTACGGGGCAGGACATCGCCCGCCGGGGTGAGCCGGCGGGCGATCATTTCAGGCGTCTTCGGCGTCGATGTTGACGCTCGTCTCGGCGAGCTTCGTCATATATTCGTCGCCACCGTAAATGTCCTTGGTGGCCGCATTCAGCGCCTTGTGATCATCCTTGAGACCCAGCGCTTTCGCATAGGCCGCGGCCGTGCCGAAACCGGCGATCCCATAATGCGTCATCCGCTGATATTGGGCGATGATCATGACATCGAGCAACGGACCCTTTTCCGGACCCTCTTCGAGTACGTGCTTGGTGGCCTCGGCAACGAGCCCTTCCATGCCCTTGCAATGCTCCTTGGAAACCTTCTCGTCGTTCGACGCGATCAGTTCCTTGAGGAGATCGGTATGCTTCTCGATATCCGCCTGCGACTTGGTCAGCATGTCCTTCAGCGCGGCATCGCTGGCCTTCGACGTGATCTTCTTCAGGACCTTCTTCATCTGGTCGTTCGCCGACCACAGGTCCTTCAGCTCGTCGGTGTAGATGTCTTTCAGATCTTCGGGTGCAGACATGGGATACTCCTTGCTGGTGCACGGGACAGACATGCCCGGTGGCGTGATTGACGTTGAAAAAATTGGCGTGCCGTCGAGGCGTCAGCCGGCGCCGGGCTTCGCCTGTTCGTTCTCGTAGCGTGCATCGGTGCCGACCTTGCCCGTCGCCTCGGCCTCGGCGATACCGGACGTCTCGACGACCTTGATCGTGCCATGCTCGGCCGCGATCGAATGCGGGGTCCGATCAGCATCCGGGTCCGCCGCGATCGTCGTGCCGCCGCCACCGCTCGAGCCGGCAACCGCGTTCCCCGCGCTGCCCCCGTCTTTGCCCGCCTGACCGCCGCCATGATAGGCGATGTCCGTCTGGCCGCCCTGCGACGCGGGGCTGGTATCGGCGTCGATCTTGCCTTCGTGCGGGTTGGGATAGGCGCCGCCCGCGCTCTCACCGCCGTCGCTGCGACCGTGAACGCGGCCGTCGGTATCGCTGCGAGGCGACTCCGAGACGCCATCCGGCGCGCCCTTGCTCGCGGGATTGCCCGGGACGGGGGTATGAACCTTGTCGCTCATGGAAACTCCTCGTGACGGTCGTGGATAGGAAGCGGCCACCCCGATCGGCATGCCGAGCGGATCGGGGTGGGGCAGGTTACGGCCGCAGCACGACCTTGATGACGCCGTCCTGCTTGTCGCGGAACTTCTGATACATTTCGGGCGCATCCTCGAGGCTTGCAGGGTGAGTCACGACGAAGCTCGGGTCGATATCGCCGGCTTCGATGCGCGCCAGCAGCGGCTTGGTGTACGCCTGGACATGCGTCTGGCCGGTCTTGATCGTCAGCCCCTTGTTCATCATCGCGCCGATCGGGATCTTGTCGCCCATCCCGACATAGACGCCGGGGATCGAGACCGTGCCACCCATCCGGCAGCTCATGATCGCCTCGCGCAGGACATGCACGCGGTCGGTGGCGAGGAACGTGGCGGCCTTCACCTTGTCGATCACTGCATCCATCGCGCCATGACCCGAAGCCTCTGCACCGACGGCGTCGATGCAGCTGTCCGGACCGCGGCCCTTGGTGCGGAATTGGAGTTCGTCATAGACACTGTCGACCTCGGCGAAGTTGATCGTCTCCGCACCACCGGCCTCGGCCATCGCGAGACGCTCAGGCACTTCGTCGATCGCGATCACGCGGCCTGCGCCGAGCATCAGCGCCGATCGGATCGCGAACTGGCCGACCGGACCGCAGCCCCAGATCGCCACGGTGTCGCCTTCTTCGATGTTCGCATTCTCGGCGGCCATATAGCCCGTCGGGAAGATGTCGGAGAGGAACAGCGCCTGATCGTCGGTGACGTTGTCGGGCACCTTGATCGGGCCGATATCGGCCATCGGCACGCGCAGATACTCTGCCTGGCCACCGCAATACCCGCCAAGCATATGGCTGAAGCCGAACAAACCGGCAGGCGAATGCCCCATCGCCTTGATCGCCATTTCGGCATTCGGGTTGGTCCGCTCGCACGCCGAGAACAGACCCTTGCGGCAGAAGAAGCAATCGCCGCAGCTGATCGTGAACGGCACGACGACGCGGTCGCCGATCTTCAGGTTGGTGACTTCGGAGCCCAGTGCGACGACGACGCCCATATTCTCATGACCAAGAATGTCCCCGGCCTGCATGGTCGGCTGATAGCCGTCGAGAAGATGAAGATCGGACCCGCAGATCGCGCACGACGATACCTTGATGATCGCGTCGCGCGGATGCTTGATCTCGGGATCCGCGACAGTATCGACCCGAACATCGCCTTTTCCATGCCAAACCAGTGCGCGCATCAGAAAGTCTCCGTCTTGTAAGTGGCGTGCCGTACTTTCAAAAGTACAATTTGCCGTCAGAACTCATTAGCCATCGGGCCATATCGGCGGAGCATAGTCGGCAGAAACAACAACGAGATCGCCGGGCGGCGTCATCGCGTCATGTGTCCTACCGTCAAGCCACGCGTCAGGCTCCGGATATTGATGGAGACATAGCGATCTGGATGTCCTCATCGTTCCTGACGATCTTGAATATTCGTCGGGAATATTTCGTATTGATCCTCATCAGTGTGGCTAAATGCCGGGGATCATTGGCAAACTGCCGAAAATGGTCGTCAGGTTGGGCTTCTCGCCGGCGAAAAATCACACCCTCAACCGTTTCACGGAGGATGCGCGCCCCGCCATGCTTGCAGTCGCCGGGGCCAATTCGGACAGCGGACCGTTGGGATGTCAGCAACCTTCGCCGACGCTCACCAGCGCACCTGCGCGTCGCTGGCTTGCCGGCTGGCAAACGCGACTTCGATTCGGGAATTAGATATGCAGATCAAGGCCATCCTCTTCGACATCGACGGCACGCTGGTCGACACCAATGACATGCATGTCCTCGCCTGGGAGGAAGCCTTTGCAGGCGTCGGGGCGTCCTTCGACCGGCAGGTGATCCACGATCAGATCGGCAAGGGGACCGACATGCTCGTGCCGACCCTGTTGCCCGATGCCGACGCGGAGGAGCAGGAGAAACTCGGCGATACGCACGGCGAGATCTTCAAGGCAAAATATCTGGAGACCGCCCAGCCGTTCGCACGCGCGCATGATCTGCTGGTGCACGCGCATGGCCTGGGGCAGCAGGTCGTGCTCGCCTCGTCGGCGTCGGGATCGGAGCTCGATCATTACATCGCGCTTCTCGAGGCGCGCGATCTGATCGGCGCGACGACGAGCAGCGACGACGTCGAGCGGACCAAACCTGCCCCGGACATTTTCGCGACCGCCCTGAAGGCGCTGCCGGGAATCGATCCTGCCGAGGTGATCGTCGTCGGTGACACGCCTTATGACATCGAGGCGGCCGCTAAATGCGGGATCGCCGCGGTTGCGGTTCGATCGGGCAAGTTCAGCGACGAGCAGCTCAACGGTGCGGGTGCGGTCGCGATCTATGACGATGTCGCGGCCTTGCTTGCCGATTACGCCCAGTCGCCGCTGGGGCGCTGATCGCCATGGTCCTCGCACTGAAACCCCTTCGCGATCAGGTCATCGTCGTTACCGGCGCGACCAGCGGCAACGGCCTCGCAATCGTCGAGGCCGCCGTGCAACGCGGTGCGGCCGTGGTCGCGACCGCGCGGAACGACGCCGCGCTCGAGGCACTCCGCGTCCGTTTGTCGGCCGATGGCGGACGCATTGCGGTCTGCGTCGCCGACGTCAGCGACATGGCGGCGGTCGAGCGTGTCGCCAGCGTGGCGGTCGCGGCGTTCGGCGGCTTCGACAGCTGGGTCAACAATGCCGCGACAGGCACGTACGGCACGCTCGATCAGGTGCCGGTCGCCGATCACCGGCGCGTGTTCGACGTCAATTATTTTGGCGTGCTGCACGGATCGCTGGTCGCGGCCCGCCATCTGCGCGAGCGAGGCGGCGCGATCGTCAATATCGGCTCGATCCTCAGCGACCGCGCGATCGTCGAGCAGGGGCCCTATGGCGCGACCAAGCATGCGGTTCAGGCGCTGACGGACACGTTGCGGATGGAGCTCGAGCAGGAGGGGGCCGGCATCTCGGTCACGCTGATCAAGCCCGGCGCGATCGACACGCCATTTCCCGAACATGCACGCAATTTCATGGATCAGCCACCGCGCCTGCCACCGCCGCTCTACGCCCCCTCCGTCGTCGCCGACGCGGTGCTGTTCGCGTGCGAGACGCCGCGGCGGACGCTGTATGCTGGCGGTGGCGGGCTGCTGGCCTCGCTTCTCTCGCGCGCCGCACCGCGGGTGAGCGACCGGATCATGGAACTGGTCGGCACGTTCGCGCAGCAGAAGCCCGGGGATCCCGGCGATCCGGCACGCCGCGACAATCTCTATGATCCGCGGGCCGATGCGCTGCGCGGCAGCCAGAATGTCCGCGCGCGCACGTCGAGCAGCGTGCTGCAGGTGCAAAAGCTTCACCCCGCGGTTGTGATGCTGGGCGTTGTCGGCGCTGGTATTGCCGTCGCTCTCAGTCGACCAAAGGGTGCCCGCCGGTGATATCAGGCACGTAAAGGGGAGGGAGCGTGCGCGGCCTCGCCATGCGCGTCCTTCCGCGCCATTTTGCAGTCTATATCAAACGAACTCCGGCTTCGCGGAACTGCGCTTCCGCCACGTCTACCGTCGTTCCGTCGCCGACCGGCATTGCGATCGCTCGGGTGTAGTCCTTCGGGATAGACGCTTCGAAGCCCTCGCGCCGCGCATCGAGTGCCGACCAGGCAACGCAGAAATCATAGGCCAGCCCAACGAACACGCACCGCCGAACCTGCTTGTCCCGCAGATACCCGGCCAGCCCCGTTCTCGTCGTCTTGTCGTTCTCGAAAAAGGCCGAATAGGAATCAATGTCCGAATTAAGCCCCTTACGAACGATGACGTGTGCGCGGCGGATGGTGCCCTCCACCCCAGGATGGAACTCGGCACCAGCGGTTCCCTGGACGCAGTGATCAGGCCAGAGGACCTGCTCGCCATATGGCATCGCCACGGTATCGAACGGCTTTCGACCGGAGTGGCTGCTCGCAAACGACCGGAGTGGCTGCTCGCAAACGACAGGTGCCCGGCCGGATGCCAGTCCTGCGTTACGACGACATGCTGGAACCGCGGGGCAAGTAGCTCGATCTCGGCCATGATCTTGGTTCCGCCCGCAACGGCCAGCCGGCCGCCCGGGCAGAAGTCGATCTGCGGGTCGACCACGATGAGCGCGTCCGACCCCGTGATCGCTGCGTCGCCGGTGAACTGCTCGATACCCAATGTCATCTCCTGCAAAGCCGACAGGTCGCGTCAAAGGCGGCCTATTACAAGAATGATCGTATCGCCGAATTCCTATCTGCGAACACTGTTCGACGGCCGGGCCAGGTCCGGGAAGCGATCGAGGATCGCGCTGGTTACGCCGTTGGTCCAGCCGAAGCCGTCCTGGACCGGATATTCGCCGCCCCCGCCGGGTATGCGCTGTTCGATATTATACTTTTCGAGCATCTTGCCGGTATCGGCATAGGCCGCGCCGACCGTCCCGAGCCAGCGTCTGGCGATGTCCTTGGCGAGCGCCGGCTCGCCGTTCTGCTCGAGCCCCGCGATCGCGACCCATTGGAGCGGTGCCCAGCCATTGGGCTCGTCCCATTGCTGCCCGGTGTTGAGCGTCGTCGTGCGCAAGCCGCCCTCGGCCACCAGCGATTTGCGCACCGTCGCGGCGACGGCCTTCGCCTGCGCCGGCGACGCAAGCCCGACGAACAGCGGGTGCAGCATCGCCGCATTGATGCTTGTCGTGGGGATGCGCGTCGACAGGTCCCAGTCGGCGTAGCGCGCGGTCGTCGCCTGCCAGAGATAGCGGTCGATCGCGGTCTTGCGCTTGGTCGCCAGCGTCGTGAACGCGGTCGCGCAGGGGGTGTCGCCGGCGGTCTGGCAGCGCGCGGCGATGCGGCGTTCCATCGCCCAGATCAGGCTGTTGAGATCGACGGGTACGATGTCGGTGGTGTGAATGGTAGCGAGCGACCGCGGATCGCGGAGCCAGCGCGAGCTGAAATCCCACCCGCTCTCCGCGCCCGCGCGCAGGTTGCGCTGCGTATCGGCGGCGGCGCGGGGTGCCGCCCTGGCCGCGGTCTCGACATCCTCGGCATAGGATTCGTCACGCGGCGTATCGCGGTCGTCATAATAGCGGTTGAGCACGCTGCCGTCGGGCATCCGCACGACGCGGAGACAGGCCGGGTTGCCGGCAAGGCAGGTCGCGCCCTTCATCCAGAAGGCGTGCTCGGCGCGCAGTGCCGCCAGCCGACGCTTCGCGACACCGGGGTCGGTGTTGGTCGAGAGATCGAGCATCAGCGCGTAATAAGGCGGCTGCGAACGGCTGAGATAATAGGTCCGCGTCCCGTTCGGGATGTGCCCGTAACGCTCGATCAGGCTGGTGAAATCGTCGAGCATCGATTCGACGAGCGGCTGCTGGCCGTCGACCTTCAGCCCGAGCATCGTGAAATAGGTGTCCCAGTAATAGATTTCGCGGAAGCGCCCGCCCGGCACCACATAGGGTGCCGGAAGCGGCAAAGCGGAGCTGCCCGCGACGGGGGCGACCGGCTGACGGACGAGTTGCGGCCACAAGGCCCGGACATGCGACCTGAGATCGCCCGAACCCCGGTCATTTTCGCCGGGCACCACGAAATTGGCGAGCACGAACGCCTTCAGCGCCGGGCCGGCGGGTCTGGTCCGCGCATAGTCCGCCATGATCGCCGCGGCCGCGCGCTTGGGGACGGCATCGACGAACGTCTTGCCGTCCGCGAAGACGTGAACCTCCTGCACGGCCTGGAACAGCGGGCCGTAGATGTCGGCGGGCGACTGGGCTTTCGCGGCGGATGCGGCCGGTCGGGACGGGGCGGTCTGGGCAGGCGCCATCGCGGCGACCGAGGCCAGGGCGGCAAAACGGCAAAGGGTTTTCATGAAGATCGCAACCATTTCGCCACGGTGATCGATCCCCCGACGTGGCGGGATCGATCACCGTGGGCTGTGTCAGAACTTGAACGCGGCGGCGAACCGGATCGAGCGACCGACGATCGGCCTTGCGAGGATCGTTCCGCTGCCCTGCGATCCGAGCGTGCGCGGATTGCCCTCGGTCAGCCCGATCTCGTCGGTCAGATTGTCACCGATCACCTGGAACTGCACCTGTCGGTTCAGATCGAGCGTGATGCCTGCGTCGAGCTTGTAAAAGCTCGGCAGCACCTGCGCATTCTGGACGTCGGAGAAGCGGTCGCCGATATAGCCGATCGTCGCATAGACTCCCGCCTTCGCATCGCCGCTGAGCTCAAGATCATAGGCGGGGGTCACGCGCCATTGCCATTTCGGCTGGCGCTGAACCCGGTTGCCGGTGAGATCGGTCCGGCCGCCATCGGTGAAGAAGTCGCGGTAGCTAGCGTCGAGATAGGTCGCCGACCCGCTGAGCGTGAAGCCACCGAACGGCCGCAACTGCCCCTCGAACTCGACGCCGGTCGCCTTGGCACCGCCGACCGAGGCGATCGGGGCGCCGCTGGTGATGACCGTCGTCGCAAGGCCGTCGAACGTGTTGTGGAACAGCGTCGCGTACAGGTTGGCGATGCCGGTCGAGACCTTCACGCCGCCTTCATAGCTGTCGACCTGCGGTGCGACGTCGATCCCGTCGCGCAGATTGTCGAAGAACGGAAAGCTGTTGCCGCGGCTGTAACGGACGAACGCGCCGACCTGCCGGGTCAGGTCGTAATTGACGCCGCCGGTAAACGACCAGGCATCGCCGCGATAGCGGATCGTGCGGAAGGTGCCGTTCAGCTGCGCATCGCCATTGTCGTAGAGCGTCAACGGATTGCCGTCCGCACCCGCCGCCGGGACCGTCGCTGCAAGGTTTTCGAGCGTGCCGTCGACCGAGTGATGCTGCCACCGGATGCCGCCGTCGACCCGCAGCTGGTCGGTGATCTGCAGTTCGTCGACCGCATAGCCCGCGACGTCCTCGCCGGTGTAGCGCGCGTTGACCTTGAACGTCGATCCGCCCGAGAAGCCGTCGCGCGTGACGATCCGGCCATCCGCCAGCGTCAGATTCAGCCGCCGGGCATTGGGCTCGGCGGTGAGCAGCATGCTGTTGCCCAGATTCCACCGGTCGCGCGACCTGTACCGCGTGTAATAGACGCCGCCAGTCAGCGTGTTGCTGCCCGATTTCCACTCCAGCGCGAAATCATTGACGAAGGCTTGGATGTGCTTTTCGACGCTCCAGAGCCCGGCCTCGACGACCGCCTGGTTGGGCGAGGCCGCCGCACCGCCGGTGGCAAAGGTGAGCGATCCGATCGTCCCGCCCCGGCCGGCCGCATAGGCGGCGGCGGTGACCGGCGCGGCGCCGCCGGGGACGAGACCGATCGTGTCGGCATCGCCCTCCATCCAACTGCCGCGATCGCGCACCGTGATCCCGCTGCCGAGCTCGTAATCGAAATTGCCGCCCAGATTGTAGATCTTTGCGCTGCGGCCATCCGCCAGATCGACCCGGCTGCCGTCGTTGCGCACGCCGATCCGCGTGTCGCGCCCAACGAGCGTTCCGGTGCCTGCATCAAAGCCGGGATATTCGCGGATCTTGTCGCCGTCCTGAACGACCGGGATGGGCAGCAGCCACTGGCCGCGATCGTCGAGATAGCGGCCGAAGAGCAGGATCGAGCCCTTGTCGAAGTCATGGCGGATATTGCCGGTGATCTGACCACCGCGCTCCGCCTCGAACTGCGCGTCGCGGATCCCGCGCGAGGTCGAGTAATAGCCGCCGAGCATATAGGTGGTGCTGTCGTCGATCGGCCCCGAGACATAGCTGTCGACGCGGAACTCGCCGAAATCGGTGCCGCTGAGCTTCAGCAATCCGGCGGGCGTCTGCTTGCCCTCGCGCTGGACGAGGTTGACGGTCAGGCCGGGCTGACCGTTCGAGAACAGCGCGCCGGTGCCGCCGCGCACCGCTTCGACGCGCTGGATCGTCTCGTCGATACGGATCAGCTGCGTGTTTTCGAGGAATGAGAGCGTCGGCGGCGGGAAGAACGGCACGCCCTGCGTCTGGAAGGTGACATATTCCGCATCACCACCCGATGGATAGCCGCGCACGAAGATGTTCGCGCCGGTCTTGCCGCCCGAACTTTCGGTGCTGACCCCCGGCACCGCACGAAGGACTTCGGCGGTGCTGGCGGTGCCGAGCCGCTGTGCCATGGTGCTGTCGATCGTGGTGACCGCAAACGCCGCATCCTGGCGCCGGGTGCCTGCGCCCGCCGTGCCGATCACGACGATATCGGGGGCGGTTTCCTCGGGCACCTGCGTCGCAGCCGGATCGGCTGCCGCCTGCGCCGGGGCGACCTGAACCGCCGCGGGCGTGGCTTCGGCCGCCTGGGCATGCGTGTCGATGATCAGGTAGGCCCCGCTCGGCGTCAGCCGGTGGCCGAGCCCGGAGCCTTTCAGGATCGTCGTCAGCGCCGCGCCGACGTCCATCCGGCCGGCCACCGCGCGTGCGGTCTTGCCGCGGACGAGGGTGGGGGAGAACAGGATCTGCCGGCCGCTCTGGCGCGAGAAGGCGAGCAACGCGGTGCTCATGTCCTGCCGCGCAATGCGGATGCCGATAGCGGCCTGCGCGGTGACGCCGATCGGGATCCCGCCTGCGCCCAGCGCCAATGCGGTCATCATCACGCCGCGTATCAGCACGGCCCTGCCTGTGGATGTCATGCAACCCTCCCTGTTCGTGCGATCCCTCTGCCGGGGTCGATCTGACGATAAAGACGCGGGAAGTCGGAAAACCCGAACCGGGTTTTGCCGTCGGGTCGATTATTTTTTCGACGCGATCGTGATGCTGCCGTTAGGGTGCCGATCGACGCTGACGGGAAAGCCCAGTTCGAGCGCGTCGAGGAACGGCTGGACCTCGCCCGTCCGGAACGCGCCGCTGATCCGGACCCGGCCCGCAGCGGCGTCGGCGATCGCGAGCTGCTGGACGCTGTAGCGATTTATCTCGGCGACGGCCTGACTTAATGCCTCGTCCTCGAACACGAGCCGGCCTTCGCTCCAGCTTGCCAGTCGCTGCGCGCTGCCGGGCATGTGGCGAACCGACACGCCGCTGGCCGATGCGGTGAGGACGTCGTCCGGCATCATCGCGACGGGCTTGCCATGCGCGCCCTTGCCGGCGACGCTGACGAGCCCTTCGAGCAGCGCGACGCGCACCGCACTGGTTTCGAGCCGCACGTCGAACGCGGTGCCGTGCGCGGTGACCGCCTGCGCGCCGGCAGTGACGACGAACGGCCGGGTCTGGTGCTTGGCGACCTCGAACAAGGCCTGTCCGCGTTCCAGCACCAATCGACGCTCGGTGCGCGTATAGGCCATCCGGACCCGCGTGTCGGTATCGAGAGTCAGCCGCGACCCGTCGGACAGCGTGACCATGAGGCGCTGACCCGTCGCCGTCCGGTACATGGGTGTTTCGGCGACCTGCACGGCAGGCGTATCATCGGCGAAGCGCCACAGGGCCAGCGGCGCGACCACCGTGGCACAGGCGGCCGCGGCCAGTATCCACGGCGCGACCCGTCGCGGCTCGCGGCGCAGCGCAGCGCGTGCCACGGCCGCGTGTCTCAATGTCAGCAGGTCGGGATAGTCCGCCAGCGCTGCACTAGCCGCCCGTGCTTGGGCTATCACCGCCCAGGCTGCAGCGTGGTCCGGTCGCGCATGCCAGTCTTCGAACCGCGCACGCATTGCGGCGCTCGGGTCGCGGTCGAGCCGTTCGGCCCATTCCGCGGCTTCGATCATGACCGGATCGCTCACCGATGCCAGTCCTTCAGGCGTTCCGCGACATGCGCGAGCGCGCGCGCCTGGTGCTTCTCGGCGGCGCGCGTCGAGATCGCCATGGCATGCGCGACATCGGCCATCTTCAATCCCTCCAGCATCCTGAGCACGAACACGTCACGTGTCCGTTCGGGCAGTTCGGCAAGCGCATGACGCAACGCGTCCGCGATGTACTTACTCGCCAAGACGCGGTCGGGCGCGAAATCCGAACCTTCAAGCGAAAGATCGTCGATCGGGTCCGACAATCCCGCGCCTCGCGCCTGATTGCGCCGGGCCTGATCCTTCAGGACATTGGCTGCGGTGACGAAGATGAAGCTGTCGTGCTGGCGAATGCCGTTCGGGTCTTCCAGCCGACTGAGTCGCAGGAAAACCTCCTGGACCAGATCGGGGACGTCGTGTGGCGCGGACACGCGCCGCGTGAAGTACCGGCTGAGCGGCCGGGTATAGGTCTCGACCAGCGTGCGAAGGATCGTTGTCCTTTCGCCAAGGCCGGACACGTGCTCCCCCTCCATCGCCATGACCGGTTTCTAATAGCCGGGTCTGTTACGTCAATGAGTCTCGCTGGTCGGTATTTGACGCGGTCAATCTTACGGCACTCAAAATCTATATCGATGCAGGCGAACGCGCAGTGTTTTAGAAGCCGTGAACACCGTTTTCTGGGTCGCTCCACGAGGCATAGCTGGTCAGCGCTGCTTCTTTGTCGTCGTCGCGGTGAAATCAGGATCCTTCTTCGCGACCCAATCCACGAATTTGCGGACCGTGGGATCGGCAAGCAGCGCGTCGACATTCATGCCGTGGCGTTGCAGTTCGGAATTGGTGAAATTCGCCATCAAGGTCTGCTGGCAGATCGGATGCATCGGCACGACATCGCGACCGCCCCGGCTCTTGGGCACGGGATGATGCCAGACGATGGTCTTGCCGAGCGCGCGGCCGCAAAGCCAGCACGGCGCGACCGGTGCCGGACCCTCCTCGTCTTCGCGATCGGGCTCCTCATACGGGTCATGTTTCGAATGTTTGCGGGCCATGTCGCTGTATCATCTCTCGGTGGATGTCTGCACGCTGTAGCGGCGCGCCCGGCACCACTACACCTGCGACACGCAGGATGACCACAGTCACGGATGTCGGGATTGGGTCGGGTCGGTCTTGAACGCCAAGGCGGCGGTGAATGGCTCGCCGGGTTCGGCGACCGGTTCGTGCTGTCGCGCTGGCCGAGAGCATCGCGGTCGCGACGGCCCCGGGCCAGACGCTGCGCATCGCACGGAGCGAACCCGCACGCGCGTTAAGACAGAGATCGTCAAGCGGCAGATCGGCGCTGGGAAGCCTGAGAAACCGTTCGTTTAAACTTCCTGGCTAAGACGACGCGATGCCGACGTCCTCCCCAGCGCCCATAACGGCACCATCCGACCCCGGGCATAATGCACTGGCGCGTGCCGTCCGGGGGTGTCGACGGCATCTGGTCTTCGCCGGTCTGTTCTCCGGGCTGGTGAACATCCTGTACCTCGTGCCGTCGATCTTCATGCTGCAGGTGTATGATCGCGTCGTGCCCACACGGGGCGGGACGACGTTGCTGCTGCTGACGCTGATCCTGGTGCTCGCGCTGGTCGTGTTCGCGATCCTCGACGCGGTGCGCATGCGGTTGCTGTTGCGCGCCAGCATGCGGCTGGAGCGTCAGGCGGCACCGGGGATCCTGCTACGGATCCTTGGCACCGATGGCGCGACGATCGGGCAGCGCAGCCAGACGATGCGCGATTTCGACACGGTGCGCGGGACCCTGACCGGGCCGACGATCATCGCGCTGTTCGATGCGCCCTGGGCGCCGATCTATATCGGCATCGCGTTTCTGCTCCATGTCTGGATCGGCGTGCTGGCGCTCGTGAGCGCGCTGCTGCTCGGCGGGATCGCGATCCTCAGCGACCGCGTGACCGCGCATGCCGCACGCGACACGCAGGCCCGCGCGGTTCTTGCGACGCGTGAACAGGATGTGTCGATCCACGGATCGGAGGTCGCGCGGGTGATGGGGATGCGCAATGCGCTGATCACCCGGCATCTGCTGGAGCGGGCCGAACTCGTCCGCCGTCAGGCCGCGCTCGCCGGTACGTCGGGGCAGTTTCTCGCGATCACCAAGTTCCTCCGCCTCCTGCTCCAGTCCCTCGCGCTCGCGCTCGGCGCGCTGCTGGCGATCCGGCAGGATATTTCGGGCGGTGCGATCTTTGCGGCGTCGCTGCTGCTGGGGCGGGCACTTCAGCCGGTCGAGCAGATCCTCGGGGCGATGAAGCCGCTCGCCGCGGCGCGCAACGCCTATCGGGATCTCGATGCGTTCTGCCGGATGCCGGGGCCCGCGATCGACGCGACGACGCTGCCCGTGCCGACCGGCCGGATCGACGTCCGCGGTATCACGGTGCGCGCGGAAGGCAGCGATCGCGCCTTGCTGTCGGACATCAGTTTCGCGGTCGCGCCCGGCGAGATCGTCGCGCTGGTCGGCCCGAGCGGCGCGGGCAAGTCGACGCTGCTGCGCGTGTTGTCGGGTGCGCTGTCGCCGGACGCGGGCGAGGTGCGGATCGACGGTGCAAGTCTGGCGGACTGGAACCGCGAACAGCTCGGCCGGCACGTCGGCTATATGCCGCAATCCCCGTCGCTGTTCCCGACCACCGTGCACACCAACATCTCGCGGTTCCAGTCGGTGCTGGCGGGCGAGAGCGAGCAGCTCGACGCCGCAGTGGTCGAGGCGGCACAGGCGGCGGGCGCGCATGAGGTGATCCTGGGCCTGCCCAATGGCTATGCGACGATGCTGAGCATGGCGGACGGGTCGGGGCTGTCGGCGGGGCAGAACCAGTCGGTCGCGCTGGCGCGCGCGCTGTTCGGTACGCCGACGATCCTGTTCCTCGACGAGCCCAACGCGCATCTCGACAGCGATGGAGAAGCGAGGCTGGTGACGACGCTCGCGGCACTTCGCGCGCGTGGCGCGACGGTGATCGTGTCGACGCACCGGACCGGGCTTTTGCAGGCGGTCGACAAGATCATGGTGCTGCGCAACGGCACGATCCAGCTGTTCGACGACCGCGCCAAGGTGTTGCGCCCGGCCAGCGCGGGGCCCGTCGCCGCGACCGGAGGCGCACGATGATTCCCGCCAAACTGGCCAGCCCGGTCCCCGCTGCCGGTGGCGCAAGCCTCGCGGATCGCCTCCGCCTCGACGACTCCCCGCGGCATGCGATCCTGATCGGCGGGCTGGTCGCGATCCTGTTCTTCGTCGTGGGGCTGGGCTGGGCGGCGTTCGCGCGGCTCGATGCCGCGGCGGCGGGCGAGGGGCAGGTGGTCGTCGCGGGCAATCGCCAGACCGTCCAGCACCGCGAGGGCGGGATCGTCGCGGCGATGGCGGTGCGCGACGGCCAGCATGTCCGTGCGGGTGACGTCCTGTTCCGGCTCGAAGGCGCCGAGGTCACCGCAGCCGAGCGTGCGCTGGCCGCCAGCGTCATCGATCTCCAGGCGCAACGGGCCCGGCTCGAAGCGGATGTTCGCGGCGGCGCGGTCGTCTGGCCTGCGGACTTCGCGTCCGCGCAGGGCGACGACCTTCGTCTCGTCGAGCGGGCGAAGTCGCTCCAGCTTGCGCAGCGGTCGGCACGCTCGGCCGCACTTGCCGCCAACGGCGCGGTCCTCCGCCAGCAGGAGGCGACCGTTGCGCAGCAGACGACCGGCTTCAACGCGCAGGCGCAGGCGACCGCCCGCCAGCGCGCCTCGCTCCGGCAACAGCTCGACAGCACGCGGGCGCTTGCCGACCAGGGTTATGTATCGCGCAACACGGTCCGCGCGATCGAACGCTCGATCCAGCAGCTGGACGGGACCGACGCCGACTATGTCTCACGCTCGGCGGCCGCGCGCGAACAGATCGGCCAGACCCGCGCGGAAGGCGTCCAGACCCGCCGCAAATATGTCGAGGAAAGCGCGACGTTGCTGCGCGACACCCAGTTCCAGTTGAACGAGGTCTTGCCTAAACTGGCCGCGGCGCGCGAACAGCTGGCGCGCACGATCATCCGTGCGCCGGTCGCGGGCCGTGTGGTCGGCCTGCGCGTCTTCTCCGTGGGGGGCGTGATCCAGCCGGGGCAGGCGATCCTCGACATCGTTCCCGACGCCGCCCCTCTGGTGGTGCGCGCGAACTTCTCACCGGGCGATATCGACGGGGTGTTTGCCGGGCGCGAGGCGGAGGTAAAATTTCTGTCGCTGCACGAACGGGACCTGCCGATCCTGCTCGGCACGGTCCGCACGGTTTCCGCGGATTCGCTCCGCGACGAGCAGACCGGTCGCAGCTATTTCAGCGCGGAGGTCACCGTGCCGCGTGCTCAGATCGCCAAGATCGAGGCGGTGCGCGGCCGTGATACGGGGATCCGCGCTGGCGTACCGGTCACCGTCCTCGTCAAGCTGCGGTCGCGGACCGCACTCGACTATCTCCTCGATCCGTTGACCGAGGCCTTTTCACGGTCGCTTCATGAACGGTGAGAGGATCTGCCTCGCCGTCGCCATGCTGCTGGTGCCTGCCATGCCCGCGCGCGCGCAGACGGCACAGGAGGCAGCAACCGCAGCGCCCGAGACGCTGGGGCAGGCGATCGCCGATGCCTATCGCAGCAATCCGTCGCTGGAGGGACAGCGCGCCCAGCTTCGCGCGCTCGACGAGCAGATCGTCCAGGCGGGGGCCGCGTACCGGCTGACCGCGGGCATCAACATGACGCTGCAATATCAGTCGCAGGACCAGCGCGGGCTGCTCGGCGATTTCGATACGGCGCGGGGGCGGACCCTGGGGGCGTCGCTGACCGCGTCGCAGATCCTGCTGAACGGCGGGCGGACCGCCGCTCAGGTGTCGGCGGCCGAGGCGACCGTGCTTGCCGGGCGCGAACGCCTGCGCGAGGCGGAGAACGCAATCCTGCTCGAAGTCGTCGACGCGTTCGTGTCGGTGCGGCGCGACCAGGCGCTGGTGGCGATCCAGCAGCGCTCGCTCGACTCCTATGGGCGGCAGGTGACCCAGGCGATCGCACGCGAACGGGGTGGCGACCTGACCCGCACCGACATCGCACAGGCCGAGGCGCAGCGCGAGATCATCCGCGCGCAGCTGGCGCAGGCGACGGTCAATCTCCAGGCAAGCCGCGGGCGGTTCGCGGCGGTCGTCGGGCGTAATCCGGGGACGTTGCTCGTGCCGCCGACGCTGCCCGGCCTGCCGCGCTCGCTCGATGCCGCGTTCGCCGTGGTGGAGAAGGAGAGCCCGAGCCTGTGGCAGGCGATCCTCGCCACCAAGGTGGGGGACGCGCGGATCGCGGCGCAGCGCGCCGAACGTGCACCGATCGTCGCGCTGTCGGGAAGCTATGGCTATGGAAGCCCCTATTCCTACCGCCTGCGCGATGCTGGTGCGCAGGCGACCGGCGGGGTCACGGTGACGATGCCGCTGTTGACCGGCGGCGTGATCGGCTCGCGCGTCCGCGCCGCGGTCGCCGAACGCCAGCAACTCGGGTTCGAGGTCGAGACCGCGCGGCGTGCCGCACTCGCCAATGCCCAGAACGCCTGGAACCAGGCGGTGGCGGGTAGCGAACAGATGGCGGCGGGGCAGCGCGCGACCGAGGCAGCGGAGTCGGCGCTCACCGGGGTTCAGCGCGGCTTCGCGGAAGGATTTCGCTCGAATTTCGAGGTGCTGGATTCGGAACAGCGCCTGCTGACCGCGCAACTCGTGTTCATCAACGCGACCTATGGAGCCTATGCCGCCGAGGCGCGGCTGTTGGCGACGCTGGGGCGATTGCAGGCGGCGGCGATCGATCAGGCGGTGCCGACCTATGATCCGGCGCAGAACACGCGGGTGGTGCGGGCAAGGACATTCGGGCCGTTCGATCCGGTGCTCGCGCCGATCGACCGTGCGCAGAAGCCCACTGGCACCGCCCCGGCTGCACCCGTAATGGCGCCTGCCACCGACGCGCGGATCAGGCCGGCCGCCGTCAAGACCTTGCCAGGGCCGATCGGCAATGTGCTGCCGATCGCGCCGGTTCCGGTGCTTGCGGGACCGGTCGCGGCCGTTCTCAGCGATGCGGTGGTCACGAGTGGGAGATGATCCGATAAGGCGTACTCGCGTCGGCTACCGCTCGATCAGTGTTCCGTAGAGTTGTGCATAGGCCCCGATGATCGTGTCGTGATCATAGTCGCGGCGCACGCGTTCGCGCATGGTTTCGCCCATCGCCGATCGCATCGCCGGATCGCCCGCGATCGCGAGGATTCCCGCTGCGGTCGCTGCGGGATTGACCAGCGGGGTGATGATACCGCCATGGCCGGAGTCCGCCCCGCCGCGTCCTTCGATCATCTCGCGGCAACTCCCGACGTCGGGCGCGACCACGGGGATCCCGCAGGCGCCACCTTCGAGGATCACCAGCGGTTGCGCTTCGGACAGGCTGGTGAGCACGAGCAGGTCGATCTTCGCCATCCAGTCCTCGATCCGCACGCGCCCCGCGAAGTGGAAGACCGGGGACAGGCCCAGATCCTCGACCAGCCGCGAGCATTCCGCGGCATATTCCGGGTCCTCGTCCTCGGGGCCGAGCACGACGAAGCGGATGTCGGGGCGTTCGGCATGCACGATCGCGGCGGCGCGGATGAACGTCTTCACGTCCTTGATCGGAACCACGCGGCCAAGCAATGCGACCAGCGGGTGTGCCAGATCGCGCTGGTCGGGGAGTGTGGCGAACCGCTTCGAATCGATCCCGTTGGGAATGACGCGGACCCGATCGGCAGCGGCACCCAGCCGGCGCTGGACCGCCGTATTCTCGCCGTACAGCGCCACGATCGGATCGCAGCTGTCATAGCAGGCGGTCGCATAGCTGGTGAAGGCACGGACCCAGAGGTCGCGCAGATCGCGCACGCTGCGTTCGAGCTCGAGCCCGGTGTCGACCTGATCGCCGATCCAGTCCGCCATCATCACCTCGATCTGGCGTTCGAGCAGATAGATGCCGTGTTCGGTGATGAACGCCGGGCGCCCCGTCTCGCGCGCGGCGCGGGCGGCGAGCAGACCTGCGAACCCGGTCGAGATCGTGTGATAGGCCTTGGCGCGCGGCAGGGGCGCGGTCAGCACCGCGAGCAACCCGCCGAGCAGCACGCGCATCGCCCAGAAATAATGGTGGAACGAGGCCTTGGGCAGCATCGCCTGATAATGGCGCCTGAGCCGTGCGAAGACGGCCGGGTGCGACAGGATGTCACCGGGGGCAAGCGGTCGCGCGATGCCGCCGATCACGTCGATCAGCGTCGCCAGCCGGTCCGCGCCACCGGTCGCGACGAACGCGACCAGCGCGTCGGCGATCGGCACTGCGATCCGATCCGGGATTGCGCGCGGCATCGCCGGCGCGGGCGCCAGACCGATTTCGACCACCGCGACGACGTTGGGCGGCGGGGCGAGCTGGAACGCGAGCAGCCCCGCACCCGGCTTGATCGCGGCGATCACGAACCGGACGTCGGGCAGATGCGTGATCAGATCCTGCAGCCAGCCGGAGACGCCGCCGATCACATAGGGATAGGCGCCCTCGACGATCAGGCAGATATCGGCGTCCGGCATGTGGAGCGGCGCGTGCCGGGACGTTTCGGCCAAGGCGGACAGCGGGATCATGCCACCGCGCCCGTCAGCCACCAGTTCGCAATCGTCGTTGCGCCGCGGTCGTTCGCGCCGGTCGGACCATCGGCCCGGTCCGCCGACGCCTGGATCGCGGTCGCCATCCAGTCGATCGCGTCATAATCGCCCGCAGCCCAGAACGCCTCGATCATCAACGCATCGCGCGTGTCCGCATGCCGTTCGTCCGCCCCGCCCAATCCCGCGGCGGCCATCGTCGCAACCGCGTCCTCGCGCAGGTGGAGGCGCTGCGAGTCGGACAGCAGCACGTCCGAACGCGCGTGATCCCCGAGCAGCCGTGCCAGGTTGGTCGCGGCATCGGGATCGGCGTCGTCCGCAATACAAGCCGAGAGCCGCGCACGGGCGAGCACCAGATTTTCCGCGACGCGCGCCGACGCGGCCGCCGCAAGCGCGCGGATGGTCTGGTCGCTATCGGTCAGCGCCAGTGCGATGAGCGGCGACAGCGCGGGCTCGAAGGACCGCACCACGGTCTCCAGTGCCCGCCGCCGCTCGGCGACCGCGCCGTGACGCATGATCGTGACGAGTGAACTCAGCGTATCGGGGGTGGCGTGATGTACCCGCCCGTCGAGCATGCGGGCCACCGCGAGACGCGCGCCGCGCTGTGCAGAACGCCCGGCAACAGGGCCGAACATCTCGTCGTCGCTCCGGGGTGCGGCGGACTTGACCCGGCCTGCCAGGGGGAGGGCAATAAGCAGGCCAAGCGGGCCCATCACACCGAGCATCGCTGCCGCAAAACCAGCCGCCGCACCGCTGCGGAGCCACAAGGTGAGCCCAATTCCGCTAGCCAAGGCATGGACCGCGAGTGCCCAGCCAACCGCGGGTCCGGAAAGCCAGAACGCCGTTAGGACGACCATCTCCAGCAGCGCGAGCGCAGTGAGGCGGCGGATCACGCGACCAGCCCGGCGGCCCTGACCGGCCGCTGGGTCGCGTGCATCGTATCGGCGAGCAGCGGCGTCAGCCAGGCGGCGATCTCGGTCAGTTCGGCGGTACGGCTGGCGTTCAGCGTCTCGAACGGCAGCGCGTGGAGGACCAGGCACCCGACGAGTTCGCCGGTCTTCCGATCGGACAAGGCGATCGCGGCGACACCGACACCGTCGAGCAGGCTACGATCACTGCGTTTCGCAACGTGCAGGATCCCGTGGGGCCGTGCCATCCGCTCCATCAACGTCGCTGGCAGGGTGTCGCGCCGTCCCGCGGTAACCGGCCCGCGAATCCATGCGCGCGCCTCGTCACCGGTCATGCGGTAACAGGTGAAGTCGGGGGTCCGCGCGGCAAGTGCGATCAATTCGCCGATCGCGCCACGTCGTTCAGCCAGGTCCTGCGAACAGAGTCGCGCGGCCGTCTCGATCGCATGGCCGACGGTATGCGCCTCGGTCGCGATCTGCACCTGCAACAGCCGGTTGGTCCGCGACAGCGCCGCAAACGCCTCGGTCAGCCGTGCCAGATTCCGCGCCGCGACCCCGCCGCGCTTTTCCAGCCGATCGTGCCGTGCGGTCCGCATGATCGTCACCTCGCCGATGACTCCGGCAGCGACGAACCACATTAATGGCTGGAGCGACAAATGGAACAGATGGTCGAGATAGTCGCGCGCGCCCGTGTCGTCGTGGACATGCGCGAGCCATAGCCCCGACGCGATGGCGGCGGCAACGACGCCGGGGCCGGTGCCATAGGCGAGCGCCATCACCAGCACCGGCAGCCAATAGGGGTTGGGCTGAACGCGCGTGAAGCCGGTTTCGCCCGTCAGCCACCAGTCGAGCGCCGCCAGCGCGGCGAAGGTGAGCGCGATCTCCAAGGCAATCCGCAAGGGGCGTCGCCACCGGGCCTGCCATTTTGGCGCAGCGTCGTCGTGCGTCACTGCGTATCCCCGAGGCTGCGTGTCAGCAGCGCGCGCGCATAAAGCTGGCGGCCGGCAAAGCCCTGCCGCGCGATCGACGTGATGCCGCCGCTGCCCTCGACCCGCCACGCGACCGCGATCGGGGCGGCGAGGGCGAGGCTGGCGGTGGGGCCATCGCCGCCGAACCGATCGACGGTCCAGCCTGCGAGCGCGGTCATCTGCACCGCGCCGACCGCGCCACTGGCGAGGCCCTGGAGGGTGTGGTTCTCGCGGGTGGCCAGCGGGATGACGGCAAGGCGGTCTGCGCCAAGCTGCATACGCTGAACATATTCCGCGTCGAAGCGGTAGGTCAGCCCGAGCGCCGGGAACTGACGGCGAATGAGATAATCCACCCCGGCGCTTGCGACGATGGTGTCGCTTGCACCGCTACCGTTTGCGAGGCCGTACCGGTAGGCGCCGATATCTCCTTGCGCGACCACGCCTGGCGTCAGGCGGTAGGTGACGCCGATCAGCGCGCGCGAGAGATACCCTCCCGCCAGCACCTGCGCCGGGGTCGAATAGTCGGGCATGTGGCGGGTCACGGTCGCGCGGTATTGCGCGTCGGCGGCCCCTGCCGTGATCCTGGCACCGCCACCCGTCACCGCGTCGTCAAGCGCGGCGGAGGCGAAGAGCTGGATGCGGACCGCGCCGTCGAATGCTGCGGCCAGCGACGCGTCGACGACGGTGTCGCCGGATCGCTCGGTCGGCGCGGCGGTGGCGACACTGCTGACGAGATGGCGAACGCCGCCGCCAACGTCGAGGGTGTCACCGACAGCTGCATCGATCCGCGCGGCGAATTCGGTCTGTGCGAGGTCGCTGCCGTCACGCGCGGTGATACCGATGCTGGCGGTGCCGGCTGCGGCGGCGATCGTACGCCGTGCGGCCAGGTCGTCCGCCTTGAGCGCGCGGTACTCGCGGGCGGCGCCGCGGACGTCGCCCTGCGCGAGACGCGTGTCGGCGAGCAGACGGGCGGCGCGTCGGTCGGCAGGATAGCGCTGTGCCAGCTTCGTAGCAGCGCGCAGGGCCGATCCCGGATAGCCGGCGGCCACGTCCGCCTCGATTGCAGCCAGTGCGGCGTCGGACGCGCTGTCGTCGGCGGTTTCGAGCAGCGCGGCGTCCGCGGGTGGAGAGAAGGCGAGCGCGACGACCGGGCCTGTCTGCCGCCAGCGCATCGTCCAGCCCGCCGCGGGACGGAGGACCAGGCTGTCGTCGTTCCAGCGCAGATCGCCGATCGCGTCGCCCGCCGCCTCGCGGAACGCGGCGAGCCGCGCCGGCGCGATCGGTCGATCGAACCGCGCGACCAGTTCGCCGTCACGATCCTCGATCCGGACGACGGCGTCGTCGGGCCAGGCGAGCCGGGACTCGGACGTGACGATCCGGCCATCCGCAAAGACGGTCCGGGGTATGGTCAGCACCGGCGCATCCGCGAGGCAGAAAAACAGGATGATCACTGCGCCAGCACCGTCCGCGCCCGGCCCGGCTGGCCCTGCGTGATCAGCAGCCGGGCGTGCAGCGCGGCGAGCGATCGGTCCTGCGGCGTTTCGGATCGCAGCGTCTCGACCAATCTTACCGCCTCGTCCCGCCGACCGAGCTTCTCGAGCACTTCCGCGCGCGCCCTGCTGTCGGCGGGAGTCTGGGCGAGCGCGCGTTCGAGCCAGGGGCGTGCCCCCCGCACGCCATTGATCCGCGCCTGCACGTCGGCCATCAAGCGCAGCGCGGGCAGATCGGTCGGGGTGGTCGCAAGATGCGCGTCGAGCCATTGTCCCGCAGCCTTCGCATCGCCCGCGTTCCACGCCACCCAGGCGAGATCGAGCTGATCACGCGGCGCAGCGATCCCGGCAGCGACGCGGCGTTTCGTGATCGCCGCCGCCTGTGCCAGATCGATCCGCACGGGCGCCGCAGCTGACACGGCACGGACCTGATCGGGGGACAGCGTGCGGCCGTCGAGCAAGGCCGCCAGCACCGTCCGACCACCGGCGTCATTGCCCGCCGCGCGCGCCAGAGACAGCCGCATCAGCATCACGTCGGTCTCGTCCGCGAGCGGATGCCGGGTGACGAACGCCAGCGCCGCGCCCGGTTGATCGCGTTCGGCATAGCAGGCCAGCCAGGTGCGCTGCCGGATCGCACTGCCTTGCAGGCTCTGCTGTTTCAGCCAGGCGAGATCGTCGGATCCGGGACGCGGACCCATCAGGTAGAGCAGGCGCTGCGCTGCCGGCGCAGTCGGTGCGAGCCCGGCCGCCGCACGCCGCAGCACCGCCGTCGCATCCCCGCGATACCCGGCCGCGATCAGGCGCTCCGCAATCGGCTCGAGCGGCGCGCCGGATGCGGTCGCATGTGCGAGCAACTCGGTCCGCAGACCGGCACGGTCGCCGGCCTCGGTCAGGATCACCTCGCGTGCCGCCTGTCTCTGCTCGACGGGGAGAAAGCCGGCTGCCCGCAATCCTGCGGCGGTGTCCTTGGAACGCGCCGCCACCCGGATGGCGAGCCAGGGGTCCGCGGCGCGCCAGTTCGCGGTCGTCGCGGTGTCGAGCAGCGCGATAAGGTCGCGCCGCCCGGCCGTGTCGGCACGCCGCGCGAGATCGAGCGCCAGCGCGGTATCGGGCGGCGGGATGACGTGGTTCGCCGCCGCCACGATCACCAAGTCGGGCCGATCGATCGCATAGGCCGCCGCGACGATGTCCGCGGCGGGCAGGGGGCCGCGCTTTTCCGCTGCCCGCGCGACCAGCGCGGCGGCGTTCGCATCGCGTCCGATCCGGTGAAGCAGGTCGATCCGGAGCCGCCACGTCGCTGTGGTCCCACCATCGGGCCGGGCCGCGAGATAGTCGAGCGCGACCGCCGGTCGCTTCGCAGCGACCAGATCATAGGCGACCTGCAGCGTCGACACCGGCTGGCCTTCGGCGATCAGCCGCGCGGTGAGCGCGGCGAGCGTCGCCGCGTCCGCAGTCGCGATCTGCGCCGTGATGGACGGATGCGCAGGCGGCAGTATCGGCGGCGAAACCGGCCCAGCGGGAATCGAACTGCGCGCGGCCGAAACCGGTACCGGCTGCGCCCGACGAACGGCGGGGAGGATCTCGCGCTCCTTCGGCAACAGCATCAGCCCGCCCGCGAGGAGACCGATCCCGGTCAGCGCGGGCAGCAGGAGCGCAAGCCGTGCGCGGTGGCGGTCGATCCTCACCCGGCCGGCTCCGGCATGAGGCGGTCGAGCGCCAGGGTCGCGACATAGGGGCTGAACCCCGCCGCGCGCTCGCGCGCATACAGTGCCGTGACCTGTTTCGTATCCGCCGGATCCCAGTAATCCAGCGTCATCAGCGACAGCGCCGGGTTCCGCGCCTTTGCGGTGCGCAGGCGACCCGCTTGCCAGGCCCAGTCCGAATCGCTCAGCAACTCATAGTGTTTGGCCGCAAAATTCCACCGCGACGCCATCGCCTCGCCGAGCAGATAGTCGATCTTCGGCGCGACGTCGGGCAGCAGCGCATAGCCGCGGTTGAGCATGATGCGGATCTTGGGGAAGCGGGCGCGCACGGCGGCGATCAGCGATACGCCTGCCGCTACCATGCCCTTGTTGGCCACCGGATCCTGCTGTTCCATCGCCTCGGCGTTATCCATCGTATCGATGAAGATTCCGTCATAGCCGAGCGCGAGGATCGCGGGGACGAGCCGGTCGAGCACCGCTGCCTGCCACGCCGGATGACGCAGGTCGGCGAGTCGTGCATCGGGCCAGTTGGGGTTGGCGGCCTTGAGCGCACCGGCCTTGTCCAGCCCGGCGAAATAGGGTCGGTTGCGTTCGACTTCCCCGAAGCTGACATAGCCGAGTAGCGTACTGCCCGGGCCACGAAGCGCCGCGATCGGCCGCGCGTGATGCGGCTCGAGGACCAGCAACGCGCAGCCGCGTGCCAGCACGGGATCGGTCGCAGCCCCGTAATCGACGCCCCAGCGCAACCCGGCGTTCGCGTTCGGTCCAGGCGCAGCGACAGACTGGTGGCGGCTGCCCAAGGTCCACCCGGCCGCGCCGAGCGCCAGCATTCTCTGGACGATCCAGCGGCGGCGCATATCCGTAAATCCCGTCACAACAGACGCCCTCCATGCCCCACGACGGAGGGATTGTTGCCGACGAACAGCAGATAGGTGAGGTTGACCGTGGCTTCAGCGACCAGCGCGAGGCCGACCGATGCACCGACGACGGCGCCGGCCATATAGCCCCAGCCGAACGCGGCGAACCCCGTGTCCCACTGGAGAAGCGTCGCCACGCCGCTGCCGATCGCGAAGGCAGTCCAGGTCACGAGGATCCGCCCGAACAGGTCATAATATGCCAGCACGACCGTGGCCGCGATCACCACGAGGTGGAAGACGGTGCCGAGCGCGGTCTGGCGAAATGCGAAGACCGCGCGTGCGTCCGCGCCGATCAGCTCGAACAGCGGCACCGCGAACACCCAGGCGAGCGCCGCGACGAGGGCCTGTACGAGCAGCATGATCCGCAGCCCGTCGAACATCGTCCGCGCCAGGTCGCTGCGCGCCTCCTCGATACGCTGCAGCGTCGAGGTGCCGGTACACCGGACGATCATGTCGCCGAATGCGCGATCGAACCGCGTCTCGGCGACGATCAGCAACAGCGTCAGGCCCGGCACCATCGTCAGCAGCCCCAGAAAACTGCCCTGATCGTTGATCGGGTTCAGCCGGAGCAGCCCGATCGCGCGAATGCTCTGCGGCCCCGTCCACAGGAGCCATTTGTCGATCCAGATCGCCGCGACCCCGGCAATGCCCGCCGCGGCAACGATAAGTGCGAGGCGTGGCGCCATCGCGTCCCGCGTCGGCAGGACGGGCGACGCCGAGAAATGTCGGCGGATCACCGCCATGATCGCGGCGAGCGTCAGGCCGACGCCCCCGGCAATGATTGCAAGCACGGCAGAGACGCCAGGCCTTGGCAGGAGCGCCAACAGCAGCGTCGCGACGCCGATGCCCAGCAGATAGGCGAGAGGTATCGCGCGGTACCGTCGCAATGCGGTGAGCAAGGGTGCCGCGATCCAGACCTGTGTCAGCCAGGCGAGAATCAGCGTCGCAAGCGCGGCCTCGCCAATTGGAAGTCCGGCAAGGGTTCCGAACACGATCGCCCCGATCGCCAGCGCGATCCCGCCGCCGGCCGCGAGCGCGACCAGCATGATGCTCGATACGCCGCCTGCGTCCCGCGCGAAGATCCGATCCGCGGCCATCCGCGTCGCGAGGATGCCGACCGGCGCCGCAGCGAGCGCGGACAGGCTGAACGCATAGACGAGGATCGTCTGGACGGTCCGCGCGCCGCGTGCGCCGAGATGCGTACCCAACCAGTGGGTGAGCAACGCCATCGCGACCGCGGTGATCAACCACGGTCCCGCGCTGATCACCGCGCCGAATGCAGCGGCGCCGACGATTCCGCCGACACCGCCCTCGCGCGCGGTTTTCGCTAACTGGAAGCCTATGCCCGCCATAACTTCGCCGGCCTATGGCGCAGCTTACATGAAGAAATCGTTCGCGGTCAGCACATGTTTACCGGCCAGCGCGATCGAGAAATCGGCGCCCGCACCGCTGTCGATATTGCCCTCGACCACGGTGAATTCCTTCCCGCCGATCATCTGGTAGCTGTAGCGCAACTGCCCCGGCGCGGTGAAGCGCGCGCTCGTGCCGATGAAGCTGAACGCCTGATCGCCGCGCGCGAACAGCGACGTGTTGGCGTCGATCATCGACAGGTCGATCTTGTCCTGCCCGACGGTGAAGTCGGTGATCACGTCGCGCGACGCCGATGCGAGGCTGTCGCCCTTGGCCTCGAACCGGAAGATGTCCGCGCCGGCACCGCCGGTCATCATGTCCAAGTCGTCGCCACCGATCAGGATGTCGTTGCCGTCGCCGCCGCTCAGGACATCCCTGCCATTGCCGCCGATCAGCGTGTCGTTGCCCGCGCCGCCGTTGAGCGTGTCGCTGCCGAGCCCGCCGGTGAGCCGGTCGTTGCCGCCGAGCCCGTTGAGCACGTCATTACCCCAGCTGCCGTCGAGCACATCCTGCTCGCTGGTGCCGTTGATCGTCTCAGAAAATATCGTCCCGGTCTTCGTGATGCCGACCACGTCCGTCACGCCGATCGTCAGCGTCTGCGTGTCGATCGCGCCGCGTGCGTCGGTCGCGACCACCGTCACGCCGTAGATATTGTCGCGGTTGGCATCGGTGGGCGCCTCGAAATCGGGCGCGGTGACGAACTTGAGCACACCCGTCGTCGCGTCGATCGAGAAATTCGCGCCGTCGCCGCCCGCACCGATCGAATATTTGATCGAATCGCCCCAGACGATGTTGGCGTCGGTCGCGGTGATCGTCGTCAGTGCCGTGCCGTTCTCAGCGATCGACAGCGATCCCGTCGTGCCGCCCGCGAACGACGTCAGCACCGGATCGACATTGGCCTGATGACCGATCTTCACATCGTGAACGCCGATCGCGCCGAGGTCGATGGTCAGGATCTCGCCGATCTGGCTGGCGATCGTCCCGCCGCTCACCGTCGTCCAGTCGGTGCCGGGCGCCTTCAGATCGACGGTGACTTTGCCCTCGCCCTCGACCGTGAACGCCAGGTCGCGTCCGTCGCCGCTCAGTGTCGTCAGCGTCGCGCGCATCGGCAGCGCGGTGATGTGGGTCACGTCGTCCGCCACCGCGCCCATCGTGATCACATAGGTCCCGCCCGCCTTGGGCAGGAACACGGTGTCCGCGTCATAGGCGTACCAGCCCGCGACACCCTTGATCACTTGGCCACTGCTCTGGCCGTCGACGTCGAGCGAGAAGCTGCCCGTCGTCGCGCCGACCGTCGCGGTGATCGTGTTGCCGACGACGGTCGAGGTGATCGTCGTATTCTGGAACGCGCTGACCCGGCCTGCCAGATCGGCAAGCGTCACGAACTCCACCCCCGCCGCCGCGGCCTGCGCGATGAAGGTGGTGAACATCTGCTTGGTGTACGGGCTGGTGGCGCCGTCGCTCGACCACATGGTCGGGCCGTAATCATGCCACGGCCACACCACGACCGGCGCATCGCCACCGGCGGTCAGCGCGGCGAATTCCTTGGCCCAGATGGCGCTGGCTTCGGCAACGGTCTTCTTCTGGAACTCGATCAGCGAGAAGTCGAACGACGTGTTCGGCGCGATATAAACCTTGTCGTCCGCGGCATTCTGCGGGGTCATGTACCCGACCGCGTTGGGATAACCCGCACCGACGCCCGAATAGCCGCCGCTGAGATAGGTCACGTATTTCAGGATTTCCTGGCTCGTCGCGATCTGCTCGGGCGCGCCCGGTACCGCGGCACCGCCGACCGTCACGGTCTTGCCGAGATACGCGCTCAGCTGCTTTTCCAGCTCGGCGCGCGACTGGCCGAACTCGAACGCGATCTGCGCATCGGTCAGCAGATTGGTGTTCTCGGGATGCGTGTAGCTGTGCGAGCCGACCTCGTTGCCGGCATCGAGCAACGCCTTATAGACGGGCAGCGAGACCGCCCAGTCGGTTGTCTGACCGTTCGCGGCATCGTTGCCGACATTGACGTAATAGCTGCCGACGAAATTATAGTCGGTCTTCCATTCGGTGAGGATCGGCAGCAGCTTGTCGTAGATACCAGGCGCGGTCCCCGCCGGATTGACCTCGTCGCGCTCCTGGCTCTGGTCCATGTCGACGCGCGACGCGAACAGGCCGCTCTGCCGCGTCATCTGCAACCCGACCGACAGGCCGTTGCCATGGACCGAATAATCGATCGCCTTCTGGAGCAGATTGTCGTCGGCCATCACCGCTTCGCTCGAGAACAGCACGTTGCGCCCGCCGGTCTGCGTCGCGATCGCCGCCGCATAGGTCTGGCCGTTGACCGTCTCGGTCGCGATCGTCGTGCCGGTTCCGCTGACGCTGGTGAACGCGTTCCAGCCGATGCCGGTATATTGGCGGATGACCTGCCCGTCGGCATAGCCGTCGAGCACCAGCTGTGACGTATCGCTCGCCTTGACCGTCACGTCGGCCGGAAAGCCGCCGGTGACGCGCGTCGCGTCGAACAACAGTTTCATCCGTGAGTAGGAGTCACCGGCCAGCGCGGCATTGTCCGCGCCGTTGGTCATGAACTCGCCCGCCGCGACCAGGCCGATGCCGAACTGCGTGGTCGCCTGTTCCAGAGTCTGCGCGATCTGGTCGGCCTTGTCCGCCTCGACGTTGCGGAACGACGGGAAAACGATCGTGTCGTATTTGGCCAGCGTCGCCAGGTTGGTGAGATCGCCTTCCGTCAGGATGTCGAACGGCACGCCCGCCTGCATCGCCTGGCTCTGCGCCGCCATGAACAGCTGCGAATAGGCAGTCTTGCTGAAATAGGCGTTGGCGGTCGTATCGGACCAGACGATCGCGATGCGGTGGGAGGGATCGGCGACGACGCCGGTGTCGTTGAACACGGTGAACGCGGGGTTCGAATAGCTGCCGGGCAGGAATGCGGTGTCGTTGACGTCGTAGATCGTGTCGATCGCGTTCGGATTGCCGATCGCCGCCTTTGGGACCTTGAATTCGACGGTGGTGCGATCCGCCGACCACGCCGCCTGCAGGCCGCTGGCGATCAGCGTCTGCCCCGCCGCGCCGCTGTACAGCGAGACCGTGCCGTCGGCGGCGAAATTGACATTGAACTCGGCACCACCTGCGAACCCGAACACCTGATAGCCGGTGGCCGCGTTGCGATCGGTGTTGAGCCACGCGGTGGTGTTTGCGCCGATCGCCGTCGGCGCGGTCATCGCGAAGGCAAAATCCGCGCCATCGCTGCGGGCATAGATCGCGTAGCCGGCACCGAGGCCACGGTCGATCCGGTCGCCGGCGGTCCAGTCGTTCAGAGTGCCATCAACGGTCACCGGAGTTGCGTTCGCCATTCTTTGTCCCCGCTTCGGTCTCGGGCGTCATGCGAGCGCCAGGCCGCTCGTCATCAAGCTCGAGCGTCAACTAGCGAAGACCGTCGGTCTTTCGAACAACTTAGATGAATGGTTAACGTCGAACTTGTATCACCATGGTACGCGATTACTGGTGGTATACCCGAGCGTCGGGGCGGCGGCGTCATGCGGGAAAACCCTGATGAATGGCAAAGCGGTGTCAATGGTAACGAACATTGATCACGTGCGCCTATCGTGTCAGGCTAACCCAGTTTAGTCGAGGTGAACTCAATTCGCTGCATGCGAATGACTGGCCACGCCTTGTCGGCCTTGTCCTTGGCCGGCGCGTATCGATAATGCTTTATCATCGAAGAACAGGCGCCGGTATCGAATGGCGCAGAGCCGCTCGACGTTATAACCGAACAGCGTCGGATCGCGCCGTCTTCCCCGACCAGATAGGCCAGGGTGACAGCAACGGACTTCTGCCCCGCCGGCAGCTTCGCGACTTCCAGCACGATGTCTGCCGGCACCTTGGGTGTACGGGTCGGAGCATCGAAGAAGAGTTCCATGTGCCACCGAACCCGCATCCGGTAGACACCGTACATGGGCGACCCGGTCTCGTCCGTAGCGGGCGCATATTTACCCCGCAGCACCCCGGCTGCACACGCCTTCAGGTCCAGATCCTTGGATCCGCTGGTCGAAACAACGCCGCACGTCTGCGGCTTTCCGGTCGGATCGATCAGGATCTCGACCACCGTGTAGCCGCTCTTGCCCGTACCGACTGCGCGCGAGACGTAATCGTCGGACGTGAGCATCTCACTCGCGTTGCGGACGATCACGGGCGTCAGCGTGCCCTGTCCCCCCAGCACGAGCATCACCAGCCAGAACATTCGCCTCTCCCCGTTGCGGATAGTGCTTCGTGGTAGCTGGAACCCCAGGCTGTTGACGCTCGTCTCGCTGGTAGGATCGCCCACCCGACCCGATGCCCGCAGGTGATATTCTTCCCGGCATCGCACCCAACGGCGATCAGGGTTCCGGCAGCTGAAGCATGATCATCTGACCCTGCCGCGAGCCCGGGGCTCCGCCGGACGAACCGATCGCATTCAAAGGGGTGCCCGTCAGGCGCGGGCGGCATGGTGCGGCGTCCCGTCGCGGCGGAAAACATGGCATAGTGCGACCCGAGACCGACGGCTACAGACGCCCCTCTATTGGCGTTTAGGCCCAACGGCGCGTCATGGGGCCGGATGACCGTGCGCCATCATGACGTCGAGCTTGCTCTTGGGCATATTGATCAAGAGCCCGTTCTTGTTCTTTGCAAAGGACGGAAAGTCCACCTCGACGCTCCCGATCGCACTCGACACGACCGCAAAGCCTTTACCGACGGTCTCAATCTTGCCGACGACGAGTCCCTTTGCGTCATGGACTTCCAGCCCCTGAATGATGTCCTTGGGTCCGGCCGGGACCGGCCGCATCGTCAATCGATTGGCGTCGGTAACGCTGACTGCGAAATCTCGAAAACTTTGCTGACGGTTGAATTCCCCCGTACCGCTGTCGTTCGCCCCGACTCCCTGCGCCGAAGGAAATTGTTGTCCCTGAGCTCCGGTTGCCGTTGCGAGAACAGATGCGATAATGCCAAGCAAAAGCCCCCGCATTTCATCCTCACATTATCTTATGCAACCAGCGTATCCTGATTTCATACCGCGGACAATACATCGAGTCGGTCTGGTAGTAATAAGCAGTAGGTAATTTAATACAAAACAACTGGAAGATTAACCTGGCAATCAACCATCGAAATAGGGTTGGGATGGCGAAGTATTTGAACTGGCAACCAAACCGGGAATGGCCGAGACGACCTGGCAGCTGCCGATCTTTGACTTAGCGTCGGTGGCGGGAGAAGAACGCCCACATTGCCTCATTGTCGACGACCGACCAGCTATGCGGCCCGCCGCGCGTCACACGCGCCGCGACGCTCGTGCCGTGCTGACAGCGGGCATAGCCCTGTTCGTAGACCGTCGCGCCGAGGTTGCGGGCATAGGGATCCGAGCAGCCGTTCAGCACGGCCCAGCGTTGCAGCGCGGCGGCCTGTGAATATTGCCAATAGGGCGCGCCGCCGCCGGTGATGGGGTTGGTGGTATCGGCATCGCCGGCGAAGGCGAGGAGGGGCAGCGGCGCTGTCGAGCGACAGGTCGCAGGATCGGCGCGTGACGCATCGGATGCGAGGGGGCGTCCGGCACGCAGTCCGACCACCGGCGCGATCGCGGCGAAACGTCGTGCGGCGACGCAGCCGAGCCAGGACGTCATCCGTCCACCACCCGACAAGCCCGTCGCGTATACCCGCGCGCCGTCGACGCAACCGGTTGCGACAAGCCGGTCGATCAGCCCCGTCAGATACCGGACATCGTCGCGTGCGTCGCGGGCGGGCATGCTGCCCGTGACGGTCGGCACGCCGGGGATGTTCCAGACAAAGCCACGATCCGCGGCGATACCGCCATCGGGCGCCGCGACGACGAAGCCGTGGCGATCCGCCGTCTCGGCGAGGTGGCTGTCGCGCAGCATCTCCGCGCCCGTGCCGGTGCTGCCGTGGAGCAGGATCACAAGCGGCACGGGCCCGGTCACGCCCGCCGCGGGAAGGTGAAGCATCGCGCGTTCAGGCAGGGCGTCGATGCTGCCAGGACGGCACTCGGCGCGCGCGACACTCGCAACGAAGCAGAGGGCTAGGGTAATAAGCAGACGAAATACCACCATGTGTCCGATCCTCGACGTCAGCCATCCGCGCTGAAAAGTCCCTGTAATAGCAAGGAACGCGTGTCCAGACGCGCATCACGTCCTGCATCGTCGGTGGATCGAGACCCCAGCGCTAGGATTGCGGCAAGTTGGCGAGGCGGCGCTCCACGCCGTTCCAGAACCGCTCCAGCCGATCGAGCGCGCGTCGCTTGATCCGGTTGACCTCGTCGTCCGTCATGACCTGGACGCCGGTTGCCTGCAGACTGCCAAAATCCTCCAACATGCGATGCGCCGTAGCCTGACAGGCCCTGACCGGATCAGCGTCGCTGGCGAGCAGCAACGCATACAGGTTTTCCAGCACGAAGCCCTGTGCGGCCAGTGCGCCGGCCACGGCTTCGGCAAATTCGTCGTCCACTGGGCATCTCCGTCCGCCGTGCCGCGGTGTGTAGCGAAGCGCTTGGCGTTCGGAAACCGCGCAGATCGAGCGTGTTGCAGCGATGACGTAGTCGTCACGACCGCCGCGAAGGATCAGGTGGCTGATGTGGGCGGTGGAGAAGGGCAGGGGGCCTTCTCAGATCGGGCGTTCCTGTGACATCGCGCCGCTAATCATCACCCCCGCAGCTGACCAGCATCCGGCAGAGTGGCTCGACCGTGCGCACGACCCGTAACACCGGTTCTTCGCACCCCCGCGCTACCCAGTCGCGCGCCACCGCGAGCAGCCCGTGCATGGCGCCGGCGCGGCACAGCGGCTCGATCGAGCCGGGGACATGGGTCGGCACCAGCGTGCCGGCGATCAGGTTGGCGAAGCTGGCCATCGAGCGTTCGAACAGCTCGTCGACCTGCGGGTCGATGCCGGACAATTCCGACAGGAAGACGCGCGCGCTGGCCGGCTCGTCGCGCAGCAGGTCGTAATAAGCGGTCAGGAGCGCGATCAGCCGATCCCCCGGCGTCCCCCCCGCCGCATCGGCGGCCGCGGCGACCCGCTGCGTCACGAACTGCGTGACCTCGCCGAATGTCGCTAGAAGCAGCGCCTCGCTATTGGCAAAGGCCTCGTAGAAATAGCGCGGGGTCAGCCCGGCCGCGCGGCAGACCGCGGTCACCGTCGTGTGACGATAGCCCTGCTCGCCATAGAGCGCGATCGCGGCGCGGATCAGCCGGCTGCGCCGTTCGACGCGCCGCTCGCTTGCCGATGCACCGCCATAGCGCCGTCCGCCTTGGCTTGCCGCCTTCGATTTCAAGTGATAACTCCTGTTTCCAGATAACGGCGGTTGCTGTCGCATCCTTCTATCGGAGCACTCCGGCATGGCAATTGAGACTGCGTCCATCCCCTCCGGCTCGGGCACCGCGGAAGAGCTCGACATCGTGATCGTCGGTGCGGGTCTGTCGGGGATCGACGCGGGCTATCGTTTCCAGACCGAATGCCCGAGCAAGAGCTACGCGATCCTCGAGGCGCGCGATGCGATCGGCGGCACCTGGGACCTGTTCCGCTATCCCGGCATCCGCTCGGACTCGGACATGTATACACTCGGCTTCCCCTTCCGCCCCTGGCCGAGCGACCAGGCGATCGCCGGCGGCGACGCGATCCGCGACTATATCGCCGACACCGCGCGCGAATTCGGGATAGATGCGCATATCCGCTTCGGCCGCCGCGTCGTTCGCGCCGCCTGGTCGTCCGCCGATGCGCGCTGGACGGTCGAGATCGAGCGGGACGGTGCCGCGCCCGAGCGGATCGTCTGCCGGTTCCTGTACATGGGCAGCGGCTATTATGATTATGCCGCCGGCTTCACGCCGCCCTTCGACGGTGTCGAGGACTACGCGGGGCAGCTCGTGCATCCGCAGCACTGGCCCGCCGACCTCGACTGGACGGGCAAGCGCGTGGTGGTGATCGGAAGCGGTGCGACCGCGGTGACGCTGGTGCCGTCGCTCGCCGAAAAGGCCGCGCACGTCACGATGCTGCAGCGCTCGCCGACCTATATCGTCTCTCGCCCGTCGCAGGACGGCTTTGCGCGGTGGACGCACCGCGTGCTGCCCAGGACGCTCGCCGACAGCGCGACCAAATGGAAGAGCGTCGGACTCGGCATCGCCACCTACGCCTATGCGCGCAAACGTCCCGATCACATGAAGGCGCTGATCCTGAAGGGCGTCCGTGCGCAGTTGCCCGAGAATTACGAGGTCGAGCGCGATTTCGAACCGCGCTACGATCCGTGGGACCAGCGCATCTGCCTCGTCCCCGATGCCGACCTGTTCGAGGCGATGCGCGGCGGCAAGGCGGAGATCGTGACCGTTCACGTCGCCCGCTTCACACCGACCGGCATCGCGCTGCGATCCGGCCGCGAACTGCGCGCCGACATCGTCGTCACCGCCACGGGCCTCGTCCTGCGCCTGCTCGGCGGTGTCGAGCTCCTCGTCGACGGGCAGGTCGTGAACCCCGCCGACCGGCTGATCTACAAGGGCATGATGGTGAGCGACGTGCCGAACCTGGCGCTCGCCTTCGGCTATACCAATGCGTCCTGGACGCTGAAATGCGATCTGTCGGCCCGCTACGCCTGCCGCCTGCTGCGGCACATGGACGCGAACGGCTATGATATGTGCACGCCCACGCACGACGATCCGTCGGTGACACCCGAGCCGATGCTCGGCTTCACATCGGGCTATGTCCAGCGCGCCAACGCCATCCTGCCACACCAGGGGTCCAAGGCGCCGTGGAAGGTGCATCAGAACTATGCACTGGATCTCGCCGCGCTCAAATTCGGCAAACTGGAGGACGGGACGATGCGGTTCGACAAGGCGCGCGGTGCCGCCACTCCGGTGCCAGTCGAATCATCGCGCTCTGCCGTTTCGATCGGCGCGGTGACGGCCGCGGCGGCGATCGCAGCAGTCGGCGGTCTTGCGCTGTTCGCGAAGTTGAGCCAGCGGCGGGCCGAGCGAATGATACCCGCCGACGGCGCCTTCATCGACGTCGACGGCCGCCGGATGCACTATCTCGACCGCGGCACCGGACCGACAATCGTGATGATCCATGGCCTTGCCGGGCAGATGCGCAACTTCAGCTATGCGCTGCTCGACCGCCTCGCGACCGACTACCGCGTGATCCTGATCGACCGGCCCGGCTCCGGCTATTCGGCGCCCGGCGAGACCGCGAATATCCGCGCGCAAGCCGCCCAGATCGCGCGTTTCGTCGCGGCGTTGGAGCTCGAGAAGCCGCTGGTTGTCGGCCATTCGCTTGGCGGCGCGGTGGCGCTCGCGCTGGCGATCGATCACCCAGAAGCGGTCGGTGGCTTGGCGCTGATCGCGCCGCTCACCCAGCCGCAGGACACCGCGCCGAGCGCGTTCGCGGCTCTCGCGATCGTCTCCCCCGCCGCGCGCAAGGCGGTGGCCTGGACGCTCGCCACACCCGCCGCGATCCTGGCGGGCGAGAAGGGCGCGGCGGCGGCGTTCGCGCCCGAGGCCGTGCCCGGCGATTTCGCGACGCGCGGCGGCGGCGCGCTGGTGTCACGGCCGGCAAATTTCGAGGCGGCCTCGGCCGATCTCGTCGCCGCCAATGACGACCTGCCCGACATGGTCGCGCGCTATCACGGCCTCTGGCTCCCGATCGCGATCCTCTACGGCCGCGACGACCAGATTCTCGATCCCGAGGTGCATGGCGCCCGCTTCGCCGACATGGTGCCGCACGCCGCGCTGACGCTGATCGACGGCGGCCACATGATCCCGGTAACGCGGCCCGACGAAACCGCGGCGTGGATCAGGACTCAGGCCGATCGTCTCGGCTGATCGACCCAGCCTGGGGCGCGCCGCGATCTTAGAACAGACCGTCGCAGTCGTCCGCGTCCTCTGACAGCGCAGCGACCTCGGCTTCGGGCTGCTCTTGGGATGGCGAAAAGCGGGCGTGCACCTGGCGTTCGCGTGCCATCGTGTAGAGTGCGTTTATCGCGTGAAAAAGCTGCTCACCGGTGGCCGAGATACTCTGGCTCGCTTCGACCAGCGGCATCGCCAGTGCATCGAGTTTCGCGTTGATGCGCGCCAGCGGCTCGGCAAACGCGGTTTCGCAGTCCAGCGTGCTGGTCATCGCCGCGACGATGTCGTGGATCGCACCCGCATCACGGTCGAGGCCGGACATGCCCTGACGCGTGAGCAACGCCCCCGCGCGAATGACCGCGAGCGCTTCGGGCAGCGACCCTGCCGTCGCTTCGTTGCCATCGGGGGGCGAGCCGATCGCGTCGGCGGCGTCGCTCAGCTGTTCGAAGGCGCTGGCGATCGATGCCGAGACAGCCTCCAGGGTGTTGACGGCACAGCGGATCTCGGTCGCGATACGGGCCAGCCCGTCGCCCTCGCGACCCATGCGGAACGAGCGCAGATCGGAATTCCACGCCATGATCCGCACGCCGCTCGTGACCCGGTGGATCGTCGTCAGCCGTTCGCCCAGGCGTCTGACGGTGGAGGAGGCTTCCGATCCCAATTGCGTCGACCGCATGTCGGCGTCGCGCAACTGCGCGGTGACCGCATCGACATCGGCGACGCTCTGCTCAAGCAGCTGCAGGAACGCGCCATCACTCGTCCGCTCGACGCCGCTCGATTCATGCGGTGCCACCATCGTCGCGACCTGCGTTGCGATCGCGCGGAAATTGCCGCCCAACAGACGCGATTCCTTCTGGAGATCCGCGGCCGCGTCGGCGACCTGTGCCGCGAGCATCGCCATCACCTGGCCTTCGAGCGCGCTGGCGGCAGCCGGATCGCCCGCGCGATTGAGCTCGTCGACCGCCGTACCGAGCAGGCTGCAGGCCTGCGCGACATGTTCGAGCCGCTGCCGGGTGATGTCGCCGATCTGCAATGCGCCGTGCGCCGCGGACAGCTTGCTGCGAATGTCCCGGGCAATCGTCGCGATCGTCTCGGCACGCCGCGCGGCCTCGATCTGGTTCTGCTGGAGTCCGATCGCGTCCGCGGCGAGTTTGTCGGGAACATGCGGGCACAGGCGCGCGCATTCGGACGCCAGCACGCGGTTCACATCGACGACGCAGGGAACCGTCGATGCGAGCTGCCCGACCTCCTTGCTGATCTCGTGGATCTCGCGCTCGCTGACGTCCAGTTCGGCGACCATCGCGTCGGCGAACTCGGCAAAACCGTGCGCACCGGCGGCCGCGACTTTCAGATACTGCCCGCAGATCTTCAGCAGATCGAGCGTCCGGTCGACCCGCCCGATTTCCGTCTGCACCGTTCCGCTCGCCTGCTGAAGGATGTCGAGCGAATGCTGCCGCGTCTTCTGTCGCGCGGGCAGGCTGGCGAGCTGGTCGGCATTGGCCTGCATCGTCGCGACCGCGCGGTCGGCGGCATCCCGGTCGAGCGCATTGGTGACGCTTTCGAGGCTGCCGATCAGGTTTCCGACCGTGTCATAGGCGCGTTCCAGCGAACGCCCGGCATCGACGAAGCGCTGGTCGAGCCCGCTCGCCACGCTCTCGAGCTCGGTTGCCAGCACGCTCCAGGCCGGCATTTCGTCGCCGTCCCGATCGGACTCGACAGCCCTGTGTTCGACCCATGTCATCGTCCTAGCCCCTATTGTGCCGTTGCGTGCAAGACGTCGCGGGCGATGTGATGCAACGGGACGACCCGATCGACGCCGCCCAGCGCGATCGCTTCCTTGGGCATGCCGAAGACGATCGACGTCGCCTCGTCCTGGGCGAAGGTGCGGCCGCCCGCCTGTTTCATCTCGAGCATCCCGCGCGCGCCATCGTCGCCCATGCCCGTCATGATGACGCCGATCGCGTTCGTCCCCGCAGCGGTCGCCGCCGAGCGGAACAGGACGTCGACCGATGGCCGGTGACGCGAGACCAGCGGCCCGTCGCGGACCGCGACGAAATAGCGGGTCCCGCGCCGCTCGATCATCATGTGCTTGCCGCCGGGCGCGATCAGGACGGTGCCCGGCAGGACGGGATCGCCGTCCTCGGCTTCCTTGACGGTCACGACGCACAGCGTGTTCAGCCGATTGGCAAAAGCGCGCGTGAAGTTTTCCGGCATGTGCTGAACCACGACGACACCGGGCGTGGTCGCGGGCAGCGCCGTGAGGACTTCGCGTAGGGCCTCGGTTCCCCCGGTCGATGCGCCGAGGCATACCACGCGCTCGGTCGCGCGGTTCATCACGCGACCGCTCGGGGGCGGCAGGACGGCGTCCGCGGTGAGCTTCTGCTCGAGCCGGCCCGGCCGGCTGCCATTGGACGACCGGAGCGAGACCCGCACGCGCGCCGCCGCCTTGATCACGTCGCGGATCTGGAGATTGTGATCGGCGAGATGCTCGGCGAGACCGGCACGGGGCTTCACGATGACGTCGACCGCGCCCGCCTCCAATGCCTGCAGCATCGCGTCGGAGCCCTTTTCCGTGACCGACGAGCACATCACCACGGGAAGCGGGCATTGTGCCATCAGCTTCTTCAGGAAGGTGATCCCGTCCATGCGCGGCATCTCGACGTCGAGCATCATCACGTCGGGCACTTCATCCTGGATGCGGCGGGCCGCACTGAACGGGTCGGCGGCGGTGCCCATGACGGTGATCTCTGGATCCTCCTCGAGGATCGCCGCAAGGGCATGCCGCGCGACCGCGGAATCGTCGACGATGAGCACACGGATCTTTCCGGAGACGGCCATGGATCAGCTCCGCTGGAAAACGGTGTGGGCGACGGGCACGAGCGGGAGGTCGTGCCCCGTGATCGATTCCGAATGCCCCAGAAACAGGTAGCCACCCGGCGCGAGCCTGCTGACGAGCTTCGAGACCACCTCATGCTGGGTCTGCTTGTCGAAATAGATGAGGACGTTGCGGCAGAAAATCAGGTGCATCGGCTCGCCCACTGGATAGATCTCGTCCATCAGGTTCAGCCGGGCGAACGCGATCGCACGGCGCAATTCGGGTATCACGCGGACTTCGCGACGCGCCGGATCACGCGATTCCATCAGATATTTGCGCCGCAGCGCCGCCGGAACGGGCTCTGCGAGATCGGCGGGATAGATGCCGCGCCGGGCGATCTCGAGCACCTCGGTGTCCAGATCGGTCGCCAATATGCTGTAGGCGATCCCGCGGCGCGTGCCGGCAAACTGGTCGAGCAGCATCGCGATCGTGTAGGGCTCGGGCCCGGTCGAGCAGGCGACGCTCCAGGCGCGGATCGTCCGCAGATAGGTCGCTTCCATGCCGGGAAGTGCCACGTCGCGCAGAAAGTCGAAATGGACCGGCTCGCGGAAGAAATCCGTCTTGTTGGTCGTCACCGCATTGATCAGGTGGATGCCTTCCTGATCGAGATTATTGTCCGTCAGGACATGGCGACAATAGGCCTCGAGCGTATCGAACCCCAGCGCGCGTTGCCGACGCCGCAACCGCCCTTCGAGCATCGTCCGCTTGCTCGCCGGCATCCGGATCCCGGCATAGTCGAAGATATAGTCGGCGAGCTGCGCGAACTCGCGCGGGCCGATCTGGTCCGAGGCGCTTGGCGGCGTTTTCACGATCGGGGAGATGAAGGACACGGGAACCAGCTCCAGGATGACGATGGACCGTTCGAGGCGGCACCATGAGGATTGGGTGTCAGGGGTCGCGACGCGAACCCGTCATGCGGCGCTGGCGTGCAGAACACTGACCTCGGCGCTGGAGAAGATCTGCGCGACATCGACCAGCACGACGAAGCCCTCAGTCCGCTTGACCACCCCCGCAATATAGCGCGACGGCCAGCGGACGCCGATATCGGGCGCCGCGCCGATCTGGCCACGGTCGAAGGTGCTGACCTCCAGCACCCGGTCGACGACGAGGCCTAGGACCAGGTTGCGCCCGTCGACGGGAACATCGATCACCAGGATCCGCGTGCTCGGCGTCGGCGCGACCGGCGGCAGGCCGAGGCGACGCCGCAGATCAATCGTCGTCACGCCCTCGCCGCGCAGATCGGTCAGCCCCAGCAGATAATCGGGGCCGTTCGGGATGTGAAAGGTCTCGGTCCAGTCAAGGATCTCGCGGACCAGCGTGACGGGCACCGCGAAGGTTTCGGCACCCAGCCCGAAGGTCACGGCCTGCAGCTCTCCGGCGACGCTCATGCCGCGCACCTTTCACAGGCTGCGGAGTGGGGGCGTGCCGCACCACCCGGCCGGGACCCGTGGGATCGATCAGTGGCCGTCGCCGAGCATCGTTCGATTGACCCGTACATGTCGGTCCTTCCAGCGTCAGAGGAGTGCCGGCGCGAGCACGGCGGGGGTGGCGCGGCCACCGAGCAGCGGGTCGAAGATCCGCGCGATGTTGGCGAGGACGATGACGCCCTGCGGCGTCCGCACCAGCTCGCGGATGAAATCGCGACGCCAGCGCAGGCCGACCGTGGGCGGGGTCTCGCTGGCGTCGCGGTGCAGGGTCGTCACCTCGTGCACCTTGTCGGTGCGGATGCCGATCTGGGTCGGGACACCGTCGACGTCGAGCTCAACCACCACGATCCGGCTGTCCATCGTCGATTCCGCCGAGGGCAGGCCGAACGCCAGGCGCAGGTCCGCGATCGGGATGATCTTGCCCCGAAAGTTCGCGACGCTCGCGACCAGCCGGTCCGCACCCGGCACGACCGTTTCGGGCAGCAGGTCCAGGATCTCGCGGACAAGGACCGCCTCAACCGCGAACTTCTCGGCTTGCAGATCGAACGTCAGCACCTCGAGCCGGCCGTCTTCGTCCCACTGGGTTTCCGTCGTGTCTTCCATGGTCATGCAACGGCGCGAAGCCGCTCCTCCTGATGCTGGCCCAGTGCGACGAGCTGGACGACGTCGAGGATCAGCGCGACGCCGCCATCGCCGAGGATCGTCGCGCCCGCGAAGGTCGGGACGTTGCAATGCACCGCCGACATCGGCTTGATCACGGTCTGGTGGCTGCCGATGATCTGGTCGACCACCAGCCCGACCCGCTCGGTCCCTGTTGCGATGATGACGATCTTCTGGTGGACGCTGGGCTTCGTCCCCGTGGCGAACATCTCACGCAGCCGGACGAACGGCACGAGCCGGTCGCGTAGCGTGATGAAGCTCCGCCCCCGCGAACGCAGATCCTCCTCAAGGCTGAGTTCGATGCATTCCTCGACCACGGCGAGCGGAATGACGTAGCGACCGTCGCCGACCCGGATCAGCAGCCCGTCGATGATCGCGAGCGTCAGCGGGATGCGCAGCGACATCGCCGACCCCTGACCCGATACGCTCGCGACCTCGATCGTGCCGCGCAGGCTCTCGATCGTGCGCTTGACCACGTCCATCCCGACACCGCGGCCCGACAGGCTGGTGATCTGCGGCGCGGTCGAGAAGCCGGGATGGAAGATCATCTGGAGCAACTCCTGGTCGCTCACGATCTGTCCCGGCTGGAGCAGTCCGTGTGCCTCGGCCTTGGCGCGCACGCGCTCGCGGTCGATCCCGTGGCCGTCGTCACGGATCGTGATGACAACCTCGCCACCCTCCTGACGCGCGGATAGCCGGACCTGCCCGACCTCGGGCTTCCCCGCGGCAAGGCGCCGCTCGGGCGGTTCGATCCCGTGATCGCAGGCGTTGCGGATCAGGTGGATCAGCGGATCGGCGAGCCGTTCGATCACCGTCTTGTCGACCTCGGTCGTCTCGCCGTCTGTCGACAGCTCGATCGTCTTGCCAGTGTCGCGAGCGATATCGTGGACGAGGCGGCGGAACCGGCCGAACAGCGTGGCGACGGGCACCATACGCAGCACCATCACCGTGTCGCGCAATTCGCTCGCCAGCCGCTCGATCTCTTCGGAGATGGAGCGAAGCGCGACGTCCGTCGCGTTGCTGCCGCTGCTATGCGCGAGCTGCGACAGCCGGCTCTGGACGATCACGAGTTCGCCCACCCGGTCCATCAGCAGGTCGAGGCGTTCGGCTGGTACCCGGACGCTTTCGCCGGTCTTGGGCGCCCCCCGGCCGTTCGGGGTGGTGGCCGGGTCGCGATCCTGCACCGGTGGCATCGCGTCGACCCGTGTGGGCGGGAGCGCAGACGGCGTCGTCCCCGCGTCAGGCGGCGGCGCGGCATCCTCCACGTCGTCGCACGACGTGTCGCCGATCGCCTCGATCTGAAGGTCCAGGTCGTCGAGTACGAATATGAAGACGTCCTCGAGGTCATCCCGCGACACCGCGCCGCGCACTTCGATATCCCAGCCGACATGGCATTCGGTCGGCACCAGCTCGGCAAGCGGCGGCACCTGGTCGGTCCGCGCGACGATCCGGCAGTCGCCGAGCGTGCGCAATTCATCGAGCAGCGCGAGCGGGTTGATGCCATTCTGCATCGCTTCGGGGGGCAGGCGGAGTGACAGCCGCCACCCCTGCACGACGGGCGGTGCCTCCGGCGTCGGCGCGGGCGCGCCGTCCAGCGCCGCCTGCAGCTTCGCCAGGATCGCGTCGCCTTCCGCCTTGCGGTCGGTCGCGTCGCCCTCGATCAGCGCGCGCATGTGGTCCTGCGCGGACAGGATGACCGCGATCAGCTGCGGCGTGGCGGGGGTCAGGTTCTTGCGGACGCGGTCGAAGGCGGTCTCGCAGTGATGCGTGAAGCTGGCCAGCGCGTCGAAGCCGAACATCGCGCCCGAGCCCTTGAGCGTGTGCAGCCCGCGGAACACCGCGTCGATCAGCTCGTGATCGTCCAGCCGGTGACCGAGATCGAGCAGGCCCTGCTCGACCTGTTCGAGGACTTCGCCCGCCTCGACGCGGAATGCGGCGACGGGGTCGTTCTGGCTCACCGTCCGAGGACCTTGCGCACGACCCGGATCAGCTGTTCGGGGACGAACGGCTTGACCAGCCAGCCGGTCGCGCCGGCGGCCTTGGCCTGCTGCTTCATCGCATCCTCGGATTCGGTGGTGAGGAACAGGATCGGGGTACCGCACTGCGCGGGGTTCTTGCGCAGCGCGCGGATCATCGACAGCCCGTCCATGTTGGGCATGTTGAGATCGGTGATGATCATGTCGAAGCGGCTGCCACTGGCCTTGCTCAGGCCCTGCGCGCCGTCGGCGGCCTCGCTGACGGTGTAGCCAGCCCCGGTCAGCGCCATGCGGATGGCGACGCGTATGCTGGTGGAATCATCGACGATAAGGATGGATGCGCTCATCGCGGCAAATCTCCGTGAAACCAGAAATTCTGATCGGCTGATGGGATATCGGTGAGGAAGCCCGCGCGCTCGAGCAGTGCCGCCAGCACGTCGTGCACCGGCATTGCGAGGCGCAGGGACTTGCCGTCGCGTTCGGCCTGACGGCGCGCCGCGCAGACGAGCTGCAACAGGCTGACATCGGCTTCGGCAACGGCGGAGAGATCGAGTTCGACCGCGTCATGCTGCTCGAGCTGTAAGGCGAGGTCCGCGGCGAAGGGCACCACCGAGCTGGTCGTGACGGTGGCCGGTACAAGGATGATTTGCGCCATGCGTTCCCCCATTCTCTCCGACCGGCAGCTTCGCGCGGCCGGGTCCGCTGGTTCATTATAGACGGCGGCCAAGAGGTCCGTTCCGGACCCATCGCTTATTTTCGATCAGGTCGTCATTAACGCCGCAAGGCGACCGCGCCCGACGGCGCGATCGCCTCACCACAGCGTCAGCGGTTGCGTCTGATTACCGGCTAAGGCCGCCCGTCTCAGCAATCCGCGGTCAGGCCGCCTGGGCGCCGAAAGCATCGTCGTCGGCGTCGGTGCCACCCTTGATCAGATCGAGCGCGAAGCCGTTCACGCGGGCCTGCTGGTCGGCGATAGAATTGGGCTTTGGCCGTTTGGCCTTCGCGGTTGGCCGAGCAGCGATCGGACTGCGCGCGGTTGCCTTGCGCTGCACGGCCGGGGCCGGCCGGCGATGGCCGATATCCGCGCCGCCACCGGTCCGGAAATAGGCGATGCTGGCCTGGAGTTCCTCAGCCTGCGAGGCAAGTTCTTCCGACGTTGCGGTGATCTGTTCGGATGCACCGGCATTCTGCTGGCTGATCAGGTCGAGCTGCTGGATCGCCTCGTTTATCTGTGCCGCGCCGATATCCTGTTCACGGCAGGCCGCGCTGATCTCGGCGACGAGTTCGGCGGTGCGGCTGATGTCGGGCACCAGCTTGGTCAACATGTCGCCGGCTTCGGTCGCCGCGGCGACGGTCTGCGAGGACACCGATCCGATTTCTGCCGCTGCGACCTGACTGCGTTCGGCGAGCTTGCGCACTTCCGAGGCGACGACGGCAAAACCGCGGCCATGTTCGCCCGCGCGCGCAGCCTCGACCGCGGCGTTCAGCGCGAGCAGATCGGTCTGGCGGGCAATCTCCTGGACGATGCCGATCTTCTCCGCGATCGTCCGCATCGCGTTGACCGCGCGCTGGACCGCGATCCCGCTGAGTTCGGCGTCCTTCGCAGACTGGCGGGCGATCTTTTCGGTCTGCGCGGCATTGTCCGCGCTCTGCTTGATGTTGGCGGCAATCTCTTCCATCGCTGAGGACGCTTCTTCGGCAGCCGCCGCTTGCTCGGTCGCGCCTTGCGAGACCTGCTCGGAACTTGCCGACAGCTCCTGGCTCCCGGCCGAGACGTTGTCGGCGGCGCCGCTGGCCTTGCCAACGACGTTGCGCAATTGTTCGATCATCCGCACCAGCGCCTGGCCGAGAACATCCTTGTCGGACATGGGCTGATGCGACACCGCCAGATCGCCATCGGCAATCTTGTCGGCCAGATCGGCACTCACCCTCAGATTGTCGACCATCCGCACGATCGCCTGTCCAAGCGTATCCTGGTCGGACAATGGCTGATGTGCAAAGCTCAGATCACCGTCGGCGATCTTGTCGGCGAGACTGGCGCTTACCCGCAGATTGTCGACCAGCGCGTTGATGGAATCCTTCATGCGGCGGTGGTCGCCCTGGCAGGGGATCTCGACCATCTCGCGCAGGTCGCCGACGCTGGCGAGGTTCAGGACGCGATTGCCCTCCTCGATCGGCAGCAGCGTCGCATCGAGCATCGCGTTGATCCCGCAAACCAGTCCGGCGAAATCCCCGACGAAGCGCGTCTCGTCACCGCGCTGGCCGAGCTCGCCCGCCGTCGATGCCTTGATCAGCCGTTCCACCTCGCCGATGATGTCGCGCAGGTTGCGCCGCAGCGTCTCGACGGTGTCGTTGATGAACGCCTTCTTGCCGGGAAAGGCTTCGAGCGGTGCGTCGAAATTGCCTTCGCCAAACGCCTTGATGCAGGCCATCGCCTTCTTCTTCACGGCGATATGGTTGGCGACCATGGTGTTGACGCCGCGCGCCATGGTGCCGAAGTCGCCCTTGAACCGGTCGGCCGCGACGATGACGTCGATGTCGCCCTTGTCGTGCTCGGAGGACATGTGGTTCAGTTCGCTGATCAGTCCCTGCAGATTTGCGCGCAGCGTTTCGATCGTTTCGTTGATGAACGCCTTCTTGCCCGGGAAACGCTCTAGCGGGGCGGCGAAATTACCCTCGCTGAATTCCCTGACGCAGGCCATCGCGGTTCTTTTGACCGCGATGTGGCTGCCGACCAGAAGGTTGAGCCGCTTCGCCATGACCGCGAACGTCCCGTGAAACTCGTCGACCGGCAGGATGGCGTCGATATCGCCCTTGTCATGCGCGGCGCTCCAGTCGTCTATCCTTGCGCTTAACTGGCCAACCGGGCGCAGCGCGCGATCGAGCATCTGGTTGATCGCGCACAACACCGTCTGGGTCTGGCCGTTGGCGAGCGACGTATTCGCCCGTTGCGAAAAGTCACCATCGGCAAACATGCTCTCGAGGCGCGCCAATTCGGACGTGAGGACGTCTGACGAGACGCCGCCGAGGATCTTTGCCAACATCAACGGATTCCTTTGTGCTGCATCATGTAAATCAATAGCTCAAACAACACGGCGGCCATTTGCCGTCGTCTCAATCTCACACGTCACGCCGATCTGGCCGACAAGCGCGGAATCGGGGGACCGCCCATCAAGGTCAGCTTGATTATAGAGTGCTCAGGGCAGGGACGGTTTGGAGCGCACGACAATTTTCGCGATTGCGATGCGGTGCGCCGGTTGTCTGCCACCCGCACGTCGACGCGTGCCGGATCATGGACGTGGTCTGCGCCTGTAAATCCTGACCGGTTCTGCTAGTGGACGGCGATGCTCAAAATACGAACCAAGCGCCAGGGGATGGTAACGGCGCGCGCGCTCGATCGCCTCGTGGCCGTCGAGGCCTCGGTGAATGCTCTTGGCGACGAGGATCTGCTCGACCTCGCGGACATCTTCGCTGCGGGCGAGGCGACCCCGCTGCGCGAGATGGCGCAGGCCGAGATGCGCCGCCGCGCGCTCAGCCTGTGAAGCGATTCCCGTCACGCTTCCGGCGCCTCGATGGTGCGCTCGCCGATCTCGCCGTCGAGGAACCGATGTTGCTCACCGAGCTCGACGGCTTCCTCACCGGGCTGCTGATCTCCCCGGAGGCGATCGCGCCGGGCGAGTGGATGACGGTGATCTGGGGAAGCGAGTCCGATGGCACGCCGCCCTTCGAGGATCCGCTCGACGTGCAATGGTTCGCCGATGCGGTGGCGGCGCGACGTGATGAGATCGCGCGCGACCTTGCCCGCGGCAAGCTTCAACCGATCTTCGACGTCGATGAGCGCGATGGTGAAGTTCTGTGGGAATATTGGATCGACGGCCTGACCGATGCGGTCGCGTTGCGCCCCGAGGCCTGGGATGCGCTGGCCGACGACCCCGCAAGGGCGGCCCCGTGGTCGCAGCTGGCAACGCTGATCGCGGTCGCGGGCAATGAGAGCGACCTCGACAGCGTTGTGATCAACGCGCTTCAGGACCGGGCGCCGGCCGAACTCACCGACGCCGTCCAGCGCCTGTATGCCGCGCAGGTGAGCGTCGCCGGCCCGTCGTCACCCGACGCATCGGCGACGACGCCATCGAAAGTCGGTCGCAACGATCCGTGCCCTTGCGGGTCGGGGAAAAAGCACAAGCGCTGCTGTGGCTGATCGGGGACGAGGGCGGCACGATGTGTGCCGGCCCCGCGTCCCCTCGGTCACCTCAGACGCTCTGCCGCATTACGAGAGCTCGATCTTCCCGTTCATTCCGGGCCAGTCCGAATAGCCGACGGCGCCGCCGCCATACCAATATTGCTTCGGCGCCTCGGCCAGCGGCGCGCCGGTGCGCAGCCGGTCGACGAGATCGGGATTGGCGAGGAAGGGGCGACCGAAGCTGAACAGGTCGGCATTGCCTTCTGCCAGCGTCTTTTCGGCAAGCTCCAGCGTATACTGATTGTTGGCGATATACGCGCCCGAGAAGCGTTTGCGCAGCGCCTGGAAGTCGACGCCGTCCGGCACGTCGCGCGTCTGCTGGGTCACGCCTTCGATATCGTGGATGTACAGCAGCCCGATCTCCGACAGGGCATCGACGAACGTGTCGAAGGTCCGCCCGACCTGGCTGTCGAGCGGGGTCTTGCCCGGCTCGGTCGTCGCGGGCGAGATGCGGATCCCGACGCGGTTTGCACCCCAGACATCGACCACGGCGCGAACCACGTCGAGCGGGAAGCGCAGCCGGTTCTCGATCGAACCGCCATAGACGTCGCTGCGCTGGTTGGTGCTGTCGCGGATGAACTGTTCGAGCAGATAATTGTTCGCGGCATGGACCTCGACGCCGTCAAAGCCGGCGGCCTTCGCCTGTTCGGCAGCGCGGCGGTAATCCTCGACGATCGCGGGAATCTCGTCCGTCTCCAGTGCACGAGGAGTGACGAAATCCTTCATCCCGTCGTTCGTGAAGGCCTGGCCCTCCGCCTTGATCGCGGACGGCGCGACGGGGAGGGCACCGTCGTGGAGATCGGGATGCGAGATGCGGCCGGTGTGCCACAGCTGGAGGAAGATCGCCCCACCACGCCGGTGGACGGCCTCGACGATCGGCGTCCATGCGGCGACCTGAGCGTCCGACCAGATGCCGGGCGTCATCGCATAGCCGCGCGCCTGCGACGAGATGTTGGTCGCTTCGCTGATGATGAGGCCGGCATCGGCACGCTGCGCATAATAGTCGGCGGCAAAGTCGGGCGGGACACCGTCGTCGTTCGAGCGGCTGCGCGTCAGCGGCGCCATGACGATACGGTTCTGCAGTCGCAGATCGCCGATCGTGACGGGCTGCAGGACGGGGCTGTCGGTCTGGTCGGACATGATGTGGTCTTCCGTTGGCGTGGGGGAGGAGGAGAGCAGCAAGCTGTAACGCGCGAGCAGCCGCTAGATCCCGGCACGGCGGTAAGGAGGGACGTTGTCGCGGCAGAATATGACGACGTTCCGAATCCGGTAGCGAGACACGGGCGCGGGCGATCCATGCAACCGTCGCCGGTGCGCCGTTGTTCGCACGGGGGCGTTCGGTGCCGCAAATGGTTCAAAACGCGGCGGCGGGACCGCACAGCGCCGGTCGGCGGCTGCCCGACCGGCGCGTATCGCGTCCCCGCTAAACGGCCACCCTATAGCAGCTTGTCGAGGGTGATCGGCAGATCGCGGACGCGCTTGCCGGTGGCGTTGTAGACCGCGTTGGCGACCGCCGCCGCGACGCCGGTGATGCCGATCTCGCCGATCCCGTGCGCACCCATCGGTGTGTGGGGATCGGCGATATCGGTCCAGATGACGTCGATTTCCGGAACGTCGAGGTGCACGGGGATGTGATATTCGGCAAGGCTCGGGTTCATGATCCGGCCATTGCGTTCGTCGAACTGCGTTTCCTCCATCAGCGCCATGCCGAGCCCCATGATGATCCCGCCGCGAAACTGACTCTTCGCCGTCTTGGGGTTGAGGATGCGGCCGCAATCGAACGATCCGAGGATCCGGCTGACGCGCGTCTCCCCAGTGACCGCATTGACCCGCACTTCGCAGAAAATCGCGCTGTGCGAGTGCATCGACCAGTGCATCAGTTCGAGCGGCTGCGACGCCGCCGCGGTGACGGTGACGCTGTCGCGCTGCGCACGCGTCAGAATCGAGGCGTAGCTTTCACGCTGCGACGGGTCGTCGATCTTCGCCAGCCCGCCATCCTCGCTGCCGATCGTATCCGCCGACAGCCCCGCGAGGGGCGAATCGTTGCCGGCTAGTTTGAGCAGCTTGGCGACCAGCGCGTTATGCGCCGCGATGACGGCCGCGCCGATCGCCGCGGTCTGCTGCGATCCCCCCGCCATGATCGCGCCCGGGATCGAAGAGTCGCCATAGCCGACCTCGACCTGATCGAGCGACAGACCCAGTCGTTCCGCGCCGACGATCGCGGTGGTGGTCGAGGTCCCCATGCCCATTTCCGCCGCCGCGACCTCAATCAACGCGCGCACGGCGTCGCCCTCACGCGTGAGGGTGATGCGCGCCTGTGCGCCGGGCATCCGGTAATAGGGATAGGTCCCGGTCGCGCAGCCCATGCCGATCTGCCATTCGCCATCGCGGCGCGTGGCCGGTTCAACACTGCGATCCGCCCAGCCGAAATGATCTGCACCGTTGCGCCACGCCTCGACGATATGGCGCGAGGAGAAGGCGAGGCCCGACGTCGGGTCCTTGTCCGGCTCGTTCAGGATCCGCAGTTCGACCGGGTCGATGCCCAGCTCGACCGCGAGCTCGTCGACCGCGCATTCCAGCGCGAACGTGCCGACCGCCTCGCCCGGCGCGCGCATGAAGGTGTTGGCCAGCATGTTCATCCGCGCGATGTCGACCTGCAGGCTGATATTGGGGCAGGCATAGGCGGCGCGCGTGCCGAGGATGAACGGCTCGGGCATGTTGTTGTGCGGTGTCATGATCGACAGGCCAGTGTGGACCAGTGCATCGAAGCGGCCCTCCGCGGTCGCGCCGATCGCCACCCGCTGCTCGGTGAGCGATCGCCCGCCGACGACCCGGTACACGCCCTCGCGCGACAGCGTGATCCGCACCGGGCGGCCTGCCAGCTTCGCCGCGGCGGCACCGATGATCTGGTGATCCCACAAGCCCTTGCAGCCAAAACCCCCGCCGACATAGGGCGAGGTCAACCGGACCTTGTCGGGCTTGAGATCGAAGACCTCGCCGATCGTCTGCGCCTGGGCGGTGACCATCTGGCTCGCGTCGTGAATCACCAGCGCGCCGTCGATCCATGCGATCGTCGCGGCATGCGGTTCGATCGGATTGTGGTTGTGGCGCGGGGTGCGATAGACCTGATCGACGACATGCGGCGCGGTGGCGAGTGTGGCGTCGGCATCGCCGATCCGGTTGTGCAGCGGCTGGCCCATGAACAGGCCCGGTTCGCGACCGTTCGCTTTCGCGTCCTCGAGGCTGGTCGTCGACGGCTCCGCATCATAGGTGAAGCCGAGCAGCGACGCTGCATGATCAGCCTGTTCCTGCGTCTCGGCGAGGACGCAGGCGATCGGCTGCCCGTTCCAGTGGATGCGGTCGTCCTGCAGGATCGGCAGGTCGGCGGGGCCCACCGCGGTCGGGGACGAGCCGAACATGCCCGGTGTGTTCATCCGTGGCGCGTTGAGGTGAGTCATCACCAGGACGACACCCGGCGCGGCTTCCGCGGCCGCGCTGTCGATCGCCGTGATCCGGCCGCGCGGGATCGTCGCATAGGCGAGTGCCGCATAGGCCATGTCGTCGAAGCGGAACTCCGCTGCAAAACCTGCCTCGCCCTTGACCTTCAGCGCGCCGTCGAGGCGCGATACCGGCGTGCCGATCAGCCCGTGCTTGTGCGCGATCAGCGGGTCGGGCCGGCCGCCGGGGATCCAGCTGTCGGGTGCAAGCGGAACGAGCTTCTCCATCGCGCTTTGCATCAGGCCCTGCGCCGCCTGCTTTGCGGTATCGACGATGCTCATGCGACGTCTCCCTTCGCCAGCTCGGCCAGCACCGCGGCCAGCGTTCGCGTCGCCAGTTCGGGCTTGAACGCATTGTCGCGAAGCGGCCGCGCATCGGCGAACTCCGCGGCTGCGGCCGCCCGGAAGGCGGCCTCGCTGGCCAGTTCGCCGCGCAGCGCGGCCTCCGCCTTCTTCGCGCGCCATGGCTTGTGGGCGACACCGCCAAACGCGATCCGGACGTCCGATATCCGGTCGCCGTCCATCTCGATCGCCGCGGCGACCGAGATCAGCGCGAAGGCGTAGCTCGCCCGGTCGCGCACCTTGCGATAGGTCGAGCGTGCCGCGAAACCGAGCGGCGGCAGTTCGATCGCCGTGATGAGTTCGCCTGTCGCCAGCACCGTGTCGAGGTCGGGCCGATCGCCGGGCAGGCGGTGCAGCTCGCCAAAGGGAAGCGTCCGCGCGCCGTCGCGTCCCTCGACATGGACGACAGCGTCGAGCGCGGTCAGCGCAACGCACATATCGGAGGGGTGCGTCGCGACGCAGGCATCGGATGCGCCGAGAATCGCGTGGATGCGGTTGAACCCTTCGCGGGCATCGCATCCGGTACCCGGCGCGCGCTTGTTGCAATGCGATCCGTCGGTGTCATAGAAATAGGTGCAGCGCGTACGCTGCAGCAGGTTGCCGCCGACCGTCGCCATGTTGCGGATCTGCGCGGATGCCCCCGCGAGGATCGCGCGCGACAGCATGGGATAACGCGTCCGCACGCCGTGATGCTCGGTGACCGCGGTGTTGGTGGCGGCCGCGCCGATCAGCAGTCCGCCCTCTGCCGTCTCGGTGACTGCGGCGGACAGGCGGGTCACGTCGACCAACGTCTCGTGGCGGGCGACGGTCTCACGCATCAGGTCGACGATATTGGTGCCGCCGCCGAGAAAGGCCGCGGTCTCGCCCGCACCCAGTCGCACGGCGTCGTTCACGGTATCGGCGCGCAGGTAGGTGAAGGGAGTCATGCCGCCATCTCCGCGCTCGTCTCGGCGGTCGGCGCTGGCGCCATCGTTGCCTGGATCGCATCGATGATGCCGTTATGCGCGCCGCAGCGGCACAGATTGCCGCTCATCCGTTCCTGGATCTCGTCGCGGGTCAGGATCACGTCGGCGGCAAGGTCGGCGCTGACATGGCTCGGCACGCCGCGGCGGGCCTCCGAGGCCATGCCGATCGCCGAGCAGATCTGCCCGGGTGTGCAATAGCCGCACTGGAAACCGTCATGCTCGATGAACGCCGCCTGCAACGGGTGAAGCGCCGCGGTCTCGGCGAGGCCTTCGATCGTCGTGATCTCACGCCCGTCATACTGGACCGCCAGCGCGAGGCAGGACAGGATCCGCTCGCCATCGACCAGCACCGTGCAGGCCCCGCACGCGCCTTGGTTGCAACCCTTCTTGGTGCCGGTCAGGTGGAGCGTCTCCCGGAGGTGATCGAGCAGCGAGACACGGGGATCCGCCGGTCCCGGGACGGCGTTTCCATTGACAACGAACGACATGGCGATCTCTCCTGTGGCGCACCGCGCCGAGGGGCAGCGTACACCAGTTTATGTGTCGTGCTGATGTCTTTCAGGGCCCGGGGTGCAGCGCAAATCCAAAAAGATCAAACAGCGTGCTCGTCCCTCGGGTGCGGTGGCGGCCAAGAGAGTTGCCGCTCGATAACCTTGGTCGAGATCGGCCGCTACGTCATCGTGGCGCCGTGCCGCGTGCGTCCCCGATCTCCAGCCAATAGCCGTCGGGATCCTGTGCATAGATCTGGCGGACGCCGTCGAACCGGAGCTGCATCGTGTGCGGTGTGCCCGCAAGGTCGGTCCAGACGCGTCCGTGCTGGTCCAGCCAGGCAATGACGGTAGCGAGATCGTCGACGTGCAGCGCCAGATGCTCGTTCCGGTTCGAGGGTTTCGGCGCCATACGGCCGTCGAGGATGTGGAGCGCGAGGCCGTTGCCGAGATCGAGCCAGCGGCGGTTCTTGAGCGGCGTCGGGATGATCCGCAGGCCGAAGGCCTCGTGGTAGAAGGCCGCGCTGCGATCGATGTCCGCGGCCTGGATCGCAACATGCTCGGCGGTCGCCGCGGGCGCCGCTGTCGTTTGCAACGCTGCAAGCGCGAGAAGAATGGATGGCACGATCATGAGGCCCGGTCCCTGAAATATGTGGTCAGCGCGTGTGTGACGATGAAGGGCCGGACCCATGCGGCGCGCCGTCGGCACCGTAGTCAAAGAAAGAACCGGGTGCGCCGCACGTGACGTGCAGCGCACCCGGAGATCGGGTCGACATCGGCAGGGGGGGCGCGCCGATATCGACCAGAACCGTGAATTCGTCAGAACTGGAAATTGACCGCGAGCGCATAGGTGCGGCCGAAATAGGAGGTGTAGAGCGGGTCCTGACGCACTGTGTCGACGGTCAGGCGATTGGTTTCGTCCGTGATGTTCGATACTTCGGCGATCAACTTGATATGCTCGTTGAGGTTGTACGAGGCCGAGGCGTCGACGAAGATCGAACTCGCATTGGCGGTCGAATCTGCGTCGACCGAGCCGCTGGGGACGGCGGTCAGGAAGGCCGCGCGATAGTTGACCGTCGAGCGGATGCTGAACTTGTCGTCTTCGTAATAGAGCGTCCCGCTTGCCGTTTCGGGCGACAGCCCGACCAGCGGCGCGGTCCGGGACAGCGTCGGCGAGATGACGTAGTTGATGTTCGACCGAACCCGCGTGAAGTTGCCGAGCGCGCCGAAATTGCGCAGCACGCCGGGCAGGAAGGTGAAGGGCAGCTGGACGTTGACCTCGAACCCGCGCAGTGGCCCGCCTTCCGTGTTGTTGCTGCGCTGGACGGTGAACACGTCGGTCGGGCGCAACTGCGTTCCGTTGAGCAGCGTCAGCGGCAGGCCGATATCCTGGAACGCGACCGCCTGGCTGGTCGTCTGGATATAGCTTTCGATATTCTTGTAGAAATACGCGACCGAGATCAGCGAGCCCTTGGCGAAATACCATTCGAGCGCGGCGTCGAACGTGTTGGCACGGATCGGCTCGAGGAAGGGATTACTGAAGGTTGCGGTCTGGATGACGAGGTTCGCGGAGCCTGCGGGGATCAGCTGGCCATAGGCTGGCCGCGACATCACGCGGGCGACCGAGGCGCGCGCGATCAGCTCGGGGGTGATGTCGAGCGCGAGGTTCGCCGACGGCAGCCAGTCGTCATAGCTGCGGCCTACCTCCGATATCACGAACCGCGAGGGGTAGAGCGACCCCGCGGGCGCTGCCGAGGTGATCGGGCCATAGGTGTCGAGCTTGGTATGGACGTATCGTACGCCCGCGTCGCCGCGCAGCGCGAAGGGCAGCGAGTTGGCGGTGTTGAACTTCACCATCGCATAGCCCGAGGCATATTTCTCATCGACGCCGCCATATGTGCCCTTGGCGCATTCGAGGCTGCAATAGACATAGTTGTCGAGCCCGACCGCGTCGCGGAACTTCTCGGGATCGATCGAGACGAAATCCTGCAACAGCCCGTCCAGATTGCTGCCGATGCCAGTCGTCACGGTGGTGAGACTGGCGAGCGTCACGCCCGACGGCAAGGCAAGCGGCGTGTTGGTGGCGAGCTGCCGCTCGCGGGCGGTATATTTGTTGGTGCGATACTGGCCGCCGATCTGCAGCGTGAAGTCGGGGGCGGCCTCCCATTCGCCGTTGAGTTCGAAGGTCTTGCTCGTGATCGTGTTGCGACGGATGAAATTCGACAGCTGGCCGCGCTGGTCGCCGTTGGCGAGTGGCGGGCCATATTGGAAGAGCGCGGGATTGGTCGTGTCGATCCCGTAGCCGATCTTCGGAATGTCGGGATTGTCGCGGAAGTCGATCGAGAAGTCGCGCGTGTCATTGGCATCGATCGCGACCTGCAGGCGGTCGACGTCGAGCCGCGACTGGTTGATGCCGGCCAGACCATAGACCCGGACGGTGTCGGAGAAGCGGTGGTCGAGGTTCAGATTGACCTGGCGATAGGTCGAGGTGAACTTCTCCTGCTGCATCTCCGACCGCAGATCGACGCCGTCGAACAGCCCGTGGATCAGCGATCCATTGTCATCGACCTCGATCTCGCGGACCGACGTCAGCGGCTGGCCGTTGTTCGAGATCGCGCGCCCGAACGAGCGTGCATCGAAATAGGTGTCGAGCCGATCCACCTTGAACCGCGAATATAGCCCGTCGAGCGAGATGTCGGTATTGTCGCCAGGCTTCCATTGCAGCGTCAGTGTGCCCGCGAGACGTTGCTGTTCCTGGTCGCTCTTCGCCGGTCGCGGTAGACGGGGGAGATAGACGCCGCCGCCCGGACGACCGTTCACCCCGGTCCGGCTCATGACATAATCATAGGCCGCCGCTGTGCTCGTGCGCGGATTTCCGGTGCTGCAATTATTGGCGTCTGCGCCGATCGGCGTGCCGTTCGGCTGGGCGTAGCCGGCGGTCGGGCTGTTCGTCGCGGCCCCGCGAAAGCTGTAGCCGACCGGGGTGCAGAAGGGGAAGATCACGCCGGCATTCGCGGTGCCCGCAGGCTGCGCCTGGCCATAGACCGTGGTCGGCACGACATCGGCGGCCGAATAGGCATATTCTGCGATATGGCGCTTCGAATAGGCGATGCTGCCGAGGATGCCGAACGTGTCGCCAAATTGCTTGGAGACCAGCGCGGACAGGCGCGGATCGGCCTTCTTGCTGATGTCGTTGTAGATACCGCGCGCAGTGCCGGTGAGCACGAAGCTCTTCTTCTGGTCGAACGGCTTGGGCGCGCGCAGGTCGACCGTCGCGCCGAGCGAACCTTCCTCGACATCGGCCGACAGCGTCTTGCGCACCGACAGCGCGGAGAAGATTTCGGTCGGGAAGGTCACGAAGTCGAACGAACGGCCCGTCGCTACGCCGCCGCGAATGTCGGTACCGCTGACCTGCGACACGCCTTCCATGCCGTTGATGCGGACGCGCGTGAACTGCGCGCCGAGGCCGCGGACCGAGATGTTGCGGCCCTCGCCGCCGTCACCGCGCGACAGCGCGACGCCGGGGATGCGCTGCATCGACTCGGCGAGGTTGGAATCGGGGAACTTGCCGATATCCTCTGCGACGATGCTGTCGATCGCGGCGGTCTCGTTACGCTTCTGGTTCAGTGCGTTGTTCAGCGAGGCGCGGAACCCGGTCACGACGATATCGGCGTTTTCCGGCTCGGACGTGGCCTGGGTCGGGTCGATAGGGTCGGGTGAACTCGTCTGGCTGTCGGCTGGCTGCGGCACCTGGCTGCCCGCGGTTCGCTGGGCCATGGCCGGCGCGGCGACCAACAGACCAATGACGCTCGTCGAGATAAGCAGCATGCGCTTATCGAAGCTCTTGTGGCTCAAGGACCCTCTCCCGATAGGCCGGTCGCGCTGAGTCGACGCGGCCCGACATTTTGCCGCCCCAGTTTTCTAGGGTCGGCGTAGGTCGTCAGGTATCAGGGCCGCAGAAATATGACAATATGGAATCATTTGGTCAGACAATTAGTTTGACCAATATTTTGAGGCGCATCCGTAGCTGCGATTTGACAGCATGCACCTCTAGACGTTGGGGCGGGTCAGACCGAGCGACGGGCCAGGGCACGGCGGCGCTGGACGGTCGCGGCCCGCGCGCGTTCGACCGCTTCGGTCTCGGTGACGTCGAGCAGGTGGTCGATCACACGCGCAAGGTGATCGCGCATCGCGTTGCGCGCGTCGACCGGCGAGCGCGCCTCCAGCGCGGTCAGGATCCGGCCGTGCTCGGCCATGCGGTTCTCCGTGCCGAGGCTTCCCGCCTTCGCCAGTACCTCGCGCGCGAGTGGCGAGCGGAAGCGCATGTCCCAGAAGTCGGCTACCGCGGAGATGATCACCGCATTGCCGGTCGCCTCGGCGATCGCGATGTGGAACTGGCGATCCGCGTCCTCCGCTGCGATCGTGTCGTCCTGATCCATCTGCGCTAGCAGACCGCGCAACTCGACCAGCTGCTCTTCGGTGATCTCGGTGGCGGCAACCGCGGCGACTTCCCCTTCGAGCAGGCGGCGCGCCTCAGTGATCTCGAATGCGCCGATATCGAGTTCCTGCTCCGAGTCGTTCGATGACGATGCCAGCACGAAAACGCCCGATCCCTTGCGGGCCTCGACCATGCCCTTCATCTCGAGCGCTATCATCGCCTCGCGGATCGTCGGGCGGCTGACCTGAAACCGCTCCGTCAGATCGCGTTCGGCGGGCAGGCGACCGCCGACCTGAAACACGCCGTCCGCGATGTCCGTCATGATCGCCTGCACGATCTTGCGGTAGAGTTTACCGCCGCCTTCAGCGTCCTGCATTGCATTCCTCGTTCGATAGACGGCAGCCTGAACGTCGGCGCCGTCCCCTACATCGCGCGGACACCGGCATCGTCAAGTCCGGTAAGCCCCGAACCAGCGGAAATATCGATAAAATGCCTTACAATCTGTTTGCATGTGGCCCGACCACAAATTAGGGTCGGTTTTGGAGAGACGTACGGCAGCGACATGTCGGCGGTGAAACGATGCGAGACGACCGGACCTGTCCGGATAGGGCTGCCCAGCCCGTGCTCGCAGAAAAGAGAAAAGGGGAGGCGAATGGTTCGAGCACTCGCAATTCTGACCTTGGCGGCCGCACCGTTGCTGCTGCAGCCGTCGGTCGACGCTGCCCCTGCGTCTCAATCGTCCACAGATCAGGCAAAAGCACCGTGGCGCGACGTGACCCCGCGCGCGGGGCTGGCCGGCTGGCGCGCGACCGGGGGCAACGCGACCTATGCGTTCGAGAATGGCGAGCTGATCGGGCGCGCCGAGCCCGGCAAGACCAATAGCTGGCTCGTGTCCGAGGCCCAGTATGGCGACTTCATCGTCGAGTTCGATGCGAAGACCGACCCTGCGCTCAATTCGGGGATGATGATCCGCGGACAGAGCCGGCCCGATTATCGCAGCGGCGTCGTGCACGGCTATCAGGTCGAGATCGATCCATCGGCGCGCGCGTGGAGCGCGGGCATGTACGACGAACAGCGCCGGCAATGGCTGTACACGCTCGGCCGCAACGCGCCCGCGCGGCAGACCTTCCGCTCGGGCGACTGGAACCACTACCGTGTCGAGGCGATCGGCACGCGACTGCGCAGCTGGATCAACGGCGTGCCCGCGACCGATACAGTCGACGACGTCGATGCGCGCGGCTTCATCGCGTTCCAGGTCCATGCGATCCCCGATGCGGACGCCGCGCGGCACCCCGAGGTGCGGTTCCGCAACGTCCGCGTCATCACCGATGCGCCGGCGCGCTACGCGATGCCCGCGACCGCGCTGCCGCAGCAGGGCTGGCTGAGCAATAAGCTGTCCGCGGAAGAGCAGCGCGAAGGCTGGAAACTGCTGTGGGACGGCAAGACCGGTGCCGGCTGGCGCAGCGCGAAGGGAACGGCGTTTCCGACGGCGGGCTGGACGATGGCCGGCGGCGTGCTGCGCGTGGACGGCGGCGGCGGCGACATCGTCACCACGCGCGAATATCGCGATTTCGAGCTTTCAGTCGATTTCAAGCTGGCGCCCGGCGCGAACAGCGGGATCAAGTATTTCGTCGATGCCGGCCTGCTGAAGCGCAAGGGCGACGCGCTGGGGCTGGAATATCAGCTGCTCGACGATGCGCGGCATCCCGATGCGAAGATGGGTCGCGACGGCAACCGGACGCTCGGCTCGCTCTACGACCTGATCGCGGCGAGGAACCTGTCGGATTCGGCAAGCCCGGGCAAGCGGATCAACCCGCCGGGCGAATGGAACCGGGCGGTGATCGTGGTGCGCGGCGCGCGTGTCGAGCATTGGCTGAACGGCTTCAAGATGGTCGAATATGACCGCGGGTCGCCGGCGTTCCGGGCGCTGGTGGCGCAAAGCAAATATGCCGGGATCGCCGGGTTCGGCGACGCCGTGCAGGGGCCGATCCTGCTTCAGGATCATGGCGACCGGGCCGAGTTCCGGTCGATCAAGCTGCGTACACTCTAAGGGGGATCAAACGATGGACCGTCGGACGATGATAAAGGGCGCGGGCGCGACGCTGGGCATGGCGATCACCGCGCGCAGCTATGCACGGATCAAGGGCGCGAACGACCGGCTGAGCGTCGCGATCGTCGGCCTGAACAGCCGCGGCCAGGCGCATATGAGCGCGTTCACCAAGGTCCCGAACGTCGAGGTCACGCATTTCTGCGACGTCGACTCGGCGGTGCTGGCCAAGCGCGCGGCGGCCTTTGCCGCGAAGGGCCATGCCGCGCCGCGGACCGAAGGCGATTATCGGAAGCTGCTCGACAACAAGGCGATTGACATCATCACCGTCGCAACGCCCGATCACTGGCACGCCAAGCTGGCGGTCGACGGGATGAAGTCGGGCCATCACGTCTATTGCGAGAAGCCGATCGGCATTGCGCCGGCCGAGGGCGAGGCAATGATCGCCGCGCAGAAGAACACCGGGCGCCAGCTCCAGGTCGGCAACCAGCAGCGCTCGAGCCCCGAGACGCGGCAGCTGCTCGCACTGGTTCAGGCGGGCGAGCTGGGCGACGTGTACGAGGCGCAGACCTGGTACGCCAATAATCGCGGATCGATCGGCAAGGGGCAGCAGGTCGCACCACCCGCGACGCTCGACTGGGACATGTGGCAGGGCCCGCGCCCGCGCGCGGCGTACCGGTCGAACCTGGTGCCGTATAACTGGCACTGGTTCTGGCAATATGGGACGGGCGAGCTGTGCAACAACGCGATGCACGAACTCGACGTCGCGCGCTGGCTGATGGGGCTGACCTATCCGACGAAGGTCGAGGCGAAGGGGGCCAAGCGTTTCCACGCGGGCGACGACTGGGAGATGTACGACTCGCTGTCGCTCGACCTGAACTACGACAACGACCGGGTGATCCGCTGGAACGGGCAGAGCTGCAACGCGATGCTGACCTATGGCCGCGGCCGCGGCGTGCTGCTGCTCGGCACCAAGGGGTCGGCGGTGGTCGATCGCAACGGGTTCGAACTCTATGATCTGGCGGGCAAGTCGATCCGGCAGGTAATGGCCAAGGCGACGTCGGAGACGACCGGCACGGTCGGCGAGGGGGTGCTCGACGTCTATCACGCGAACAATTTCGTCGATGTGATCCGCGGCAAGGCCACCACGCTCAACTCGCCGATCACCGAGGGGCATATCAGCACGACGCTCTGCCACCTCGGCAACATGGCCTATCGCACCAACAGCATGCTGACCGTCGATCCCGCAACCGGCAAGCCGAGCAGCGCCGAGGCGATGAAGCTGTGGTCGGTCGCCTATGAACCCGGCTGGGAGGTCAGGGCCTGACGTGGGTATCGCCGCGCGGGTCGAGCGCTTCGTCGCGATGGGGACGCGGATCGAGCTTCACGTCTTCGGTTCAGGGTCTGAAGATGCGCTGGTTGCTGCACGGCGTGCGATCGAGGGCGTCGACGACGCGCTGACGATCCACCGGCCGTCGCCGACGACCGTGCTCAACGACGAACTGCTCGCCGGGCACGGCGTCGCGATCGACGATCCGGTGCTGACCGAGGCGCTGATCGCGATCGACGAGGCGCATGTGCTGACCCTAGGCCTGTTCGATCCGGCCGCCGATCGGCGGTTCGCCGGGGCGGGCTGGGGCGGCCTCGTGTTCGACCGCACCTCCGCGCGGATCGCCGCGACCCGGCCGCTCGCGCTCGATTTCGGCGGCTTCGGCAAGGGCTTCGCGCTCGACCGCGCGTGCGCCGCGCTGCGCGATGCTGGCGTCGTCTGCGCGTGCCTGTCCGCGGGTGAAAGCTCGATCGCGGTGATCGGGGAGCATCCGCTGGGCGGCGGGTGGCCGTTCGCGATCCCCGATCCGTCGTGCACCGACGCGGTGCTGGTCGAGGTCGAGCTGGTGGACGAGGCGCTGTCGATCTCGACGACGGTCGGCGCCGGCACGCAGGCGCCCGAGCGCGCGGCGATGATCCGCCCCACCGATGGCGGGATCGTGACCGCGGCGCGCTGTACCGTGGCGATCGACCGCAGCGGCGGCATAGCGGAAGCGATGAGCACCGCACTCCTCGTCGCCGATACGCCGCGCGCGCGACGCCTGCTCGACGCGGCGCCGGCGCGGCGGTTCCTGTACGATCTTTCCAAGGCCGCGGCGCGGACCGACGACACAGCAAGGATGCAAGCGGCATGACCGACAAGGACTTCGACCTTTCACGACGATCGTTCATCGATCGCGTGCTGACGGCGACGGCGGGCGCGGGGATGGCGACCGCCGCACCCTGGGCGGTGTCCGCGGCCTCCGCGGCGGCGGGTGCCGAGCCGGTCAAGTCGAACCCGGTGCGGCTTGGCGTGATCGGCACGGGTGACCGCGGCCGCGCGCTGATTCAGAACATCGCCAAGTCGCGTAACTGCACGGTCGTCGCGATCTGCGACAGCTATGCGCCGAACCTCGTGAAGGCGCAGCAATGGGCGCCGACCGCGCGGCGCTTTGCCGATCACCGCGAGATGCTCGATGCGCGCGGGATCGACGCGGTGGTCATCGCCACGCCGCTCGATACGCATGCGAAGCTCTGCTTCGACGCGTTCGACGCCGGGCTGCATGTCTGGTGCGAAAAGGCGATGGCGCGGACGATCGCCGATTGCGGCGCGATGATCACGCACGCCAAGGCGGCGGGCAAGATCCTGCAGATCGGGCATCAGCGGATGTTCCACCCGACCTACCTCAACGCACTGAAACGCGCGCGCGCGGGTGAGATCGGCACGCTGACGCAGATCCGCGCGAGCTGGCACCGCAACAATGCTTGGCGCCGCGCGGTGCCTGCCGATGCGAACGACCGGCAGATCAACTGGCGGCTGTACCGCGACCGGTCGGCAGGGCTGATGACCGAGCTGGCGACGCATCAGCTTCAGGTCGGCAACTGGTTCCTCGATGCGGTACCGACGCGGGTGATCGGGTCGGGCAGCATCTGTTTCTGGAAGGATGGCCGCGAGGTCTATGACCATGTCGCGCTGATCTACGAATATAGCGGCGGGCGGAAGCTGATCTACACCTCGCTGCTCAACAATGCGCGCTATGGCTGCGAGGAGCAGATCCAGGGCAGCAAGGGGACGATCGAGCCCGAGCTGGGACGCATCTATCAGGAGGTGCCCGCCAAGGTGCTGGCGTTGCAGCGGATGCACAAGGACGTCGCGCGCGGGCACAAGCGCACCGTGCCGATCGGCGGCGCGACCTGGTTCCCCGAGCTGCCCGTGACAACGCCCGGCGAGTCGCTCGGCTGGGGCGAATATGATGAGACGATGCTGCAGTTCGAGGGCTTTGGCGAGGCGGTGCGCGCGGGCAAGCCGCTGCCCGGCCTGTTGCGCCAGGCCTATCAGGCGAGCGTCGCGTCGCTGCTCGGCGAGCAGGCGATGGACCAAAATCAAGCAATGACCTGGCCGACGAACCTGGTCGCGATCTGAAAGGGGATAGAGCTGTGAGCGACACCAACCGCCGGGGACTTCTCGGGCTCGGACTGACCGCCGGACTGGCCGCGGGCTTCGCCGCCGACGCGTTCGCGCAATCCGCTACGCGCGGCGACGCGCCGACCGAAGGGGCGATGGCCAAGCCCGCGCCCGAAGCCAAATACCGCGTGCCGTTCGCGGTGATCGGGATGGACCACAACCATATCTATGGCATCACCGACGCGGTGATCCGCGGCGGCGGCGTCCTGACCGCCTTCTACGCGACCGATCCCAAGCAGATCGCGATGTTCCGCAAGCGCTATGGCGACATCAAGCTGGCGCGGTCCGAGCAGGAGATCCTCGACGACCGCGCGATCAAGCTGGTGTGCAGCGCGGCGATCCCCGTGCTGCGCGCGCCGCTGGGCATCCGCGTGATGCGCGCGGGCAAGGATTATCTGAGCGACAAGGCCGCGGTCGTGACGCTGAAGCAGCTCGCCGACGTCCGCCGCGCGATCCGCGAGACGGGGCGCAAGTTCGCGATCATGTATTCCGAACGGCTCGAGGTGCCCGCTGCGGTGATGGCGGGGCAGCTCGTCCATGACGGCGCGATCGGGCGTGTGATCCAGACGATCAACCTCGCGCCGCACCGCCTGTCCGCGTCGAGCCGCCCCGACTGGTTCTGGGATCCGGCGCGCAACGGCGGCATCCTGACCGATGTCGGCAGCCACCAGGCGGACCAGTTCGTCTATCTGACGGGCACCAAGCGCGCGCAGGTGCTCGCGTCGCAGACGGGTAATTTCGGCAATCCCGCGCATCCCAAGTTCGAGGATTTCGGCGACATGATGCTGAGCGGTGATGGCGGGGCGGGCTATGTCCGCGTCGACTGGTTCACGCCCGATGGCCTGTCGACCTGGGGCGACGGCCGCCTCTTCATCCTCGGCACCGAGGGCTATATCGAGCTCCGCAAATACGTGGACATCGCAGGACGCCCGGGCGGCAACCACCTGCTGATCGCGGATAAGAAGGGGACGCGCTATCTCGATTGTTCGAAGGTGCCGCTGCCGTTCGGGCCGCAGTTCGTGACCGACCTGGTCGAACGCACGTCGGTGGCGCAGGATCAGGAGGGCGCGCTGCTCGCGGCCGAGCTCGTCCTGACCGCGGAGGCGCGTGCGACTCCGGCGAAGCGATGACGGCGCGGCGCGGCGCGGCGGCCTGCACAGTGCTGCGCGCGATCGGAATCGGCGTGGCGCTTGCGGCGGCCGCACCGGCCGCACCGGGGCCGGGTCGCGATCCGCTACCGCTCAGCGACTATGTCGATCCCCTGATCGGTACTGGGGACGACGACGAGGGCGACACGATCCCGGGGCCGACGCTACCTGCGGGGTCGATCCACCCCAGCCCGAACACGATCACCGCGGCGACCAGCAATGCAGGCTATGACCGCGCCGCACCGCTGAGCGGGTTTGCGCAACTGCATACGCAGGGGTCGGGCGGGGTGCCGAGCTATGGCACGTTCCTCGTCTCGCCGCAGACGGGGCCGCTCGCGACGACCGAGGCGGAGCATCTCTCGCCCAAGCGCGACGAACGCGCGCGGGCGGACGGCTACCACGTGACGCTCGCGCGCTATCACACCGACGTCGAGATCGCGCCCGCGCATCATGCCGCGCTGTACCGCTTCACCTTTCCGAACAGCGGCGACGCGCATCTGCTGTTCGACGTGACGCGCAAGATCATGGGCGAGCTCGGCACCGCGGGATCCGAGGTGACGCTGTTTCCCGAGCAGGGCAAGATCGTCGGGCGCGTCCGCACGCGGCATTACTGGTCGCCCGCGGAGGTCGATATCTGGTTCGTCGCCAAGGTCGACGCGAAGCCGACCGCCTGGGGAGTCGAACGCGCCAATGTCCGCACCCCCGGCGCGACGCGCGCGAGCGCGCCCGCGGACCAGCCGCTGCGCGCTTGGTGGACGTTCGGCAGCGCGGGTCGTGGGCCCGTCACGATGAAGATCTCGGTCTCGTTCGCCAGCGCGGCGCGCGCCGAAGAGTTGCTCGCGCAGGACCTGCCCGGCTGGGACATGGCCGCGGTCCGCAGCGCGGCGGGCAAGGCGTGGAACGACGCGCTCGGGCGGATCACGATCGACGGGGTCGGCGCGGCGGACCGGCGGCGCTTCTACACCGCGATGTACCACAGCGTCATCCAGCCGCGCGACCGCACGCAGGACCAGGCGGACACCGAGCGCGCGTCGCCGCTCTACGACGATCACTATACGCTGTGGGACACGTACCACACGGTCTATCCGCTGATGTCGCTGATCCGGCCCAGCGCCTATGCCGGGGTGATCGGATCGTTCGTGCGGACGTGGGAACGCTATGGCGCGGCGGATACCGCGTTCATTGCCGGGCGCAATTTCCATGTCGGGCAGGCGGGCGACGAGGTCGACAATGTGATCGGCGAGGGATTCCTGCGCGGCGTCCCCGGTGTCGACTGGCAGAAGGCGGCGAACGTCGTCCTGTTCAACGCGTTCGAGCGGCGCCGGCCGCGCTATCTGGTCGACGGCTATTTCGCGGTCGACGATCGCAGCCCCGAGGGGACGCCGCAGCGGTCACGCTCGGGGTCGGCGACGATGGGCATTGCGCTCAACGACTATTACGCGGCGAAGGTCGCGGCAGGCACGGGGCACGCCGCGGAGGCCGCGGTGCTCGAGACGCGCGCGGGGAACTGGCGCAACGTCTGGGATCCGCGCGCGGCGAGCGACGGCTATACCGGGTTCGTGGGGCCACGCTTTGCCGACGGGCGGTTCCAGCCGAACGACCCCAAGCGCGGCTGGGACGGCAAGACGCACGACAATTTCGGCTTCTACGAGGGGACGGGCTGGATCTACTCCTATGCCGCGGTCCACGACGTTCCGGGCATGGTCGCGATCATGGGTGGGCGCGCGGCGTTCACGCGGCGGTTGCGGCATGCGTTCGATGCGGGGCTGATTGACTTCACCAACGAGCCGTCCTTCTCGACGCCCTGGCTGTTCAGCGAGGTCGGGCGCCCCGATTTGACGAGCAAATATGCCGATATCGTCTTCCGGCGGTTTACCGCGGACGCCTATCCCGGCGACGAGGACAGCGGCGCGATGAGTTCGCATTACGTGTTCAACCGCCTCGGGCTGTTCCCGAAACTCGGCAGCGACCTCTATTACCTCCACGCGCCGCACCAGCCGCGGAGCCGGATCATGCTCGAGAGCGGGCGGACCTTCTCGATCGTCGCGCGCGGGCAGGGGGCGGGGACGCGCTACATCCGCGCGGCGCGGCTCAACGGGCGACCGCTCGACACGCCGTTCGTGTCGCAGGCCGCGATCCTGCAGGGCGGGACGCTCGAGCTCGATCTGGGTCGTACGCCGAACGACTGGGGTCGCGCGGCGTCGTCGCTGCCCTGAGACCCGATCGGCGTCAGCGCCAATGTGCGCTGGGTCCGCCGGGAACCACGGTCTTTGGTGCCGCGCTCAGCCGGCGGATCAGGTCGGTCTCCGCCTTGCGATACGGCGTGCCGTCGGCGCGGAAGACCTCGTGGAACCAGATCGTCGGCTCCTCCATCACATAGGGCTTCTTCCAGCTGTCCCAAGGCAGCCGCGTCTGCGTCTTGCCGTCGACGAACCCCCAGTTCATCATCGCGACATTGTAGCGCTTGGCGATCGGCAGCGAGCCGTCGAACGTCGATCCATTGCCGCGCGCCATATATTCGGTGCACAGGATCGGCCGGTCATACGGCAGCAACTGACGCACGCGCGCCTCGAACGTCTCGGGCCAGCTGTAATCGTGGAAGCTGATGACGTCGGACTGGCCGAGCTGGAGCGTCTCCATCGGCGACAGCTTGCCACCGGTCGGGGTCCAGTCGTCATGCTGCCACACGCCCGACGTCAGCGGCTGTGACGGGTCGGTGTCACGTGCCCAGTCGAACGCCTGCGCCAGAAGCGCGCGGACGAGCGGTTCCTTGCCCTCCTGGCCCTTATACTGGTCGGCGCCATTGTCGGGTTCGTTCCAGACGTCCCAGCCAAGGATGCGGTCGTCTTTCGCGAACGCCCCGACGATCCCCTGCACATAGGCCTTGTACGCGGGGTAGCGGCTCCAGTCGCGCAATCCCGGCAGGCCCGGACCCTGCACCCAGCCCGAATTGTGGACGCCGGGAATCGGCGGATGCTGTCGCCCGAGCTTCGGATCGGGATCCCAGCAGCTGTCGAACAGCACGAACAGCGGGCGGATGCCGTGCGCGTGTGCGATCGTCAGGAACGCGTCGATGCGGCGCTTGAAGCCTTCGGGATCTTGAACCCAGAGCTGGTCGTGAAGGAACACGCGCATCGTGTTCATCCCGATCCCTTGGGCGAGGCCGAGTTCGTGATCGATCCGGTTGGGATCCCAAGTCGCCGCCTGCCACATTTCGAGCTGGTTGATCGCGGAGGCGGGGGTGTAGTTCGCGCCCACCAGCCAGGGCTGCCTCGCGTACCAGGCCTTGGCCTGCGCCTCGGTCCAGCGCGGGCGGGCATCGGCGGTGCCGACGCTCAGCATAGTCGTCGCCGCGAGCGCGGCCAGCAATAGCTTGCCCATGTCTTCCTCCCCTGTCGGTCATTCTCGTTGCAGATCAGGTACGTCAGGCCGAATTGAACGTGGGCCAGGCCGGTCCATTGCGAGAACAGCGAGGCAATTGCTTCTTCGTCGCACATAATTATAGGATTAGTAATAGGCGTCGCGCGGATCAGCGTCGGCTGCGAACGGGAGCCCGGTTCTGGAAAAGCGTTTGATTTCGCCCGATCGGGTGATCGCAACGGGTTCGCCATTCGCCCTCAGCCACCTCAGGCGCGGCCGATGAGCTATACCGTCGCTGGCGACTGGGGCACGAGCAACCTGCGGCTCTACCGGATCGAGGACGGTGCGGTTGTCGATCGCGCCGCGGGGCCCGGTATCGGGGACCTTGGCGACCAGACACCCGAACAGGTGCTGCGCGGCGCGCTCGCACGCTGGCGCGCGATATCGGAGCCGCGCGCGATCCATCTCTGCGGCATGGTCGGATCGCGCAACGGCTGGGTCGAGATTCCCTATGTCGACTGTCCTGCCGATCCGGCAATCTGGGCGGCAGGATCGGCGCGCGCGATGGTCGACCGGATCCCCGTCACGATCGGCGCGGGGCTTGCCTGCACGCGCGGGTCGGGCGCACCCGATGTCATGCGTGGCGAGGAGACGCAGATCTTCGGTGCGATGGCGATTATGCCCGAGCTTGCATCCGGACGTCATCTGATCGCGCTGCCCGGTACGCACAGCAAATGGGCAAATGTCGAGGACGGCCGGGTGACGGGGTTCCAGACCTTCGTGACGGGCGAGCTGTTCGCGCTGCTGCGGCGGCATTCGACGTTGACGCGTGCGGCGGCGGATGATGGCGCGCCCGAGGATGACGCCGTCGGTTTCGACGCGGGCCTCGACCGCATCTTGGAGGGCGGGCATCTGCTCGGCGCGCTGTTCGAGACGCGGGCGGCGCAACTGCGTACGGGCGCCAGCGGCCGCTGGGCGCTGGGGTTCCTGTCCGGGCTGGTCATCGGCGCCGAGATCGCCGAGATCCTGCCCGCGGCCACCGGCACCATCACGCTGATCGGTGATCCGGCGCTCGCCGACCGCTATGGCCGCGCGCTCGCGGCACGCGGCTTTGGCGCTACCGTTCATACCGGCGAAGCCTGTGCGCTTGCCGGCCTTGCCTTGCTGGAGACACCATGACCGTCGATGATCTGCTCGCATCGGGCACTGCGCCCATCGTCGCCATCCTGCGCGGTGTGGCACCCGACGAGGTGCTGGCGATCGGCGAGGCTCTGGTCGAGGCCGGCATCCGCCTGATCGAGGTGCCGTTCAACTCGCCAGACCCGGCGACGAGCATTCGCCTGCTGCAGCAGGCGTTCGGCGATCGGGCCGCGATCGGCGGGGGGACGGTGCTCGACATCGCCGCGGTCGAGGCGCTGGCCGCGACCGGCGGCACGATCATGGTGACCCCAAACACCAACCCCGCCGTCATCGCCCGCGGCGTTGAACTCGGGCTCGAGCCCATGCCCGGGTTCGTCACGCCGAGCGAGGCGTTCCAGGCGATCGCCGCGGGTGCACGACGCCTGAAGCTGTTTCCCGCGGTCGCGTTCGGACCCGCTTATCTGAAGGCGGTGCGCGAGATCCTGCCGAAGACCGTCCGTGTCTGGGCAGTCGGCGGCACGGGGGCGGACAATCTCGCCGATTGGCTGGCGGCGGGTGCCGAGGGGATCGGCGTCGGTGGCGCGCTCTACAAGCCGGGCGACACCGCCGCTGTCGTCGGCACCCGCGCGCGTTCGCTCGTCGCGGTGTGGCAGGCGGCGCGGTCCGTGTAACGCGCGGCCTGGCGGGCGCTGTCGTCCACGACCCTAGGCCAGGATGGTCCGATCGATATCGGCGATCCGGCGGACGCCGGTCAGTGCCATTGCGACGCGCATCTCGCGTTCGATCAGCGTCAAGAGCAGGTTGACCCCGGCCTCGCCCCCCGCGGCGAGCGCATAGACCCAGGCGCGGCCGAGCAGCACGCCCTCCGCGCCCAGTGCTAGCATCCGCACCACGTCGAGGCCTGACCTCACGCCGGAGTCCGCCAGCACCGTGACCTGGCCGCGGACCGCGTCCGCGATTGCCGGAAGTGCGCGTGCAGTCGACAGCACGCCGTCGAGCTGCCGGCCGCCATGGTTCGAGACGATAATGCCGTCCGCGCCGATCTTCACCGCCTCGCGCGCATCCTCGACGTCGAGGATCCCCTTGATGATCAGCGGCCCATCCCAGGCCGAGCGGATCCATTCGAGATCGGCCCAGCCGATCGACGGATCGAAGTTCGCACCGAGCCAGCCCATATAGTCGTTGAGCCCGCTGTTGCTGCCGAGCACGGGTTCGAGATTGCCGAGCTTGTGCGGCCGTCCGCGCAGACCGACGTCCCACGCCCAGCCGGGCCGGCCCATCGCCTGCAGAACGCGCTTCAGGGGTGCGCCCGCGCCCGACATGCCGGAATGCGCGTCGCGGTACCGCGCGCCCGGGACCGGCATGTCGACGGTGAAGACAAGCGCTTCCGCGCCGATCTGTTTCGCCGTGGCGATCAGGTCGCGCATGAACGCCCGGTCGCGGATGACGTAGAGCTGGAACCACAACGCGCCCGTGCCGCTCGCCTGCTTTACCTCCGACAAGGGGCAGATCGAAACCGTCGACAGGCAGAAGGGCACGCCCGCGGTGGTCGCCGCGCGGGCGGCCTGGGTTTCACCGCGCCGATGATACATGCCACTGATCCCGACAGGACCCAGCGCGACGGGCAGCGCCATCGTCCGCCCGAACAGCGACGTCGTCAGATCGATGTCGGCGACATCGCGCAGCACGCGCTGGCGCAGCGCAATGTCGGCGAGGTCGTCGACATTGCGGCGAAGCGTCTGCTCCGCATAGGCGCCGCCATCCGCATAATCGAACAGGAAGCGCGGCAGCCGCCGTCGGGCGGCTTCGCGGAAGTCATGCGTCGAGGCGATGATCATGACGCGATCAGTATCGCACTTCCGCCGACACAGCATAACGTTCGAGCGACTCGGGCTTCATCTCGATCGAATAGCCCGGCCGCGTCGGCGGCATATAGGCGGCATCGCGGATGACGCAGGGATCGACGAAATGCTCGTGCAGATGATCGACATATTCGATCACGCGACCCTCGCGCGTGCCCGAAAAGCACAGATAGTCGATCATCGACAGGTGCTGGACATATTCGCACAGCCCCACGCCACCGGCATGCGGACAGACCGGCAGGTCGTGCTTCGCCGCCATCAGCAGGACCGTGAGCACTTCGTTGACGCCGCCGAGACGGCACGCGTCGATCTGCACGACGTCGATCGCGCCCGCGTCCATGAACTGTTTGAACAGGATGCGGTTCTGGCACATCTCACCGGTCGCGACCTTGACCGATCCGATCCCGCGGCGGATCTTGGCATGGCCCAGCACGTCGTCGGGGCTGGTCGGCTCCTCGATGAACCACGGGTTCGCGAAGGCGAGCGCGTTGACCCATTCGATCGCTTGGTCGACCTCCCAGATCTGGTTGGCGTCGATCATCAGCTTGGCATCGGGACCGATCGCCTCGCGCGCGATCCGCAGCCGGCGGATATCGTCGTCGAGATCGCGCCCGACCTTCAGCTTGATATGATCGAACCCGGCATCGACCGCCTCGCGCGCCAGCCGGTAGAGCTTCTCGTCCGAATAGCCGAGCCAGCCCGCCGACGTCGTGTAGCAGGGAAAGCCCTCGGCCTTGAGCGTCGCGACGCGCTCCGCCTTGCCCTCGGCGCGATTGGTCAGCAGCGCGAGCGCCTCGTCGGGCGTGATGCAGTCGGTGATGTAGCGGAAGTCGATCGTCCGGACGAGTTCCTCGGGCGTCATGTCCGCGACCAGCTGCCAGACCGGCTTGCCGACGCTTTTCGCCCACAGATCCCACACCGCGTTGACGACGGCGCCGGTCGCCAGGTGGATCGCGCCCTTGTCGGGGCCGATCCAGCGCAACTGGCTGTCATTGGTCACGTGGCGCCAGAACCGCCCGGCATCCGCCGCGATCCAGTCGAGGTCGAGCCCGATCACCCGCTCGCGCAGCGCGCCGATCGCGGCGACGCAGATCTCGTTGCCGCGCCCGATCGTGAAGGTGAGGCCGTGTCCTTCGAGCCCGGCCGTGTCCGTCTCCAGCACGACATAGGCGGCCGAGTAATCGGGGTCGGGATTCATCGCGTCCGAGCCGTCGAGCGAAAGGCTGGTCGGGAAGCGGACGTCGCGAATGCGCAGCCCGGTGATCGTCGTCATGCGCGCGATTCCACGACGCGCTGGGTCTGCTCGCCAAGGCCATCGATGCCGAGCCGCATGACGTTGCCCACCGCCAGATATTTGGGCGGCTTCTGGCCAAGGCCGACGCCGGGGGGCGTGCCGGTCGAGATCACGTCGCCCGACTGGAGGCTCATGAAGCGGCTGAGATAGGACACGATCTCGGCAACCCCGAACACCATCGTCGCGGTCGTGCCGTCCTGATACTTGTGACCATCGACCTCGAGCCACAGACGCAGCGCCTGCGGATCGGGCACCTCGTCGGCCGTGACAAGCCACGGGCCGATCGGGCCGAACGTGTCGCAGCCCTTGCCCTTGTCCCAGGTGCCGCCGCGCTCGAGCTGGTATTCGCGCTCGCTGACGTCGTTGATGACGCAATAGCCCGCGACATGCGCCATCGCATCGGCTTCGTCGATATAGCGCCCTGGCTTGCCGATCACGACGCCGAGTTCGACTTCCCAGTCCAGCTTGGTCGAGCCGCGGGGCATTTCGACCGCGTCGTCGGGGCCGCAGATCGCGCTGGTCCATTTGTTGAAGACGACCGGCTCCTTGGGCACGTCCATCCCGCTTTCGGCGGCGTGATCGCTGTAATTGAGGCCGATGCAGATGAACTTGCCGACCGCGCCGACGCAGGCGCCGTAGCGCGGCGTGCCGTCGACGAGTGGCAGCGTCGCCGGGTCAATCGCGGCCAGCGTCGCGATCCCCTCGGGCGTCAGCGTGTCGCCGGCAATGTCGCCCACGACCCCCGACAGATCGCGGATCGCACCATCGGCACCGAGCATGCCGGGCTTTTCATGGCCGATCGGGCCGTAGCGTAACAGTTTCATGGAGCGAACGTCCTCTGGTTCTAGGTCGTGGGGAAGGGGGTGGTTAGTTGACCCAGCCGCCGTCGATGACATGGGTCGTGCCGGTGGTGAATGCACTCTCGTCGGACGCAAGGTACAGCGCGAGGGCTGCGATCTCCTCGGGGCGGCCAAGGCGGCCGACGGGCTGGCGCGCGACGAAGGCGGCGGTCGCCTCCTCGAGCGGAATGCCGGCCGCGCTCGCCTGCTCGGCGACGCGCTGGCGCAGCGACGGGGAGTCGATCGTGCCCGGGCAGATCGCGTTGCAGCGGACGCCGCGCAGGACATAATCCGCCGCGATCGCCTTGGTCAGGCCGATCACCGCGGCCTTGGTCGTGCCATAGGCGAAGCGATTGGGAATGCCCTTCACGCTCGATGCGATCGAGGCGAGATTGACGATCGATCCGCTGCCCTGTGCGAGCATGCCCGGCAGGAAGGTGCGGCACAGCCGGTACATCGACGTGACGTTCAAGGTCATCGAAAAGGCGAAGGCGTCCTCGTCGCAGGCCAGGATATCGCCCGCATGGACATAGCCTGCGCCGTTGACGAGGATGTCGATGTCGCCGATCTGCGCCGGCAGCGCCGCGACCGCGGCGGCATCGGTGACGTCGAGCATGATGGGCGTGACGCCCGGGACCGTCGCGAGCAGCTCGCCGTTCACGTCGGCGGCGTAGACCGTCGCACCCTGTGCGACGAACGCCTCCGCGATCGATCGGCCGATGCCCTGTGCTGCAGCGGTCACCAGCGCGCGTTTACCGTTCAGTCTCAATGGATCGTCCTCATGATAGGGGAAAGGGGGGCGTCGGTCGCGCCGCGCGCGAACAGTGCGACGACCGCGAAACAGATCAGCGGCAATGCCATCGCGACGTGCAGGCCACCCGCTGCGCCCGCGATCAGGCCCATCACCGGCGGCACGAGCGCACCACCGATGATCGCCATGATGATCAGCGAGGAGCCGATCGTCGCGCGCGGCCCGAGATCGCGGACGCCGAGCGCGAAGATCGTCGGGAACATGATCGACATGAAGAAGCTGGTCAGGCCTAGCGCACCGACCGCGATCCAGCCGCCCGACAGCATCGCCACCGCGCAGAGCGCGATGTTGGCGACCGCGCACGCGAACAGCAACCGGGTCGCCGGCAGCCTGTGCATCAGCGCGGCGCCGATGAACCGCCCCGCCATGAACAGCACGAGGCTGAGCGACAGGAGATAGGCGGCCGACCGCTCGGGCGTGGCGGGCAGGCTGTCCTTCACGAAATCAACGAAGAAGCTCCAGATGCCGACCTGTGCGCCGACATAGAAGAACTGTGCGACCACCGCGCGCCACAGCCCCGGCGCGCGCAGGACCGTAAACAGCCCGTCATGCGCGCTGTCGTCGGTCTTGGTGTCGAGCGCGGGAAGGCGGACCAGTGCGATGGCGACGCCGACCAGCACAACGATGATCGCCAGCAGCAGATACGGCACCTGCACCATGCGCGCCTCGGCGACGCGATAGGCAACCAGCTGCGCCTGCGGCATGGTCGTCAGCGTCGCCGCGTCATGCTCGACGCCTGAGAAGATGAACAGACCGCCGATCGTCGGCGCAAGCACCGCGCCGAAGCCGTTGAACGCCTGGGCGAGGTTCAACCGCTGCGAGGCGCGCGCCGGGTCGCCGAACGCGACGATATAGGGGTTGGCGGCGGTTTCGAGGAAGGCAGCACCCGACGCCAGTACGAACAGCGCGCCGAGAAAGGCCGCATATTCGCGGACTTCTGCGGCGGGCCAGAACAGCAGCGCGCCGATCGCGTAGAGCGCCAGCCCGGTCAATATGCCTGCGCGATACCCGAAGCGGCGCATGACCAGACCTGCAGGCAGCGCCATCACGAAATAGCCGACATAGAAGACGAACTGGATCAGGCCGGCCTGCGCGCGATTGAGGTCGAGCGCCTTCTGGAACTGGCGAATCAGGATGTCGTTGAAGTTGTTGGCAAGCGCCCAAAGGAAGAACAGGCTGGTGACAAGGATGAAGCCCGTCCGAAATCCCGGCCGGATGAAACGCCCGGTGCTCGTCGCGGTGTCAGCTATGTCGGCCATGTGGCTCGAGCCCTTCGCAGCGTGTGCCATGACATCCTCTCTTCGTCGCCTCTGGTGCGATTGCCGCCATCATAGGCCTTGAGAGAGGTTTGCATATATAAAAAATCATGTCACAGGTGAGCAACAAGCGAAGGGATGCAAAAGCCCGATGGTGATGAGGATCGATGCGCACCAGCATTTCTGGCGCTATCGCACGGCGGAGTATGGCTGGATCCAGCCCGGCGGCGCGCTCGCGCGCGACCGGCTCCCGGTCGACGTCCGGCCCGCACTGGAGGCCGCCGCGTTCGACGGCTGCATCGCGGTGCAGGCCTGCAATAGCGCGGCGGAGACCGACTGGCTGCTCGCGCTCGCGGACGAGACGCCCTGGATCATGGGCGTCGTCGGCTGGGTCGACCTGACCGCGCCCGACGTCGCAGCCCGGCTCGACCGTCACGCATCGCGGTCGCTTGTGGGCATACGGCACATCGCGCAGGACGAACCCGATCCGCGCTATCTGCTGCGCAAGGATGTCCTGCGCGGCGTGCGGACGATCCTGGGGCGCGGTCTCGCCTATGACATACTGGTCCGCGGGCCGGCACAACTGGGCTGTGTTCCCGACCTGCTTGCAGCGACCGGGCCGGGGGCGCTGGTGCTCGATCATGGCGGCAAGCCCGACATCGCGGGTGGCGAATGGGGCGCATGGGCCCGGACGATCGCAGCCATCGCCGCCTTTCCAGGCGTCACCTGCAAGCTGTCGGGGCTGGTGACCGAGGCCGATCACGCCATCTGGTCGCCGACCGACATCGCGCGGTATCTCGATCATCTGCTCGCCTGCTTCGGACCGGACCGGCTGATTTTCGGATCCGACTGGCCGGTGTGCCTGCTTGCCGCCGAGCATGCGGCGGTGGTCGACCTGATCGAAACCTTCGTCGCGCGCGCGTGCCCGGGGCATCGCGATGCGATCTTTGGCGGCACGGCGGCGCGCGTCTACCGCTTATCTACTATCGAGGATGGACTATCATGAAGCTGGGACTCGACGGTAAACTGGTGATCGTCACCGGCGGTGGCGCGGGGATCGGCGGCGCGATCTCGACGCTGCTCGCGGAGGAGGGCGCGATCCCCGCGATCCTCGGGCGCAGCGCGCTCGACCCTGCGTTCGAGGCGAATATCCGTGCGCTTCAACCCGCGACGATGTTCATCCGTACCGAGATGACCGACGATGTCGCCTGCGCCGCGGCAGTCGCGCAGATCGTCGCGGCGGGGCACGGCATCCATGGCCTGGTCAACAATGCGGGCGCCAATGACGGGATCGGGCTGGAAGCGGGAACAGCGGCCTTCCTCGCCTCGCTGGTCGCCAATGTCGGCCATTATTACGGCATGGCGCATCATTGCCTGCCGCACCTGAAGGCCAGCCGCGGCGCGATCGTCAACATCTCGTCGAAGACCGCGCTGACCGGGCAGGGTCAGACCAGCGGCTATGTCGCCGCCAAGGCCGCGCAGCTCGGCCTGACGCGCGAATGGGCGGCGGCGCTGGTCGGCGACGGCGTCCGCGTCAACGCGGTGCTCCCTGCCGAGGTGATGACTCCGCTCTACCGCGCGTGGATCGACACGTTCGACGATCCGCAGGCCAAGCTCGACGAGATCGCGGGCAACATCCCGCTCGGGCGCCGGCTGACGACCGATCGAGAGATCGCCGATACCGTGGTGTTCCTGCTGTCGGCGCGGTCGTCGCACACGACCGGGCAGTGGATCATCCCCGATGGCGGCTACACGCATCTCGACCGCACGCTGACCTGACCGGTCAGCCCTGCTCGTCGAGCGCGAAGATCCGTTCGGCGGGCAGCCATTTCTCGCCCGGCTGCGCGCTCGGCAACGGACGCTGGAGGCGCGACATCGCGGCTTCCCACGCGACCACGGCGGGATCGGACGCGTCCGCCGCGGCCTTAGCCTCGGGGTCGAAGCCGGGACCGGTCCGCATCATCATCACCAGCCGGTCATCGCGCTGATAGATGTCCATCGCCTCGATTCCCGCCGCTCGGATCGAGGCCAGCACGGCAGGAGGCACCGCGCGGTGGCGCTCGCGATACGCCGCGATCAGCGCGGCATCGTCGTGAAGGTCGAGCAGAAGGCAATGCCACATGATATCGTGTTCCATCGTGAGGAGGGGAGTAGGCGACACGTTTTCAGCGGTCAGCCGTCGGATCCCGCGTCGGGTGCGCCGTGGTCGACGACCCGCTGATACAGCCCGTCGCGGACTTCGGGGGACAGTTGCTCGGCGATCGTCGCGGCGGCGTGGCGCAGCACCGCCTGCGATGCGTCCAGCGTCACGCGTGCGCCCGGGCCATCGACGAACGGCACGGTCAACGCTGCCCGCGCGGACCCCATCACCAGAATCGGCACCGACATGTCGGTGATCGCATTCAGGACCGGACTTGGGGTGGTGTGCAGACCCTTCGCTGCGATCGCGTCCAGCTCCGCCGCCAGCGCGGCCGTGTCGAAATCCGCACCGGCCAGACGCACGTCGTCGAGCATGGCCTGGCGCACGTCCGCCGACTGGAACGCCAGCAGGACCCGTCCCGACGCCGAGCGATGCAGTGGTCGGCGATAGCCCACGCGGATGGCAAAGCCCGACAGGCTAGGGGCCTCGACGCCGACGATCACGACCATCTCGGCACCCGACGCCACCGCCATGTGACAGCTTTGCCCGGTCCGCCGCGCGACCTCGCTCATCACCGGGAGCGCGATCCCGACGAGGTTGCGGACCGGTGGCTGGCTCATGCCGAGCGCGAACAGCCGGTTGGTCAGCCGATAGCCGTCATCGCCCCGCGCGATATAGCGGTGTTCCTCGAGCACCTGCAGCATGCGGAAGATCTCGCTGACCGACCGGCCGAGCGCGGTCGAGATATCCGACATGTTGAGGGGCGCGGTGGCGGCGGCCAGCAGCTCGAGGATCTCGAGCCCCTTTTTGAGCGCGGGCGCCTGATAGCGCGATTTCGTCGTCATGGCTCCCCCGGTACGCTTTTGGCGGCTTCTACGATCACCCACGCCAAGAACATAGCGGCTCCGTCGCAGGCTGGTAATTCAGGCCCCGCTATGGCGTGCGATCAGACGCATGGCATGCCGTGACAGACCTGCTAAGGCGGCGGCATGTCGAAAAATCTCAGCACTTCCGGTACCATCGACGTCGATGGCACCACCTATGACTGGCGCCTCGAGAGCGAGCCGCAATGGTCGGACGACGACGGGTGGAAGGGGATGGTCCTTTCGCTGCTCGAGAAGGACTGCCAGCGCGAGGCGATGCTCGAATTTCCCGCCCCCAAGCGCCTGCTGAAGGGGTTGCCGCGCGGGCGGCTTCAGATCGACGATCCGACCATCTCGCGCGGTATCCGGGCGGCGTTGGGCGCAGGCTGGGAGCCGATGTCGCGCGGCAAGCCCGTCGTGTTCGTCGTCGACGCCGAGGGCAATTAAGCGCGCCTCCGCGCTAGCCCTGCGGTGGGGGCGACACCTGATCGAGGACATAGCGCGTGAAGCGGGGGAGCGGGCAGGGGTCGCCGCAGCCGGGGACCGGAATTGCAACGGTCTCCGGCGGAGTCTGCGCCGATAGCGGGATGCGGTAGCGCATCTGGTCGAGCCCCTGCGCGACATAGCGAACCCGCACGACGCTCTTGCCGGTCGCGCCACGACGCCACAGCTCGAACACCAGTCCGCCGCCGGGGGCGGCTTCGCCGGCGCCGTAATCGCGCAGCGTCCAGTCGAGACCGAGCAGCCCGGCGAGCATCGTCACCGTGCCGTCATGGCCGCTGACGACGACGATCTTCTCCGCGTTGCCGATCGGGTCGGCCAGCGCGGTCGCGCCGGCGCCGCGCTGGAGCGTCGCGAGCAGCCGCATCGCGAGATAGCTGCTGGTCTGGCGGCCGACTTCCGGGGTGCGCGTGCGCAGGTCGATGCCGGCGCCATGGACGGTGAGCGCCTTGCCGATCGTCGCCGCGTCGATCCCGCTCCAGCCGGGGAAGGCGAGCCCGTCCGCATAGGCCATGACGAGGCTCTCGGCGATCCCGGCGACCTGCAGGCTGGGCGAGGTGAGGTCGGGCTTGCCCGTCGCGTCGATCCGCATCGTGATCGGCGTATCGCCCAGCCGGCGCTGGACCCGGGTGCGCTCGGTCGTGGAGCACGGGATACGGCGGCATTGCAGCATCAGCGCCTCGAACCGATCGCGGCCGGGGGTCTGACGCGCGTCCCACGCCGCCAGATCGCCGCCGACCCGCGCGGAGATCGCCGCGAGCATCCGCGGGGCATCGAGCGGCGCGAGCGGGGTCTGCGGCGCCTCGAACAGCGGATCGGGGGCCGCCGCCGACTGGTGGATCGGCGCAGCGCACCCCGGCGTCAGGCCGGCGGCGAGCGCGGTCGCGGTCGCCTCGGTGCGCTGCGTGTGGTTCGCCCAGTAATAGACTGCGCAGTCGCTCGCGCCGAGCAGCCCCAGCTGCCGGTACTGCGCCGCGTACCAGCCGCCGAGCATCGTCACGAGCGTCGCGCCATTCGCAGTCAGGTGCCCCGCCGGCACCTTGAAGCGCGGCCAGGCGCGGCGGCTGTAGCGGCCGAGCTCTTCCGGGCTCGACATCGCGCTGCGGACGCCGTGGCGCATGACGATGACGACGCGTTCGAGTTTGTCCTCTCGCGGCGGCGACGTTTGTGCCGGCGCGAGGGACGAGGCGACCAGCGCGAGGCCGGCCGCCAGCGAGGCTATCCGCATCAGAACTTCGCCCTGACGCCGGCCATGAACGTCCGCCCGTAATCGGTATAGCCCGCAAACTGGTTGTCGCGGACATATTGCCACTGGACGCCGCCGGCGACGTTGATGCCCTGCACGACGAAGGTCACGTTCGGCGTCACCTTGTACGACATGTCGAAATCGAGGCTGCCGAACGCGCTGTCGTTGTTGGCGGCGAGCCCTGCGCCGCCGACGTCGCGCAGCACGTTGCCGCGCCAGCTATAGCTCACCCGCGCGCCGACGCGCTCCTTCTCGTAGAAGGCGGTCAGGTTGAAACTGTCCTTGGCGACGTCGACCAGCGCATCGCGGAAAATGCCGCCGGTCGCCAGCGCATAGGTGCCGCCTGTCTTGGTGTGCGTGTAATTGGCCTGCGCGCCGAGGCCGTCGAACGGCGCGGGGAGCATCTTGAACAGCTGCTGATACGCGATTTCGACGCCGGCGACATAGGCGTCGCCGCCATTCTTGGGCGCGGTCAGGCGATAGGTCTGGCCGTCGAGGACGAAGTCGCGCGTCTGCTGGAACACGAAGGTCGTGATGTCCTTGTAGAACACGCCGCCGACCAGCGCGCTGCCCGGCGCGAAATACCATTCGACCGTGCCGTCATATTGCCACGCCTCGAAGGGTTTCAGTTCGGGATTGCCGCCGACCGCGGTGAGGACGGTCGGGCTCGAATTGATCGTCAGCCGCGGCGCCAGATCGGCGAGCGATGGCCGGGTGATGACCTTCGACGCGGCGAACCGCATCTGCAGATCGGGCGAGACCTCGGCGACCAGATTGAACGAGGGCAGGATGTTGTCATAGGTCTTGTCGTAGCTGACGGGCAGCGCGACCTTGCCGTCATCGGCATAGCCCGACGAGGTCTGCCGCGTCCGTGCATAGCGCACGCCGACATCGCCGCGCACCGCGATGCCGCCGAGCGGGAACGCAAAATCGGCCATCGCGTAGCCCGCGACGATCTCCTCGCCGATCGCATAGCTGTTGCGCAGATCGCCGCGTGCGAGCGGCGCGGCGAGCAGAGCCTCCTTGCCGGTGGCGGCGGCGAGGAACTTGGCCGGATCGGGCATCGCCCAGCTCGTCGGCAGGGTGCCGTTCGCGCCCTTCAGAAAATCATCGACCGGAAACGGGACGAAATAGCTCGCGTCGAAATATTTGCCGGCGATGCCGCTGGTGAAGTTGATGTCGCGACGATCATAGGCGCGCGTTCTTTTCTGGTATTTCACCCCCGCACGCAGCGCACTGACCACGCCGGTCAGGTCGCGCGTGACGTCGAGCTTCGCGGCGCGTTCGCGGTCCTTCGAGTCGTTGACGCGATATTCAATCCGCCGTCCGGGCAGCAGCGCCGGGTTCGACAGGTCGGCGCTCAGCAGCGTGACGTTGGGCAGCCGGTCGCCCGCCTTGCCGAAATCGAACGTCGTCGCGCCCACCGTGCCGAGCAAACGGGTGCGATAGATCGGCTCGGGCGTGTTCGAATAGGCCTGGCCGATGCTGCCGTCCGCGGCGATCGTCCAGCCGCCCGCCTGCCAGCGCGCATTGGTGCCGACCAGCCAATTCTTGTACTGGAGCACCGACGTCTCGCGGCCGATCTGCGTGGTCGAGGCGGTCGTCGTCGCACCGGTCAGCACGCCGTTCTCGATCACCGCGCTGCCCGGCACGATCCCGCGCGGCAGGTTGGAGCCATCCGCCGCCGAATAGGTCAGCTCGTCATAGGCGACGTTCAGCCGGCTCCACAGCCCGTCGACGTTCAGCTCGAACCGGTCGTCGGGCTTCCACTGCACCGCGCCGTTGATGCCGATCCGGTCGCGGTTCTCGCGCTCGAGCGTCGGGCGGATCGCGGTCGGGATCAGGATCGTGTCGCTGTCGAGCGAGCCGTTGCCGTCGGTGTCGATCTTGCCGTCCGCCCAGCCAACGCCGGTGATCCGGTCCTGCCGCGTGGTGCGCTCGTCATAGACGCCCGCGATCAGCGCGCCGAACTTGCCGTCCGGGCTCGCCCAGCTCGCCATGCCCGACAGTCGCGGATCGACCGCATCCGCCAGGCGCGGCGAGCTTGCCGTCGCAGATAGCGAGAGCACCGGCTTCTTCAGGTCGAGCGGCCGGAAGGTGCGCAGGTTGATCGTGCCGCCGATGCCGCCTTCGTCGAGGCTCGCGCGCGGGCTCTTGATCACCTCGACCGCGGACATCAACTCGGACGGCAGCGTGTCGAACCGGAACTGGCGGCCGCTCTGGCCGCTGTCGCGAACATTCTCGTTCACCGCGACCGAGCGATCGTTGAGCGTCACCACCTGGAAATTGGCGCCAAGCCCGCGGATGCGGACGAACACGCCCTCGCCACGGTCGCGGACGATCGACACGCCGGGCACGCGCTGGAGCGCCTCGGCGATGTTCTGCGCGGGAAACTTGCCGATATCCTCTGCCTTGACGACGTCGATGACGTTGGTCGCCTTGCGCTTCTGCGCCAGCGCACCGGTCAGGCTGCTCGCATAGCCCGTCACGACGATCTCGCGGGTCTCGTCGGCCGGCGCGGTCGCGGCAGTCTGCGGCGCTGCGGTCTCGACCGTCGCGGCGACGATCAGCGCGCCATCGGGCTGCTGACGGACCATCAGCCCGGTGCCGGCGATCAGCCGCTCGACCGCGGCGTGCGGTGCCATCGTGCCGTCGATCGCGGGTGCGGTCCGACCGGCAACCGCAGCGGGCGTGAACAGGATGTCGATGCCGCTCTGGCGGGCGAGCGCTTCGAGCGATCGGCCGAGCGACTGGGCACCCAGATGCACGCGTACCATTTTGGCCTGCGCGATCGCCGCGGCGGGTGCAAAGGCGGTCGACAGCGCGGCGCAGGCTGCGCCCATCACGAACGAACGGCGCAGGCGCCGGCGATTGGTCGTCACGGTGTTCATCCCCCCAAGGAAGGCGGCGATACTGCCGCTCCTCCTCGACGGGCGAGCCGCGATCTACCCCACCCCGCTGACGCGAATTTTTATCCGCCGAGCAGGACGGCACCGTCCATCGTTCGCAACCGCAAACCGAGCAGCGTCGCGAGCGCACGCCCCAGCGCGACATTGTCGCCCATCCGGTACATGCCGCTGACCTGCAGCCCAGCGACCGCCGGGTCGGCGATCACCAGCCGCGTCGTGCTGTACCGGTTCGCCTCCTCGGCAACCGTCGCGAGCGTATCGTCGTGGAACGCGGCACGACCGCTGGTCCAGGCCCGTGTCGCCGCAAGGTCGGGACGATCGATCACATCGTTCCGCAGCCGCGACCCGTTGGTCAGGAGGTGCGCAGCGCCAGTTGACGTCGTCGCGGCGATCGTCGCCCGCCCTTCGATCGCGGTAAAGGCCGCCCCGTCGCGCGCGTCGCATCGCAGGTCGAAGCGGCCCGCGCCGGCGGTCATCGCCCGGTCGGCCGCGGTGATCGTGAACGGGGTCGCGAATGGCGCCACCGTCAGGTCGATGCGGCCTTGCGTCAGCCAGAGCCGCCGCCGCCGCTCGGTCGCGACCACGTGCAGCCGGGTGACCGCGTCGAGCAGCAGGGCCGAGCCGTCGGGCAGCACGATCCGTCGCTGCTCGCCGATTCCCGTCCGATACGGCGTCGCGGCATAGGCTGCCTGGAACACGCCGGTCCCGGCGACCGCGGTGACCGCGAGTGCCGCGACCCCGCCCAGCGCGCGGCGGCGCGTCACCACCGGCGCGCGCGACGGTGCGGTTCCCGGGACCATGTCCCACAGGTCGGTCGCGCGCTCGAACCGTTCGGTATGTTCGGGGTTCGCGGTCAGCCACTCCCGAAAGACGATCGCGTCCTGCGCGCTGACGTCGTCCGCGTTGAGCCGCGCGATCCACTGCGCCGCGGTGCGTTCGGGCGCCGCCTTGTCCGAAAACATCCGGTCTAGGGATTTGCGGCCATGCATTGCGTGCTCACCAATCCTCCGTCCAATCGACCAGGAAGGTCATCGCCTTGGCCATGTGCTTTTCGACCGCACTCTGGCTGATTCCCAGACGCGCAGCAATCTCGCGATATTTATACCCGTCGAGCCGCTGCATCAGGAAGATCTCGCGGGTCCGCGGGCTGAGACGATCGAGCCCCTCGCGCACCCGGTCGAGCCGCGCCTTCGCGATCAGCACCTCGTCCTGGATCGGCGAACAGTCGCGCAGCCATTCGATCGCTCCCGCGTCTTCGCTGGCCCCGCGAACCGCCTCGCGCCGGAACGCATCGCGGCCGCGGTTGACCGCCGCATGAACAAGGAAGGCCTCGTCGTTGCGCGGCGCTGCGGGCAGGGTCGCCATGTTGACATAGGCGTCGTGGAGCAGATCCTCGCCATCCGCCCGCCGCGTCAGCCGCTCGACCTGCGCGCGTAGACGTGACCAGCCCGCCCAGAGGCGACCCGCCCCGGTATCGACCACGCTGAGCTCGGACGTCCCCATCGGCCCAGGCGGTATGCGCCCGCCGGTACAGTTTGATGACGTGCCGGCGACGGATCAGTGACACGCGACGATGCCGCGCCGGTGTCAGCCCGCAGGGCGGCCCGGCGCCTGCCACCCCCCGCCGAGCGCACGGAACAGGTCGACCTGCGCCCCCGCGATGCGGGCGTCCGCCGCGGCAAGCTCGGTATCGGTATCCGCCAGCGTCCGCTCGGCGTCTAGGACGTCGAGGAAGTCGATCTGGCCTTCCCGCTGGCGCGCGCGGGTGATGCGCGCGGCGGTGGCGGCGTTGTCGTGCGCGGACTGCAGCTGCGTGCGGCGATCGAGTTCGCGCGCATAATTGGACAGCGCGGTCTCGGTTTCCTCCAGCGCGGTCAGCACGCTGCCGTCGAAACTGGCGAGCGCACCGCGCGTGTCGGCTTCGGCGCCGGCGATGCGCGCGCGCGCCGCCGATTGATTGACCGACCAGTTGAGCAACGGACCGAGCAACCAGCGGATAGGCCCGCCGGTGAAGACGTCGCCGACGCTGAGCGCGGTCGAACCGATCGAGCCGCCGAGCGCAATCTGCGGATAGAGCTGCGACGTCTGCACCCCGATCCGCGCGGTGGCGGCGGCGAGGCGGCGTTCGGCGGCGTGGACGTCGGGTCGCCGTGCGAGCAGGCTCGCGCCGTCACCGATCGGGATCGGCCGGTCGAGACGCGGCGTGGTCGTGCGCGCGCCGGCGCTGGCGGGCAGCTCCTGCGGCGTGCGGCCGGTGAGCGTGGCGAGCCGGAAGAGCGCGGCCTGGCGCTCGGCCTCGATCTGCGGGATGTTCGCGGCGCGCTGATCGCGCAGCGCGGCGATCCGGACCTGATCGAGGCGCGCGGCGCGACCCGCGTCGACCCGCTTGCCCGTCAGCGTGTTCGATTTCTCGAGCAGGTCGACGATCCGCCGGGCGACCGCGAGGCGTTCGGCGGACGAGGCGGCGTCGACATAGGCGCGCGTGGTCGCGGCGACGATCGAGACCCGCACCGCATCCGCGTCGGCCTGCGCCGCGCCCACGTCGCCGCGCGCGGCCTCGACGTTGCGCCGGACCCGGCCGGCCAGATCGACCTCGTAGCTGACGTCGAGCCCAACATCGTAGGTGGCGCGCTCGCGGTCGAAGCCGGGCAGGTTCTGGAGCTGCGAGGTTCGCGCGTAATTGCCGCTGCCGCTGGCGTTCACCTGCGGCTCGCGATCGGTCTTGGCGCCGCGCAGCGACGCGCGGGCGCTGTCGAGCCGGGCGACGGCGACGCGCAGGTCGGTGTTCGCCGCGAGCGCATCGGCGACGAGGCCGTCGAGGACCGGGTCGCGGTACATCCGCCACCAGTCGTTATCGGGCGCCGTCGCGACGGTCGCCGTGCTGACGGTGACGAACGACGCGGTCGCCTTGGGCGGGGTGATCGGCGCGACGTAATCGGGGCCGGCGGCGCACGCGGCGAGCGTCAGCCCCGAGAGGCTCGCGAGAAGCAGGGACTTCATGAGGCTGGTCCTATTCGGCTGGCTGAAGCGTCGGCTGGGCAGCGGCTGGCTTGCGGCGTTCGAACCGCATCGCCAGCGCCCGTGCGACGACATAGAAGGTAGGGGTGAAGAGCAGCCCGAAGCCGGTCACGCCGATCATCCCGAAGAACACCGCGGTGCCGAGCGCCTGGCGCAGTTCGGCGCCGGCCCCGTCGGCGATCACCAGCGGCACCGCGCCGAGGATGAACGCGAAGCTCGTCATCAGGATCGGCCGCAACCGGTCCTTCGCCGCGCGCACCGCCGCTTCGACCGGCGACAGCCCGTCCTGCTCCTCGGCCTGCTTGGCGAACTCGACCACGAGGATCGCGTTTTTCGCGGCCAAGGCGATGAGCACGACCAGCCCGATCTGCGTGAGGACGTTGTTGTCCATCCCCCGCAAATTCACCCCGGTCATCGCGGCGAGCAAACACATCGGCACGATCAGGATGATCGCGAGCGGTAGCGTCAGGCTCTCATATTGCGCGGCGAGGACAAGGAAGACGAACAGCACGGCCATTCCGAAGACGAGGGCAGCGGTGCTGCCGGCCGCCTTTTGCTGGTAGGCGATGCCGGTCCATTCATGCGCATAGCCCGCGGGCAGCGACGCATCGGCGAGCTTCTCCATCGCCACCAGCGACTGGCCCGAGGAATAGCCCTTGGCGGTGTCGCCATCGACCTCGACCGCCGGGAACAGGTTGTAGCGCACCACGCGGTACGGGCCGGTCTTGTCGCGGAACGTCGAGACCGAGCCGACCGGGACCATCTGGCCCGAATTGGAGCGCGTCTTGAGGTTGGCGATGTCCGCGGTGGTGTTGCGGAACGGCGCATCGGCCTGGGCTGTGACGCGGTAGGTGCGCCCCAGCAGGTTAAAGTCGTTGACGAACGCCGAGCCGAGATAGACCTGCAACGCCTCGAACACACGCTCCGGGGGGACGCCCAAGAGGTTGGCCTTGGCGCGGTCGACATCGGCGAAGATGCGCGGCGTGGCGGTATCGAAGAAGGTGTAGACCTGCGCCAGGCCCTTGGTCTGGTTCGCCTTGCCGATCAGGTCGTAGCTCGTCTTGCCGAGGTCGCCATAGCCGTGGCCGCCCTGGTCCTGGACCATCAGGCGATAGCCGCCGGCCGAGCCGATGCCCTGGATCAGCGGCGGCGGGACGATCAGTAGCCGCGCTTCGGTGATGTCGCCGGTCGCCTTCTGCGATTCCGCCATGATGCTGGCGAGCGTGACGCCGAGCTTCTTGCGCTCGGCAAAGCTCTTGAGCGGGATATAGGCGGCGGCAGAGTTGGGGGCGAGGGTCTGCGATGGGCCGTCAAAGCCCGCGAGCATGACCGCGCCCTTGACGCCGGCGAGCGGCAGGATGCGTTTCGCGACCTTCTGCATCACCGCATCGGTACGCTCGACCGACGAGCCGGGCGGAAGCTGGATGACGGTCAGGAAATAGCCCTGGTCCTGCGCAGGGACGAAGCCCGACGGGGTGACCATGAAGACGCCGACCGTGACCGCGATCAGCGCGGCATAGGCGACCATCATCCGCTTCGGCGCGGCGACGAGGCGCGCGGTGAGGCGGGCATAGCTTTCGCTCATCCGTTCGAACCCGCGGTTGAACGCGTCGCCCGCGCGGCGCACCGTGCGGGTCAGGCGGTTGCCCGATCCTGTAGGGGCGTTGGGCTTGAGCAGCATCGCGGCGAGCGCTGGCGACAGCGTCAGCGAGATGAGCAGCGAGATGATCGTCGCGGTCGAGATCGTCACCGCGAACTGGCGGTAGAACGCGCCCGACAGCCCGGTCAGGAACACCGTCGGGATGAACACCGCGCACAGCACGAGCACGATCGCGACGAGCGCACCCGACACCTCGTCCATCGACGTGCGCGCGGCCTCCAGCGGCGAGAGCCCGTGTTCGAGGTTGCGCTCGACATTCTCGACCACGACGATCGCGTCGTCGACGACGATCCCGATCGCGAGGACGAGGCCGAACAGCGACAGGTTGTTGAGGCTGTAGCCGAATGCGGCAAGCACCGCGAACGTGCCGATCAGCGAGACCGGGATCGCCACGATCGGGATGATCGCCGCACGCCATTTCTGCAGGAAGACGAGGATGACCAGTACCACGAGGATCATCGCCTCGAACAGCGTATGCTTCACCGCGTCGATCGACTGCGCGATGAATTCGGTCGGGTTGTAGATGACCTCGTATTCCAGGCCCTTGGGAAAGCGCTTCGACATGCTCTCCATCTCGGCGGTGACGGCCTGCGCGGCGCCGAGCGCGTTCGAGCCGGGACGCTGGAAGACCGCGGCGATGACGGTGGGCTTGCCGCTGAGATAGGTGTTGGCGCCGTAATCCTGCGCGCCGAGCTCGACGCGCGCGACGTCCGAGACGCGGACCTGGCGCCCTTGCGCGTCGGTGCGGATGACGACGTCCGCGAACTGCTTGGGATCGGTCAGGCGCCCTTGCGTCTCGACGTTGAGCTGAAACGCGCTGTTGCCCTTGTCATAAGGCGGTTGGCCGAGCGTGCCGGCGGCGACCTGGACGTTCTGTGCGCGGAGCGCTGCGACGATCTCGCCCGCGGTGAGGTCCAGCGCGGCGGCGCGACCTGGGTCGATCCAGACGCGCATCGAATAATCGCGCGCGCCGAACAGCTGCACGTCGCCCACGCCGTCGATGCGGCTGAGGCGATCGCGGACCTGCGTCAGCGCATAGTTGGAGATGTAGCCGCGATCGAGCGAGTTGTCGGGCGAGACGAGGTTCACGACCATCAGGAAGTCGGGCGACGTCTTGCGCGTGACGACGCCCAATCGCTGGACGTCCTCGGGCAGGCGCGGGACCGCGACCGCGACGCGGTTCTGGACGAGCACCTGCGCGGCATCGAGGTCGGTGCCGATCTTGAAGGTGACGGTGATCGTCACCTTGCCGTCGCCGGTCGATTGCGACGACTGGTAGAGCATGTTGTCGACGCCGTTGATCTCCTGCTCGATCGGCGCGGCGACGGTTTCGGCGACCGTCTCGGCCGACGCGCCCGGATAGGTCGCGCTGACGGTGACGGTGGGGGGGACGATGTCGGGATATTGCGACACCGGCAGCGACATATAGGCGATCGCACCGACGATCGTGATGATCACCGCGATCACGCCAGCAAAGATCGGCCGGGTGATGAAGAAGCGCGAGAAGCGCATGGTTTGTGTCCTCGATAGAGGGCGCGCGCGCTTTTCCGTTCCCCGGCGGAGGCCGGGGCCCAGTTGGGCGAACCGCAGTGATTACATCGAAAAGCTATGCCACCTGGGCCCCGGCCTTCGCCGGGGAACGGTGGTTATCTGGCGAGCGTGGCCTCACCCGAGATCGGTTGAACCGACGCCGGCGCAGCGGCCCCGGTCGCGACCGCGATCCGTCCCGCCTTCGGCGCAACCGTGGCACCCGGCATCGCCATCTGCGTGCCCTGGATGATGACCCGGTCGTTCGGCCCGATCCCCGAGCGGACGATCCGAAGGCCATCGACTACCGGCCCGAGTTCGACCGGTTTCTGGCTCACGACGTTCTTCGCATCGATCGTCAGCAGCACTTTCCGCGCCTGATCGGTCTGCACCGCGTCGTCCGGCACCAGCAACGCCTGCCGCGTCCCCGCGCTCGCAAGGCGCATGTTGCCGAACATCCCCGGCGTCAGGAAATAGCCGGGGTTGGCGAGCACCGCGCGGCCGCGGATCGTGCCCGAACGCTGGTCGAGACCGTTGTCGGTGAAGTCGAGCTTGCCCTTCCAGCGATGCTCGGTCTCGTCCTGCAGCTGGATCTCGACCGCCGCTGGCGCCGCACCGGGCTGACGCGCGCGCTGCGTCTTGAGGTAGAGCGCCTCCGACCCGTCGAAGGTGAAGTAGATCGGGTCGAGCGCGTTGATCGTCGTTAGCACGGTGCCACCGGTGCCTTCGCCGCCCGCGACCTGGTTGCCCGCATCGACGCGGCGATCGGAAATGCGCCCGCCGATCGGCGCGCGAACCTGCGTGAAGCCGACGTCGAGTGCGCGGGCACGTTCGCGCGCCTGCGCGGCGGCGAGTGCGGCGCTGGCGGCTTCGAGCTTGCCACGCAGCGCGTCGACCTCACCCGCCGAGACGGCTTCGTCCGCGACCAGCCGCTGCGCACGGCCGAGGTCGGTCCGCGCAAGCGACAAGGCGCTCTTGGCGCTTGCGACGTTGGCGTGCGCCTCGGCCAGCGCGGCGGCGAACGGGCGCGAGTCGATCGTGAAGAGCAGCTGTCCCTTGCGGACGATATCGCCGTCATGGAAGTGGACGCCGGTGACTTCGCCCGCGACACGCGGCCGGATCTCGACGCTGCGGCTCGGCGCGAACCGGCCGACATAATCGTCCCATTCGCTCACCTGCCGTACCAGCGGGGATGCGACCGTGACCGAGGCGGGCGGGGGCGCCGCCATCGCCGCATCGGGCTGATCGAGCAGCCGGACGCCGATCGCACCTACCAGCGCGACCGGCACGAGCAGCATCGCGCCGCGCTGCCAAACGGGTCTGCGTCGGGGGGCAGGGGCCGCCACCGGCGTGGCGTCGGCCGCCTTGATCGGGGTGAACACGGTCATGCCGCATCGCTCCGTGATCGATCGGCTGACGTGCACGTGAATCTGGGATATGCCATGGGATTGCCCCCCGTTGTAATGGACATGCGTCACCGATCGTCGGTGCTCGCGGCATCGACAGTCCAGATGACAAGCGTGGACGATATCCGGTCGCCGGCATTATGCCGTAACCGGTCTGAAAACTGCGGAATTCTTGGCGTTCGACTAGGACAGTGTCGGCCACTTCGGTGGCCGGAAGACGATTGACGGACGACAATTTGACCGACCATCGGCCGGGACTGTTTGTCTACCGGCTGGTATATAAAGCGGCGCGGAAACCTGTCAACCAGATTAACATACCGGCTGGTAGTTTAATCGCGACGGCCGGGGATCGGCTATTGCTCGACAAACGCCCAGCGCAATGTTCTCGCCAGATTGCGTGTGCCCGACGTGACGACGGGCCGCATCAACGCCGGCGACCCCGCCAGCCCATGCATTCGCCGCGCCCATGCGGGCAGCAGATCGACCGCGGCCTGCATCACGATACGCTGGACGGGCAGGGCGAGCGGGTTCGCAGGTGTCTGCTCGAGCACGAACCGGGCAACCTCGCGCGTCCGGGCATCCGCGACAAGCTGCGGGCGCATGGTCTGCAGATAACGGTCCGTTCCCGCCCGATCCCGCGGCAGCGATGCGGCGCCGAGCAGTTCGCCGACCTCGGCGAACGCTGCATAATAGGCGTCCTGCTCGGCCATGCCGAGCCGGCGGTCGCCGAAACGCTGCCACGCGGCGAGGAAGCACCAGGCCTCCGAGACATGGACCCAGGCGAGCAGCGCGGGATCGTCCGCGCGGTAGGGCGTGCCGTTAGGGAGCGTCCCGGCGATGTGCGCGTGCACCGCGCGGACACGCGCGATCACCGCCTCCGCATCGGGGCGCTCGCCATAGGTCGTGACCGCGATGAACCGCGCGGTGCGCCGGAGCCTGCCGAGCATGTCTGTGCGGAAGTTCGAATGATCCCAGACGCCCGCCAGAACTGCCGGGTGCAGCATCTGCAGCAGTAGTGCCGCGACGCCGCCGACCATCATGCTGACCACGTCGCCATGCACTGTGCCGATCACCGCATCGGGCGCGAACATCGCCGCAGCGCTGCGCTGGACCGGCGCCTCGCCGCGCGCCTGGTCGTTGAACAGCGCACGCACCTGCCCGACGATCCGGGCCTTGGCGCCGGACCTGGCCCGGTCACGCAGCAGAGTAGGAAGGTCTTTCATCATGGCATGAACGCGCGATCGCCAATTTCGCACCTGACGCTGGAGCGGCCATGCAATTGGCGGTCCGTGATTGCGCTGACGGGATCCGCGCGCGACAAGCACGCATTCGACAGGAGAATGTAATGCGTCTTGCCTTTGCCCTATTGCTGCTGCCCACCGTGCCGATCGTCCTCGCCGCCGCCCCGGCGCCGGTGGAGACCCAGCGCGTCGCGGCGCAGGATGCGGCACTGCTCGCATTCCTCGACAAGGCCTATGACGAACAGCTTGATCTCAGCCCGGAATCGCTGACCCAGCTCGGCATGAAGACGCATTATGACCGGCTCGACGACTATACCGCCGACGCCGCGGTCCGCGCGCAGGCCCTGTCGGAGCGGCAGCTGAAGGCCATGCGGTCGCGGTTCCGTCCCGACGATCTGGGCGAAAGCGCGCGGGTGAGCTACCGGCTGTTCGAATATGAGGTCGACCGCGGGCGGCAATCGCTGCGCTTCCGCAAGCTGCGCTTCCCCGTCACGACCAACGGCAGTCCCGCGGGCGACATCCCGGTGTTGCTGATCAACAACCACAAGGTCGATACGCTCGCCGACGCGCAGGCCTATATCGCACGGTTGCGCGATACCGAGCGCGTCATGCGCGAGGTCAGCACGACGATGCGCGAGCAGGCGGCGGCCGGGATCATCCCCAACAAGGTCAATTTCGCGCCCGCCCGTGCCGATGCACGCGCTGTGCTGGTCGGTGCCCCGTTCGACGCGGGCGCGGATTCGACGGTCATGGCCGATTTCCGCAAGAAGGTGACCGCGCTGGCAGTGCCCGTGGCGACCAAGACGGCGTTGCTGGAGGAGGCGCGCGCGGCGCTCACGGGGCCGTTCCGTGCGGGCTATGACCAGCTGTTCGCGACGCTGGACGCCATCGAGCCGCAATCGAAGGGCAATTTCGGCGCCTGGAATCTGCCCGATGGCGCGGCCTATTATGCCGACCGGCTGAAGACCTCGACCACGACCGCGCTGACCGCCGACCAGATCCACGATCTGGGCCTGAAACAGGTCGCCGCGATCCGGCAGGAGATGGAGGCGATCAAGCGCGAGGTCGGGTTCACCGGCACGCTCGAACAGTTCTTCGACAAGATCCGCACCGATCCCCAGTTCAAATATCCCAACACCAGTGCGGGGCGCGAACAGTATCTCGGCGACGCGCGCGCCGTGATCGCGTCGGTGATGGCGGCGGCCCCCCGCTATTTCCGGACCCTGCCCAAGGCGCCGCTCGAGGTGCGCGCGGTCGAGAAATGGCGTGAGGGCACCGCGTCCACCGCCTTCTACAACCCGCCGTCGGCGGACGGATCGCGGCCCGGCATCTATTACGTCAACCTGGTCGACATGAACCAGACGCAGAAGGTCCAGGTCGCCGGCATCGCCGCGCACGAGGGCGCGCCGGGCCATCATTTCCAGATCGCGCGCCAGCAGGAGCTGACCGGCATCCCGAAATTCCGCAAGTTCGGCGGCTATGGCGCCTATATCGAGGGCTGGGGGCTGTATTCGGAGCGGCTCGCGAACGAGATGGGGGTCTATAAGGATCCCTATGCGCGGTTCGGCATGCTGTCGCTCCAGGTGTGGCGCGCGATCCGGCTGGTGCTCGACACGGGGATCCATGCCAAGCGCTGGAACCGCGACCAGGCGATCGCCTATTTCAAGGCGAACAGCTCGGTTTCCGACAAGGATATCGCGCGCGAGGTGGACCGGTATTTCAACTGGCCGGGGCAGGCGACCAGCTACATGGTCGGTCAGCTCAAGATCGCCGAACTGCGCGCGCGCGCCGAACGCGAACTGGGGTCGCGGTTCGACATTCGCGATTTCCACGAAGCCGTGCTCGACCAGGGCGCGCTGCCGCTCGACGTGCTCGACGAACAGGTCGGTCGCTACATCGCCGCGCACCGGCAATAAGGGGCGTGACGATGGATCCGGACACGCCGCGCGAAGCGGATCGCCGCGCCCTGTTGAAGAGCGCGCTCGCACTCCCGGCGATCGGCTGGCCGGGCATGGCGCAGGCGGCCGTCGCTGCCGATCCGCTGACCGGGCCGGGCATATCGCTCGCACTGGCGCAACGGCGGGCGGCACAGATCGCGCGGGTCCGCTACGCCATCTCGCTCGACGTCACGGCCGCCGACCGTGCGGTCGGGTCGGTCGTAATCCGGTTCGACCGGGTCAGGGACAGCGGCGACCTCGTCCTCGATTTCCGCGGAACGATGCTCACCGGGCTGGAGGCGAACGGCGTGGCGGTCCCGGCCACTGCGCGACGCGATGGCCATCTCGTGCTGCCAGCGCGCGTGCTGAAGACCGGAGCCAACAGCGTGTCGGCGCGCTTCGAGACCCCGATCGCCAGCGCAGGCGCCGCGATCATCCGCTTCAAGGACCCGGCCGACGGGCGGACCTATCTCTACACATTGCTGGTGCCGTCGGACGCCAATCTGCTGTTTCCGTGCTTCGATCAGCCCGACCTGAAGGCGCGCATCCGCTGGGACGTCGTCGCGCCCGATGGCTGGACGGTGATCGCCAACGGGCCGGTCGCCGCGAAGACCCCGCAAGGCGCCGCGACCCGCTGGCGGTTCGCGGAGACCGCGCCGATTTCCACCTATCTCGCCGCCTTTGCCGCCGGGCCCTGGGTCGGCACGACATCGGCCCCCGCCGGGGAGCAGCCGATCACGCTTTACGCCCGCCATTCGCGCGCGGCCGAGGTCGATGCTGAGGTACAGCTTGCGACCAATCGCGCAGCGGTGCGCTGGCTCGCCGACTGGTTCGGCATCGCCTTTCCCTTCGCCAAGCTCGATCTCGTGCTCGCACCGGCCTTCCCCTTCGGCGGCATGGAGCATGTCGGCGCGGTCTTCTACAATGAGGACCGCTTCGTCTTCCGCGAGCCGCCGACGCTGCCGCAGCAGCTGGCGCGCGATCAGACCATCTATCACGAGATCAGCCACCAGTGGTTCGGCGATCTCGTCACGATGCGCTGGTTCGACGATCTGTGGCTGAAGGAAGGGTTCTCGACTTTCATGGCCGCGCGGATCCAGGCGGACCTGCAACCGGACAGCAACGCCTGGACGACGTTCCTGCTGTCGATCAAGACGCCCGCCTATCGCGCCGACGCGACCAGTGGCACGGCACCGCTCTGGCAATCGCTCGACAATCTCGACGCCGCCAAGAGCAATTACGGACCGATCGTCTACAACAAGGCGCCGGCGGTCATCAAGCAGCTGGCGTTCTTCGTCGGCGAGGACGGGTTCCGGCACGGCCTGAACCTGTTCCTTACCCGGCATCGCTATGCCAATGCGACCTGGCAGGACCTGCTCGGTGCGGTGGGTGAGGCGTCGGGTATCGATCTGGGCGCGTTCGGTCGCAACTATGTCCTGCGCGCGGGGCTGCCGCGGATCGAGACCGCGCTGACGCTCGCGCAGGGGCGGATCGGCGCGCTGGTGCTGAAACAGCGACCGGAGAGCAGGTTGCCGGGTGATCCGGGTGGCGCCTGGCCGATGAAGGTGCGCGTCCGCCTCGGCTATCACGACCGCGACGACGTCGTGCTCGACGCACGCTTCGAAGGGGCGGTCGCGACCGTCGACAAGGCCGCCGGACTGCTCGCGCCCGACTATGTCTGGGCGAATGACGACGACCAGGGTTACGGCCTGTTCATGCCCGACGACCGGACCGTCGCGTGGATCGCCGCACACGTTGGCAGCGTGACGGACAGCCTCTTGCGCGCGATGCTGTGGAGCGCGCTCTGGGATGTGGTCCGCGACCGCCGGCTGCCGCCCGAACGCTATCTTGCGGTGCTGTTGCGCGAGCTTCCCGCCGAGCGCGACGAACAGATATCGCGCGCGATCCTGTCGCGCGGCGCAGCGGCGCTCGACGTCTATCTCACCGAGACACGCGGCGCGGGTCTCCGGGCGGGCTGGGAGACAGCGCTGCTCGCGCGGATCGACGATGCGGCGATCGGCTATGGACTGCGCAAGGACGCGCTCGACCGTCTGATCGCGACCGCACGGACGCCGCTCGCGCTCGACCGCCTCCGCGCCCTGCTCGACGGCCGCGCACGACTGGCCGGCGAGCTTATCCGCCAACCGACACGCTGGGCGATCGTCCGGCGGCTGATCACGATCGACGCGCCCGACGCGGGCACGCGCTTCGCCGCCGAGCGCGCGCGCGACACCTCGACCGAAGCCGCCAAGGATGCCTTTGTCGCAGAGGCGGCATCCCCGCGGGCCGCGGTGAAGACCACCTATTTCAAGCGCTATTTCGACGATGCTGCGCTCAACGAGGCATGGGCGAGCGAAAGCCTCGGCGCGTTCAATGCGGACGGGCAGGCGGCGCTGACGATCGGGTTTCTGCGACCGGCGCTCGATCGCCTGCTGTGGATCCGGCAGAATCGCCGCATCTTCTTCCTGCCCGCATGGATCGACGGGTTCATCGGCGGGCAGGTGAGTCCGGAGGCGCTGCGGATCGTCGACGATTTTCTTGGCGAGCAGCGGTCGCTGCCGATCGACGTGCGCCGCAAGGTCCTGCTGGCGCGCGACGAACTGGCGCGCACCGTCGCCATTCGGAAGACCTAGCCGCCGGGGCGGTATTCCCGCGCGACATGCCCCTTGAGCTCGTCGGGATGGAAATAGACCGGGCGCAGCGTGCCGCCGGCGTAGCGCGCGGTCTGGTCGGCGAAGTGCGGAGACGCGATATCGCCGCTCTGGCCGCCGACCATGACCGCCGTCGCCTTCACGCGCGGGCCGAATTCGACGACCGCGACGAAGCTGTTGCCGCTGGTCCCGTAATAGCGCTTCGTCCCCGGCCAGCGCTTGGCGCCGAACGAAGCGAGGCTGCCCCATTGCGCGGACGTGAAGGGCATGGGCGTCGACGCGCGCGCATCGTCGAAATGCGGCTGGATTGCGTCGTCGAGCCGCTGGAAGCGGTTGATCGCCTGCCACGGCGTCCGCCAGTCGCCAAAGTCGCGGCTCAGCCCGTCGACCGCGGCCGACAACGCGGCCAGCTTGGCCTCCGGCGTGACGCGCGTTGCGATGTAATCGGGCACGTTCATCCGCTCGGCCTGTGCGAACCCGCCGACCTCGCGCCACAGCTGATCGCCCCAGAACACCGCAAGGCTGGTAGCCACCGAGCCATAGCCCCAGCGGTGATCCCAGCGATCGAGCAGCGCGATCGGCGCCGCGAGTTTCGCCCGCCGTGGATCGCTGGCAGGCAGCGTCCGCCAGGCGTCGACCAGACCGGGGAGAAGCCGCGCAAAGGCGGGGAGGTAGGGATCGTATGCCGCCGCACGCAGCGTCTCCGCGGTCCAGCCGCGTTTCCCGGTCAGCAACAGATCCGCATGGACGCCGCGCGCATTGCCGCCGACCTGATCCATGTAGCGAGGATAGTCCGCCGCCCGCGGACTATCGGGTCCGGCCGCGCTCCAGGGCCAGTCATTGGTGTTGTGCACCCAGCCGGTGCGTGGGTTCGCAACGCTCGGCAGCGTGGCGAGCCCGTGCAGCCCGCGCCAGTCGGTCGCCGGGTCACTGCCGTCGACGGGCCGGGTATAGTCGAACCGGTCACTTCTGATCGGCATGAACTGCGGCATCAGGAACGCGATCTCGCCCTTGGCGTCGGCGAACAGCGTGTGGTTTGACGAATTCGCCTTGCGCTGTGCAACCGCCATATAGCCTGCCAGGTCGGTCGCCTTGGTCCGCAGATAGCTTTGCTCGAGCGCAGGCACGGGCTTCCACATCAGCGCGGTCGCGATCCAGCGTCCCGCCTTGCTCGCGACGATCGGGCCGTGATGCGTGCGATAGGTCGTGAAGCGGCGCGTGCCCGATGTGCCGTCGGCGTTGCGGACGCGCAGCGTGACGACCCTCGTGGTGACCGGCCGCAGCGCTTTGCCGTAGCGATAGCGGTAGCCCGCGTCGCCGCGGACGACCCGTTCGGCAAAGTCATCGACATTGTCGACCGTCGACGAGGTGTGCATCCAGCCCGCAGACGGGTTGAAGCCCTGATAGATGAAGAACTGGCCCCAGGTGCTCGCGCCGTAAGCGTTGAGCCCCTGGTCGCTCGTCATCTGCGCCTCGGAGCGGAAGTAGAAGCTGGTGTGCGGGTTGATCAGCAGCAGCGCATGGCCGTTCGCGGTCAGGCGCGGTGCGATCGCGATCCCGTTCGAGCCCGCCGGTTCACGCGGCACCATGCCCAGCTCCTCGGGGCTGGGCGGCGTCGGCGTGCCGTAAAAGGTCTTGAGGTCGCTCAGCGATATCCGCTCGATATCGCCGCCGATGCTGCCCTCGGTAAAGCTCAGCGCCATCCACGGCTCGAACCGGGTCAGGACCTTTGGCTTCACCTGCGGATGGGTCGCCAGATAATAGTTCAGCCCGTTGGCCCAGGCCTGCATCAGCGTCCGCAACCAGCCGGGGCTTGCCGCATAGTCGCGCTGGAGTTCAGCTGGGTCGACGAACAGCCGCTGCCGCAAATCGGCCCAGACCGCGTCCTCGCCGTCCGCCTCCGCGCTCCGGCCGAGCGCGGTCAGGTAATTCGCCGCGATCCGCGCGAAGTCGTCCTCGGCCTGTGCGTAGATCAGCCCGAACACCGCGTCCGCGTCGGACCGACCGCGGATATGCGGGATCCCCCAGTCGTCGCGGGTGATCGTCACGCGTGCCGCCTGCGCCGCCCACCGTGCCCGCTCGGTCGGTGGGGCACTGGGCGCCGTCGTCAGCATCGCCAACAGGATCACCGGCGTGCGGGCGTGTCGAAGGATCATGGCCATCGCGGCAGCCTAAGCCGCAAACCCGGGAATGACCATGCGTCGCCCCCGCCGTCTCGACGGGGTCGACACGGTCCCCGCGGTCAGGCGGCCTGGGCGGCCATACGCGCGGCGAGCTTCTCTTCCTCGGTCCACACCTTGCGCTCGCGCGGCGGCTTGGGCGCCTTGACCTGCTTGACCGGGCCACCGCCAAGCACCGGCGCACGCTTGGTCGAGTGGCGCGCGACTTCGCAATGCCATTCGTGATCGTCGTGCACGGTCAGCGTGCGCCCGATCTCGCGCTCGACGTCGTGGAGCCATGCGCGCTGCTCGGCGTCGCACAGCGTGACCGCGAACCCGCTGCGGCCCGCACGTCCGGTCCGGCCGATGCGGTGGACATAGCTTTCGGGCAGGCTCGGCAGGTCGTGGTTGAAGACGTGGGTCACCGTGTCGACGTCGATCCCGCGCGCCGCAATGTCGGTCGCGACGAGCACCTGGACGGTGCCGGCACGGAACGCGTCGAGCGCACGCTCGCGCTGGCCCTGCGATTTGTTGCCGTGCAGCGCCTCGGCGGTGATCCCCGCTTCGCCGATGAACGCGCAAACGTCGTTGGCGATGTTCTTCTGCAGCGTGAACACGACCGCCTGACCGATGTCGGGCGTGCGCAGCAGCGCGAGCAGCGCATCCTTCTTGTTCGCGGCGTCGAGGAACATCACCGATTGCTCGATCCGGTCGACCGTGGTCGAGGGCGGGGCGATCTCGACCTTCGCCGGATCGCGCAACAGGCTGTCGGCCAGCGTCGCGATCGACTTGGGCATGGTTGCCGAGAACAGCAAAGTGTGCCGGTCCGCGGGCAAGGTCGCGACGATCCGCTCGATCGGCTTGGCAAAGCCCATGTCGAGCATCTGGTCCGCCTCGTCGAGCACCAGCGCCTCGAGCGCCGACAGGTCGCAAAGCCCCTGTTCGACCAGATCGAGCAGACGGCCCGGTGCCGCGACGATGATGTCGACGCCGGCCTCGAGCGCCTTGACCTGGTGAAACTGGCTGACGCCGCCGAAGATCGTCATCACGCTCGGCTTCAGATGGCGGCCGAAGCTCTCGAACCCGGCGGCAATCTGCGACACGAGTTCGCGCGTCGGCGCGAGGACGAGGATGCGCGCGCCGCCCTTGGGGGCAGGGCGGGGATCGGCGGCAAGCCGGTGGAGCAGCGGGAGCGCGAACGCGGCGGTCTTGCCCGTGCCGGTCTGCGCCATGCCGAGCATGTCGCGGCCCTGCAGCAGCTGCGGGATCGACTGCGCCTGGATTGGCGTCGGGTGGGCATAGCCCTGTTCGGCGAGCGCCTCGAGCAGGAAGGGAGCCAGAGCGAGGTCGGCGAAGGTCGTGGTCATGGTAAAGCGGCGCCTCCGGCGCTGGGCAAGGCCGCGCCTGGTCGGGCTTAGCATTTCGGGAGCGCGCGCTGGTAGGTTTTATGCTGCACTGCGTCAATCTGGAATAGCGGCAACGCGCCAAGGGCATTCGCTTACCGGCGGCAGCGGGCAACCCTTGAGACCAAAATGCGCCACGGACCGCCCCGATCGGACGTCCTCGCGGCCTGTAGAAAGGGCCTAAGAGATTGGCCAAACCAAAACCGGCTTGACTCGCTAACCAATCATGGCGAGATACCGGTAACATTAGACTGCGTCAGACGGTTTCATGAGGGATAGGATGAGTGAACATGAAAGTGTCCGGCCAATGTCGCGGCCGCCAGACCGGCCGGCGGATGCCCCAGGCACGCGTGCCGCTACGGTGCGTCCCCTAAGTCAGTTCGGGTAGCCCTGCGCGCCTACCAGCTGATCGAAATACGCACACAGCACCATGTTTTAGCCAAACCGGGACCCGCTTTCCGCGCCCCAGTACCGACTTCGTATGCCGCAACGAACGGCGACGACCCCACAGAGAGGACCCTGATCATGAAGCCATTTCGACAGCCGCGTCTGACGCGTGCAGCCTTGTTGTGCGCTACCACCCTGGCCGTGTTGGCGCCGTCGATTGCGCTGGCGCAGACGGTGCCGCCGCCGCAGGAGCAGGTGCCGGACAATGGTCAGGATCCCGCCCCGGCAACGCCGCCCGCGCCGCAGACCGAGGACACGCAGGGCACGCCTAGCGAGGACATCGTCGTCACCGGCTACCGGTCCAGTCTCGCCAAGTCGACCGATGCCAAGCGGGCGTCGACCGGCTTCACCGATTCGATCTTTGCCGAGGATATCGGCAAGTTTCCCGACACCAACATCGCCGAATCCTTCAACCGCATTCCCGGCATCACGATCACGCGCGACGTGACGGGTGAGGGGACCAATGTCGCGATCCGCGGGCTCGGATCGAACTTCACCAACGTGACGCTCAACGGCGCGACGATCGCCGTCGCGTCGTCGGGCGCGACCGACGCGCAGGGTACGGACCGCTCGGTCGACCTGAGCTTCTTCCCGACCGAATTGTTCACCAAGCTGACCGTCAACAAGAGCTATACCGCCGACCTGCTCGAGGGCGGCGCGGCGGGCAATATCGATCTGCGCTCGGCACGTCCGCTCGACCGCGCGACCGGGTTCCTGAACTATAACGTCCAGGGCACGCGCCAGTCGCCCGAGGACCGGATCGGCGCGCGCGGCGCGCTGATCGGCAGTTGGCGGACCGACACGTTCGGGATCCTGGCCGGCGTGTCGGCACAAAGGCTGTTCACCGATACGCGCGGGTTCGAGACGATTGGCTATACCAATCCGGCGCTCACCGCGGCGCAGTGCGGCGCCACGTCGGGCTGCAACACGACCGGCGGCGGCAATTGGACGATCCCGGCGGTGGTGCCCGCCGGCGCCGGCGCCGGGCTGGTCGCGGGGACGCCGATCGACCGGGCGTTCCTGCTTGCGAACAACCCCGGCGCGACGATCCAGCAGATCGACAATGCGCTGCTCCCGCGGCTCGGTCGCACGACCAGCATCCGCGGCCCGCGCGACCGGATCAACGCGATCGTCAGCACCGAATGGCAGCCGACCGATGCGCTGCATTTCTACATCGACGGTCTGTACGGCTACAAAAAGAACGAGCTCACCCGCGAAAACATGGCCTGGATCGTCCGCAACGGCGCGATCATCCCGACCAACCTGACCTTCGACAATCCCGATTGCACGATCGGGTGCGTGGTGACCGGCGGCACGTTTGCGAACGCGCAGTTCTTCAACGAATTCCGCCCCTATACCGAGACGACCAAGCTGGTCAGCATCAACCCGGGCGGCGAATGGGAGATTTCGCCGACGCTCAAGGCCTCGCTGCAGGGCAATTATGCGCGGTCGACCTTCCACCGCGAGAGCCCGACGGTGGGTGTCACCACCCCGCTCGGCGTCGGCAACACGGTCACCTACAGCACCACCGGCGGGATCCCGACGATCCAGAGCGGCCTCGACCTCAACGATCCGGCGAATTTCGGCTGGAACCCGGGCAGCCGGGTCAGCATCCAGGACGAGCGGCGTCTCAACAAGAGCAAGGGCGCACGCGGCGACCTGACCTGGGGCGGCAAGGCGCTCAACCTGAAGATCGGCGGCGCGTTCGACGATGTGTCGCGGCGGATCCGCGGGTTCGACAACAGCCAGGCGTGGCAGAATGCGGTCTGCGGCAACAATCCCAACGTGTTCGTCGCATCGCCCAACACCCAGCCGCCCTGCGAAGGCCTCAACGCGCCCGGCGCCGCGCCGGCGGGCTATCCGAGCTATCCCGGCTATGGCACGGGCGCGACCACCGGCCTGGCGGGGCCGGTCAGCTATGGCGGCTCGCTGGTTCCCAATGCGGCGGTGCCCGGCTATCTGAAGCCTGGTCCGGCAGGGTTCGTCACGGTCGACTGGCCGGCCTTTGCCGCCGCCACCAACTATGACAGCTTCCACGACGCGGCGCCCGAGACGGGTGCGGCCAACACCGGCGCCAGCGGCGGTGCGATCCGCGAGGTCGTAAAATCCGCCTTCGCCACACTCAACGGCGCGCAGCAGATCGGCGACAACACGCTGCGGTTCAATGTCGGTGTGCGCTACGTCAACACGATCCAGACGATCACGGGTCGCGTCTCGCTGCCGGATCCGCGCAACACGACCAGCACGGGCGCGAGCTTGCCCGACGGCAGCCGCTACGTGAATATCGTCAGCGAGGTGTCGACGCGCAACGTCTATTCGAAATGGCTGCCCGCCGCGACCTTCGCCTATGACCTTGGCGACCAGGCGGTGGTGCGTGTCGCCGGCTCGCGTACGATGACGCGTCCGGACCCCTCCGCGCAGCTTCCCGGGGTCAATTTCGGTGCGCCGTCGGCGGATCAGGCGAACATCGGCAACCCGGCGCTCAAGCCCTATATGTCGACCAACCTCGACCTCGGTTTCGAATATTATACCGGCCGTGAAGGCGTCGTCAGCTTCAACGCGTTCCGCAAGTCGATCGAGGGGTTCACCAACACCGCGATCAACACCGTGCCGTTCGCGGCGCTGGCGCAATACGGCATCACCTTCGACACGCTCAACGCCAACCAGCAGTTCGCGATCCAGTCGCGCGGCGGCCCCGGCGTCGCGCAGGTTCAGGTCACGTCGCAGGTCAACGTGCCCAACAAGCTGACGATCAACGGCCTCGAATTCCAGTGGGTCCAGCCGCTCGACTTCCTGACCCGGATGATCGGCGTCACGGGCTTCGGCTTCAATGCCAATGCGACGATCGTCGATCAGCGCAGCGATGGCCCGGCAACGGCGTTCGGCGTGTCGCCCTTCACCTACAACATCACCGGCTTCTACGAGAAGAACGGCGTGATGCTCCGGGTGGCGACGACCTCGCGTCAGGGCGCACAGAATAGCGGCGCGGCGCAGAACGGTATCCCGGCGGCGGCGCTGTTCGGGACGGACTATACGACCTACGACTTCTCGTCGTCGTTCGATCTCGACAAGATCTTCGGCCTTGCGGGCGCACCGCAGCTGACGGTCAACGTGTCGAACTTCACCGACGCGACGCTGCGGTCCTATTTCCAGTTCGAGAATGCGACGTTCACGCAGTATAAGCCGGGACGTCAGTTCCTGATCGGCCTGCGCGGCACCTTCTAGGACCGACGGTCGGGACGGTCGCCATCGCGCGATCGTCCCGGCAGCCGCTCAAGGACCCGACGACCAGTCTGTACGCCGCCCGCTCCGGACAAAGGATCCCCCCTCATGCGCATCCTCACCCTCGCTCTCATCGCGCTCGCCGGCACCAGCGTCGCGCAGGGCGGTCCGGCACAGACCGCCGCTGTGCCGTCCGACGCATCGCCCCGGTTCAGCCGATTCAGCTATGAGGGGCGGTCGCCCGGCGCGGCACCGTTGCAGCGCAACCAGTATCGCAACCCGATCCTGTCGGGCTATTATCCCGATCCGTCGGTCACGCGGGTGGGCGAGGACTATTATCTCGTCAATTCGTCGTTCGCGCATTTCCCCGGACTGCCGGTCTTCCATTCGCGCGACCTCGTGAACTGGACTCAGATCGGCAACGCGATCAACCGCCCCGATCAGCTCGACTTCACCGGCATGCGGACGTCGCAGGCGGTCTTTGCCCCCGACATCTCCTATCACGACGGCCTCTTCTACATCGTCAACACCTGCGTCGAGTGCAAAGGCAATTTCGTCATCACCGCGCGCAATCCGGCCGGCCCCTGGTCCGCGCCGATCTGGCTGCCGTTCGAGGGCATCGACCCCTCGATCTTCTGGGACGGCGACAAGGCCTATATCGTCAACAACCGCGCCCCCGCCGAACCGCCGCGCTATGACGGGCACCGCGCGATCTGGATCCAGGAATATGACTGGCGCAAGGGGCAGATGGTCGGCGAGAGCACGCAGCTCGTCAATGGCGGTGTCAACCTGTTGAAAAAGCCGGTCTGGATCGAAGGGCCGCACATCTTCCGCAAGGATGGCTGGTATTATCTGACCGCCGCGGAGGGCGGCACGAGCGTCAATCATTCTCAGGTCGTGCTCCGGTCGCGGACTTTGCGCGGCCGCTATGAGCCCTATGCCGGCAACCCCATTCTGACGCAGCGCGATCTCGATCCCGCACGCTCGCGGCCGATCACCTCGGCGGGGCATGCCGAACTGGTCCAGACGCAGACGGGCGAGTGGTGGGCGACCTTCCTCGCGGTCCGGCCCTATTCGGGGGACTATTACAATATCGGACGCGAGACGTTCCTTCTCCCCGTGACGTGGAAGGATGGCTGGCCGATCATCCTGCCCAAGGGGCAGCGCGTCCCCGAAGTCGCAGCGTCGCCCAGACTGCCTGCGCAACGCCCGGGGCCAGTGCCGACGGCCGGTGCGTTTTCCTATGTCGACGAGTTCGACGGCGATCGTCTGGCGATGCAATGGGTCGGTGTCCGCACCCCCAAGGCGCCGTTTTATCGCCTGACCGGGGGCGAGCTCGTACTCGGCCGGGGCGCGCCGATGGGCGATCTCGCGGGCGTGCCCGCCTTTGTAGGCCGGCGCCAGCAGCATCACGACGCGACGATCTCGACCACGCTGCGATTCTCGCCGAGAACCGGCGATCGTGCCGGCCTAGCGGCGATGCAGAGCGACAAGGCGCATCTCTTCTTCGGGCTAACGCGGATTGCGGAGAAACCTGTCGTCGCCCTCTACACGACACAGGAAGGCAAGGAGCAGCTCGTCGCAAGCGCGCCGGTCGATCCGACGGGCCCGGTTACGCTGACGATCGACGCCACCGGGGGTACGATGCGCTTCAGCTACACGACCGGCGCAACGCCTCGTACGCTCGCATCAGATGTCGACGTCCGGTTCCTGAGCACGCGGGTGGCGGGCGGTTTCGTCGGGACGCTCGTCGGCCCCTATGCCTGGACGCGCTGACCTCGCGTGGCACCGCTGCGGACGTGATGCCGAAATAAGAAAAAGGCGCGGGCCGGCGGACGTGCCGGCCCGCGCCTGAACCTCAGGCCTTCTTGCGCGCGCGCTTAGGGCTTGCGGCTGCGGCGACGTCCTCTTCCTCGTCGGGGCTATCCTCGCCCGCCTCGGTCAGCGCCTCGCCGAGCGCACGCAGCTTGTCCTGCGACGTGTCAGCCTTTTCCGCGATCTTGGTCGTCGCGGCACCAAGCCGGTGCAGCAGCGCATGGACGCGGTCGGCGTCCGGCGCGTCCTTCTCGAGCTGCTTGCGCAGCGATGCCAGGTCACGAAGAATGCCCTTGGCGCCGGGTGTCTCGATATCGGCGAGTGCGGCTTCCCAATCCTCGACCATGTCGGCGCCCTTGGCGGGCTTCGTCGCGTCGAGACCGCGATTGATCGCGTTCATCGTTCCTGCAAATTTGACGGCCATGTCTGCTCTCTCCTAGCCGGTATCGGCGAGCATCAACGCGGTCGGGCGTCACGAATGTCCCGCCATTCCTATCAACCTGCATCAACATGATCGCATTTTGTTCGCGGGCCCGCCGCGCGCGTCAGCGCAACCAGTTGCGCAACAGGGCAGTGACCTCACCCGGCCGTTCGAGCGGGGCGAGATGGCCGCAGCCCCGCAGCTCGTGGAATCGCGCGCCCTCGATCAGCGTGGCCAGCGCACGCGCATCGTCGGGTGTGCAGATCCGGTCGCGATCGCCCACCGCGACGAGCGTCGGCACGTGGATCGCGGCGATCGCGTCGCTGATGTCGGGTCGTTCGAGCAGCGCGCGTTGCTGGCGTTCGAAGACCGCCTTGCCGACCCGGTCAGCCATTGCCTGCACCGGGCCCGCCACGATCGCGGTCAGTCGCGGATCGGCATGCGGCGCAGTCGCGAGCAGCCCCTGGCCGTCGACCGTCCGCGGGCGCATCGTCATCGACGCGCGCGTGCCGAACAGTGCGACACGCAGGACCCGGTCGGGCGCCTGCCGCACCATCTCCATCGCCACATAACCCCCCAGGCTGACCCCCGAGACCGCGAAGCGCGGCGGTGCCTTGGCGAGCACGCGCGCGGCCATCGCCGACAGCGTGTCGTCCTGCGACAGGTCATGAAACTCGGGCTCGGCGAGCGCGGCAAGATCCATGATCTGCCGTGCCCAGAGCCGCCCGTCACACCCCATGGCGGGGAGCAGCACGAGCGGGATCGGCGAACGGGTCATGCGGTGTCTCCGGTGGCGGGAAGCAGGGGGCGGGCGGGGGGCATCATCGGGCGGCCGGACCGGTCAGGCGACGAACGGGAAGGCGAGCGCGATCATGCCCACCACCGTCATCACCGCGCAGACCAGGATCGCCGGCACCAGCGTGAACCGCTGATGATCCGCCAGATCGATCCCGACCAGGCTGACGAGCAGATAGGTCGACGGCACCAGTGGGCTGAGCAGATGGACCGGCTGGCCCATCAGCGACGCGCGCGCGATCGCCTCGGGTGCGACGCCGTAATGCGCGCCCGCTTCGGCGAGGATCGGCAGCATCCCGAAATAGAAGGCGTCGTTCGAGATGAAGAAGGTGAAGGGCAGGCTGAGCGCTGCGGTGATCGGCGCCATATAGGGGCCCATTGCCGGCGGGATCACGCCGACCACCGCCTTGCTCATCGCCTCGACCATGCCGGTACCGCCGAGGATCCCGGTGAAGATGCCCGCCGCGAAGATCAGCGACACGACCGCCAGCACATTGCCGGCATGCGCGGAGATGCGTTCCTTCTGGTCGGCGACGCCGGGATAGTTGACGATCATCGCGATCGCGAAGGCGAGCATCATCAGTACCGACAGCGGCAGGATGCCCCAGACCAGCAGCGTCAGCAAAGTGACGACAAGGGCTGCGTTGAACCAGATCAGCTTGGGCCGGCGCGCTTCGGGATATTGCGACACCGCCATGCCGGTGAACGTGTCGGTCGCGGTGATGCCTGCTTCGCCCATGCGCGCGCGTTCCTTGCGGCCGAAATACACCGCCAGCCCGACGAGGAAGGCGAGCCCTGCGATCATGCCGGGGATGAGCGGCAGGAACAGCGTCGCGGGATCGAGCTTCAGCGCGCTCGCCGCGCGTGCGGTCGGCCCGCCCCACGGCGTCAGGTTCATGATCCCGCTCGTCGTCATCAGCAAGCAGACGAGATACAGGCGGTTCATGTCATAGCGCTTGTACAGCGGCAGCAGCGCGGCGATCGTGATGATGTAGGTGGTCGAGCCGTCGCCATCGAGACTGACGAGCGCGCACAGCACGACCGTGCCGATCAGGATCCGCATCGGATCGCCGTGCACCATCCGGATCAGCCGTCCGACCAGCGGATCGAACAGGCCGGTATCGGTCATCGTCGAGAAGAACAGGATCGCGAACAGCAGCATCACGCCGGTCGGCGCGAGGTTCTTGATCCCGTCGATCATCATCGGGCCGAGACCCGCGGCCTCGCCGGCAAAGACGCCGAAGACCGAGGGGATCACGATCAGCGCGACCAGCGGCGTCATCTTCTTGGTCATGATCAACGTCATGAACGTGGCGACCATCAGGAAGCCAAGCAGGGCAAGGTTCATCGCATCGTCCTAGAAAAGGGCGTGAAAAAGGGGGTGGGGGCAAAACCCCCGTCATCCTGACGAAAGTCAGGATTTAAGGTTACGGAGGGCCGTCCTGTCTGGCTCTGGATCCTGACTTTCGTCAGGATGACGGAGCGGTAGATGCCGGAGACGGCGCGCCGCATCAGAACGTCACACCGACGCGCGCGCTGACCGTCTGGCCGCTGTCGTTGCCGACATAGTCGCCCGCACGATTGTCGGTGTTCCACTGGATCGCGTTGACCTGGAACCGGGTGAAGCTGTTGAGATACCAGTTCACCCCGACCGTCGCGGCCCAGCCGTCGCCGCCGGTCAGCAGGTCACTGTAATCGAGGCTCTCGTACCGCGCGGTCAGTTCGATCGCGCCGACGCCGCCATCGAAGGTGGGTTTGAGCACCTTGGGCTGGCCGAAGCTCCCGAGCCGCGGGTTATAGGGCGGCAGGTCGCCGGTCAGGAACAGACCACCCGACACGCTCCACGCCTTGCTGACGAAATCGGGCCGTCCACCGTCGAGCCGCGCATTGCGCTGGCCGGCTTCGCCCATCACCCACAAGGGCCCGCGATAACCGCCGAGCTCGACACCGTAACCCGTCGTCCCGGTCCCGCCCGTCAGCGGTCCGGTCGACACGCGCAGCGCGCCGTTGAAGCGCCCGCCGATCACCGTGTTGCGGGTCAGCGTGCCCGCGACGGACGACAGCGATTCGTCGAACCCCCAGAGCCCGACATGAAGCACGCCGGTGTCCGACTTGATCGGGTTCCAGTGCGCGCGGCCGAGCACGGTGCGGCTGTCGCCGACCGTCTGCGTACCGTCGATCCGGTCGCCGGTGACGGTGACCGACGCGTGGCCGGTCTTCCAGAAGATCCGCGGCATCACGCCGATGCCGTAGAAGCCACGCTGCGGGATGATCGCGGTGGCGACCGTCGTGCGCTCGAGGAACGGGGTCGAGTCCGACCCGGTCGATCCCTCGAAGCTGCGGTCGTTGAACAGATGGCCTGCGCGCACGTCGTAATCGAGACCGGGCGTGATACGGTTGCGCCAGCCGACGAACGCGGTGACGACGTCGACCTCGTTTTCGGAAAAGTCGCTTTCGAACTGATAGAAGAAATGCGTGCCGACGCCGCCTTCGAGACCGAGGCGCAGCGCGCGCATCCCCGTCGTCGTGATGTTGCGGCCGTCATATTTCGACCCGAAGCTCGAACTCACATCCGTCAGGATCCGGCCGCGCGGCTTGAAGGTATAGACGCCGTCCGCGGAGTGGAAGACCGGCAGGCCCGCGCCCCATTCGGTCGTCAGGCCCGATGGATTGTCGCGTGCCGCCACGGCCTGTGCGACGCTACGGTCGGCGGGGCCGGGGGGCGCGAGCTGCGGTGCGAACGGCACGGTCCGCCGGGGCTCGCCCGTCTGCGCGAGCTGCGGCTGCGGCGCGGCGGCGGTCGGCTGGACGGGGGCCGCGGGCGCAGCCGCCTGTGCGACGACCGCATTGGTCTCGAGCCGGTCGAGCCGGGACTTGAGCGTGGCGATCTCGGCCGCCTGCGCGCGGACCAGTGCGGCGAGGTCGGCGTCGCTGGGCGCCGGTGCCCCGGTCTGGGCGAGCGCGGGTGTCGCGATGATCAGCGCGACGAGAGCGCAGCCGGTACGAAATGGGGTCATCGGGAAGAGGCTCCGTTGGCAAGAAGGGCGGTCCAGTCGCGCAGGAAGCGCTGGCGTTTGAGATGATCGAGCGTGACGAGAAGCTGCGGTCCGACCCGGATCGGCCGGGCCTGCGCGGCGGGAAGGCGGCGCGCGGGGACGTCGGTGCGGACCGGCCAGAGGCTGCGCTTGGCGAGCAGCGACTGGCCTTCGCGCGACAGCAGGAAGTCGAGGATCAGCTTGGCGGCCGCCGGGTGTGCGGCTTCGCGGGCGATGAACGCGATCCGCGACGTGACGATCGTATAGTCCTTGAGGAACGCCACGCCGATCCGCGGATCGGTGCTCGCGCGCTCGAGCGCATAGGAGCCGATGACGTTATAGGCGATCGCCTGCCGGCCCTCGGCGACGCCGCGCAGCATCGGCTCGCTGGTCCGCGACAGGACCGGCTTGGTCGCCGCGATCGCCTCCAGCAACGACCGCGTGTCGCGCGTGATCGCCATGTCCTCCGACAGATAGAGATAGCCGACATTCGAGCGTGACGGATCGAAGGTCGTCACGCGCCCGGTCAGCGCGGTGCGCTGCGTCCGCAGCAGCGCCTCCAGCTCGGCATGCGTCCGCGGCACGCGCGCCGGCGGCAGCAGCCGCTTGTTGTAGACGATCCCGATCGGCTCGGCGGTGACGCCGAAGCCCATGTTCTTCCAGACCGAGACGGCGGGCAGCGCGGGCTTTTCGGGACTGGCATAGCTTTGCGCGAAACCGTCGTTGATCAGCTTGACCTGCAGATCCATCGCCGACGACCAGACCAGATCCGCGGACAGGCGCCGCGCGCGCGTCTCGGCGACGAAGCGGCGATACATTTCGGTCGATCCGAGATCGGCGTAGAGGACGGTGATGCCGGGATAGCGTTTGCGAAACGCGGCGACCACCGGCAGCAGCTCGGCGCGATCGGCATTGCCGTAGATCCGGACCTGCCGTTCGGCGCGTGCGCTTTCGATCAGCGTGTCATAGGATCGGGGATAGCCCGCCGGACGCTGCGCCGATACCGCGGTCGCCGCGAACCCGGTCAGCGTGGCCAGCAGTCCGATCGTGAGAACCATTCGTGCCATCGTCACCTCTCCTCGCCTTCCGTCTCTGTGTTCGGATAGGCAGTAGCGGTGGAATACGAATCGAAGCTGTCACCAACCTTTCACGCCCTTTTGAATCAACGAGGTAAGCCGATTTGCGCATTCTGCTGATCGAGGACGACGCCGCCCTCGCGCGCAGCATCGCGGCATTGCTGCGGGCGGGCGGCAATGCGGTCGATCATGTCGCGACCGGCGAGGAGGCGCTCGGCATCGTCGCGGGCGAGCCCTATGCGCTGGTCATCCTCGATGTCGGGCTGCCCGGGATCGACGGTTTCGCGGTGCTCGAGACGCTGCGGCGACGCGGCGAGCGCGTGCCCGTGCTGATGCTGACCGCACGCGATGCGCTGGACGACCGCGTGCGCGGGCTCGATCTCGGCGCCGACGACTATCTGCGCAAGCCGTTCGATCCCGAGGAGCTCGAGGCGCGGGTCCGCGCGCTGGGGCGGCGGCGCGGCGGCGACCCGCTCCCGGTGCTGAGCGTGGGGACGTTGACGATGAACCGCTCGACGGGCGATGCGGATATCGCTGGCCGGGTCCTAGATCTGCGCCGTCGCGAACGCGCGGTGCTCGAGGCGCTGGCGATGCGCGCGGGCCGCGTCGTGCCGCGCGAGCTGCTGATCGGCGAGGTGTTCGGGTTTGACGAACCCGTCGGCGGCAACGCGATCGAGGTCCATGTCACGCGGTTGCGGACCAAACTCGCGCCGGACGGACCGGGCATCCGCACCGTCCGCGGCGTCGGCTATATGCTCGATGCCGGCTGAGGCGCGTGCCCCGGCGCTGCGGACGCGCCTGCTGGTGGCGGTGCTCGGTCCGCTGCTCGCCGCGGCGATCCTGATCGGCGTGGTCGGCGCGACGCTGATCACCGACGTCGTCCGGCGCACCAGCGACCGCGTGCTCGGGGGCGCGCTTGGCGCGATCGCGGAGACCGTGCAGGTCGAGCGCGGCGAGGTCACGCTCGACCTGCCCGCCGCCGCGTTCGGGATGCTCGAGAATGCCGAACGCGACAATGTCTATTACCGCATCGCGGTCGGCGGGGACCTGCTCACCGGCTATGCCGACCTGCCCGCACCCGATCCTGCCGCGCTCGCGGTCGATGTGCCCGCCTACCGCTTTGCGCGCTATCGCGGTCAGCGGATCCGCATCGCCGAGGTCCGTCGCGACCTGCCGCGGATAAACCGGCCGGTGATCGTGCAGATCGCCGAGACGATCGACAATCGGTCAGCCCTGACCCGCCGTCTGATGATCGCGCTGCTGATCGGCGAATGCGTCCTGGTCGGTGGTGCCGCGCTGCTGCTTCGCCCGGCGCTGGGGTGGAGTCTGCGCCCGCTGGCCCGGCTGCGCGGCGCGATCGAGGCGCGCGACAAGCGGGCGCGGCCCGACTTCTCGCCGCTCGACACGGGGCCGCTGCCGCGCGAGCTGCGCCCGCTCGCCGGCGCGTTCGACCGGCTGCTCGCGCAGCTCGATACCGCGACGGTCGGCGTGCGGCGCTTCACCGCCGACGCGTCGCACCAGATGCGTACGCCGCTCTCGGTCCTGAAGGTTCAGGTGGCGCTCGCGCGGCGTGGTTCGGGCGCCGAACGGCACGAGGCGCTCGACGAAATCGGCGATGCCGTGACGCGGCTCGAACGGCTCGTCACCCAGTTGCTGGCACTTGCGCGGGCGGAAGAGGCGGGGGTGTCCGCCCCGCTTGAAACCGTCGACCTGCGCGAGGTGGCCGCCGCGGTCATCACCCGCCAGATCAACCAGGCGATCGAGGCGGGGATCGACCTCACGCTCGAAACCGACCCGGTCGAGACCTACCGGGTGGCCGGGCACCGGACGCTGATCTTCGAAATCCTGTCGAACCTCGTCGACAACGGCATCCGCTACAATCAGCGCGGCGGTACGGTCACGGTCAGCCTCCAGACCTCGCGCGGGGAGACCGCGATCGCGGTGATCGACGACGGCCCGGGCATCGCGGACAGCCAGCGCGAGGTCGCGTTCGACCGCTTCGTCCGTCTCGGCGCACCGGGCAGCCCGGAGGGCAGCGGGCTCGGGCTCGCGATCGTCCGCTCCGCCGTCGCGCGGTTGAACGCGACCGTCGGCTTCGGCGCAGCGGACCGCGGCACGACGATCGTCGTCCGCTTCCCCGGCACCGCCGCGGCCGGCTGACGCCGCGCCCGTCAGCCGCGCAGCTTGCCCGGTGCGAAGGATTTCGGCGCCACCGCCGGGGCCGCATCCCCGGCGCCGCGATCGAACAGATGGTCCAGCATCGCCGCCATCGCCCTGTGGCCGGTATCGGTCAGGCTGACATGCACCCGCCGGTGATCCGCGGGATCGACATGGCGTCGCAGCAGCTCGGCCTGTTGCAGCCGATCGATCCGCCGCATCGTCCCCGCCGCACTGCCCCCCGACATCAGCGTCAGATCCTTCACGCAGAGCGTCTCGCCGGTGGCGGCCGCAATGAACAGGTCGATCATCATGTCCCAGGCCGGATCGACCAGCAGGTCCTGCGGCAGGAACGCGCTCATCGTCGCGCGCAGCTGGCGGGCCTGGCGCGCGCGGGCGAGCAGAGCGGGTGCGATCGGTCTCGGGGCGCCGGCGCCGGGTGCGCGCAGGTTGCGGCGTGCGACATCGGTCATCGTTCGCGCAGCGCCTCCCGCGCCCGGTTGAGGGGTTTGACGAGATACTGGAGCACCGTCTTGCTGCCGGTATGGATATCGACCGTCGCGACCATGCCGGGGGTGATCGCGAACCGCGCGCCGGCCTTGTTCGTCAGCGAATCCGCCTTGGTCCGCACGAACACGCGGTAATAGAGGATGTCGGGCTTCACCTCGTCGCGGATCGTGTCGGGCGAGATGCTGACCACGCTGCCCGTCAGGCCGCCATAGATCGAATAGTCATAGGCGGTCACCTTGACGCTGGCCGCCTGGCCGGGACGGATGAAGGCGATGTCGCGCGGCTGGATCCGCGCCTCGATCAGCAGCCGGTCGTCGAGCGGGACGATCTCCATCAGCTTGCCATTGGGCGGCACGACGCCGCCGATCGTCGACACCTCGATATTCTTGACGACCCCGCGCACCGGCGAGCGCAGCGTGAGGCGCGAGAGCGTGTCCGAGCGCCCCCGTACGACCGGTGCGAGCGAGTCGACCTGTTCGGTGACCTTCGCCAGATCCTGCCGCGCCTCGACCATATATTGCGACCGCAGATCGGCCTTTTTGAGCTCGAGCTCGGCCCGCTGGCGTTGCAGCCGCAGCACCTCGACATTGCTCGCCGCGCCGACCGCGATCAGCGACTCGCCGATCCGGACCTCGCGTCCGATCAGCGCCAGGCTCTGGTCGATCAGCTGGATCGACGATTGCAGGCTGCGTCGCCGGGTGTCGTGGAGCCGCGTCTCGGCGGCCTTGAGCTCGGGATAGCGGTCGAGTTCGGCGGCAAACGTCAGCGGCGTGCCGTTCGCCTCCGCCTGAAGCCGCGCGACGCTGGCCAGCGCGGCGCGGTATTTGGCGGCGGTCTCGTCGACGGTCGACCCCGCCTGCGTCGGATCGAGCTGCGCAAGCAGCTGACCCGGGGTGACGATATCGTCCTGGCGCACCGGAAGCTTGGTCAGGATCCCGCCCTCGAGCGACTGGATCACCTGTTCGCGGCTGGTCGGCACGACACGCGCTTCGCCGGTCGCCACCTCGTCGAGGGCCGCGAACCACGCCCAGCCGAGCGCGGCCACGAACAGCGCGGCCAGGATCCAGACGAGACGCGTCGCGGTCGCGAGCCGGACGCTGCCTTCGCCGCCGAAGAGGTGGTCGTCGTCGATCGCCCGCGCGCTCATGCCGCCGCACTCCGCGTCCCGCGCATCTGCGCGAGGATCTGATCCTTGGGGCCGTCGAGGACGATGGTGCCATTGTCGATCACGATGATCCGGTCGACGATCTCGAGCATCCGCATGCGATGCGTCGCGACGATCAGCGTACGCGTGCGGCTCCACGCCCCGAGCCGCGCGATGAAGTGCCGCTCGGTACCCTCGTCCATAGCCGCGGTCGGCTCGTCGAGCAGCGCGACGCTCGGCTGGCGGAGCAGCAGCCGCGCGAGCAGCAGCCCCTGGATCTGCCCACCCGACAAGCCTCGGCCACCCTCCTGCACGACATGGCCCAGACCGTCGCGCAACCGCCGGACCATGGTGTCCGCGCCGACCATCGCGAGCATCTCGCTAATTTCCCTGTCCGACGCCATCGGCGCGCCGAGCGTCAGATTCTCCCGCAGCGTCCCGTGAAACAGCCGCGAGGTCTGGGTCAGCAGGCCGATGTCGCGGCGGACATCGGCGGGATCGACCTGATGCAGCGCGAGGCCGTCGAGCAGCACCTCCCCCGACACCGGCTGCAGCATCCCCGACAGGCCCTGGAGCAGCGTCGACTTGCCCGCGCCGTTGCGCCCCAGCAACGCGATCCGCTCGCCCGCCGCGATGTCGAGCGTCTGGACCGTCAGGGCAGGGGGGGCGTTGGGGTCGGCATAGGTGAAGACCGCGGACCGCAGCGCGAAGTCGCCTTGGACGACGGGCAGCGGGATGCGGTGATCCGCGTCAGCGGTGTCGACGGGCAGCGCCATGATCTGGTTGAGGCTGCCCATCGCCACCTTGGCATGCTGGAACCGGCTGAGCAGCTGCGTGACCTGGGCCATCGGCGCCATCATCCGCGAGCCGAGGATCGAGGTCGCGACCAGCACGCCGGTGGTGATGTCGCCCGCGATCACGAGCGGTGCGCCGACGAAGATGATCGCGGCATAGACGCCGCTCTGGATGCTCTGGGTCCACACCGACAGGCCGTTGGTCAGCCCGCGCAGCCTGAGCTGCGCCTCGCCCGCGACTGCGGTATAATGGTTCCACTGGTGGTGGAACCGGTCCTCCGCCTGCAGCGCCTTGATGTCCTCGATACCCTGTACCGATTCAACCAGCATCGCGTTGCGCAGCGACGATTCGCGCATCGATTCGGTCGCGTACATCCGCAGCCGGCGTTGCGCGAGCAGCCCCGGCAGCAGCAGCAGGACCAGCGCGGCGAGCGGCACCAGCGCCAGCGCGCCGCCCACATACAAGAGGACGCCGAGGAACAGCAGGAAGAAGGGCATATCCGCGACGGTCGCGACGGTCGTCGAGGTCAGCATGTCGCGCACCTGGTCGAGGTCGCGCAGCTGCGAGATGAACGTCCCGGTCGAGGTCGGGCGCGCGCGGTTGCGAACCCGCAGCGCGTGACCGAAGACCCGGTCCGAAATGCGCAGATCGGCCCGCTTTCCAAGCACATCGACGATGTTCGTGCGGAGCCGTCGCAACACGAAATCGAAGCCGATCGCGATCAGCACTCCGACGAACAGGATCGTCAGCGTCGGGATCGAGCCCGCCGGCACGACGCGGTCATAGACCTGCATCGAGAACAGGACGCCCGCGAGCCCCAGGCAGTTGGTCACCACCGACGCGACCATGACATGGCCGTAGGACGGCGCGTCGGCCATCAATATGTCGCGCAGCCAGTGATCCTGGAATGGCCGGATATAGGCGTCGATCCGCGTGTCGGGCGCCGAGCGCGACGGCCGGGGAATGACATAGCCGGTCGCGCCCGCGGTCAGCTGGTCGATCGGCAGATGCGTCGCTCCACCCCGGTCGCCCGGCACGATCAGCCGGGCCTGGCCCTCCGCGTCTATCCCCTCGATCAGCGCGATCTCACCATCGCGCAGCCGGACGATCAGCGGCAGCCGCCAGCTCGTCAGCCGCATGCCCGCGGCGGGGACGAACTGCACGCCGAGCCCGGTGGCGCGCGCCAGCGTGCGGATGCGCGCCTCGTCACCGTCGCCCAGCTCCCAATGGGCCGCGAGCCGCGCGCGCTGTTCGGACAGCGGCAGGCGGTAGTGGCGGGCAACGCGGCCAAGCAGGTCGAGCCACGCGTCGATGCCGGCGCCCGGTCCGCCCGCCGCCACCGCGATCGGCACCCGGTCGGCGGTCACAGCGTCACCCCGCGCACCGTCGCGCCGGACAGCGCAAACGCGTCGCGCATCCGGCCCGACAGATACAGGCAATCCACCTGGAGGCTGCGCAGGGTCTGGGCGACGTTCACCGCCTCGAACCGCACCTGCTGGAATTCCTGTTCGGCGTTGAGCAAATCGACCAGCGTGCGCGTGCCCATTTCGAGATACTGGATCCGGTACAGCCGGCCCGTCTCGCGCATGTTGGTCTGGCGCGACTGCAGCGTGGCGACGACCTGCGACAGGCTTTCGATCTGCTGGCGGGCCTCGGCCAGCCGCTGGCTGCTCTCGTTGCGGACCCGGCGCGTGGCGGCCTGGGCCGCCTCCAACTCGAACGCCGCGCCGCGCGCACGCGCACGCGTGACCCCGCCCGCGAAGATGTTGCTCGAGACGCGCAGGCCGACATTGTAGATGCTGCGATTGCCGAGCGGCGCGGTCACGTCGGTCGAGGCGTCGCCGCCGATCGACAGCGTCGGATAGCGGTCCGCGCGGCTGCGGCGCAGCGCGGCGGCGGCGCGGTCCGCCTGCGCCTCGGCGGCCATGACCAGCGGCACCGTCTCCCAGGCGGGCACCGGGCCCGAACAGCTCCGCATCAGCCAGTCGGGGACGTCGGCGGACACCGCGGCGGGCGGGGCGTCGCGACCGAGCAGGAAGGCCAGATTGCTCGCCCAGCGGCGCTCCGCTGCCTCGACCGTCGCGAGGCTGGCCATCGCCGCCTCGACCCGCGCCTGCGCCTGCAGCGCATCCGATCGCGTCGCGGCACCAAAGGCGGTGCGCCTGCCGACGAGCTCGCTGATCTCGCGGATCCGGTCGGCCTGTTCGGCCGCGATGATCCGCTGGGCGGACGCGCGCTGATATTCGATCACGGCATAGGCGGTGTCGCGGATCAGCGTGTCGACCGCGAGTAGCATCTCCGCACGCCCGACCCGCGTCCCGGCGCGCGCGCCCGCGATCTCGCTCGACACCTTGCCGAAATCGAACAGCATCTGCGACGCGCCCAACTGGGGTCGTGGTCGCAGCGTCCCCGATACGCGACTGTCAAACCCGCTGCCGATCCCGGCGCTGACGGTGGGGAGATAGCCCGCGCGTGCCGCCTTCACCTCCTCGCCGCGTGCCGCCAGCGCGCCCGCCGCCTCGGTCAGCGACGGATGCCAGGCAACCGCTTCGCGTGCCGCGGTTTCGAGCGTCACCGGACCCGGCGTCGCGGGGCGAGGGGTGTCGACCGCTTGCCCGGCGTTACACGGCACAGCCGCCAATAGGACGCCCGCGGCCAGCGATCGCATCGCGCTCATAGTGGAAGTGATCATTGCGTCCCTGTCCTCTGCTGGCAGCAGCAAAGGACAGGGGTGCTTAACGAAACGTATAGAGTAAACAGTCTTTAAGTTGCTGAAATGGTTCTAGAAAAGACCAGTTTCGAATGCTTATACAACATGACTGGTGACTAGTCCGTTCTGATCCTGATCCGGGATAGTGGCGAGGTAATCGAACGGATCGACGACGGTGGCGATTTCGGTGACGACGATCGGATCGAACGAAACCGTATCGGGCTCTTCTCCGGTCAATGCTTGCGGTTCCGCCGCAAGATACTGTGACAGCACGTCCTCCAATTCGCCCTGACCCTCGAACAGATCATAGGTGGCGAGCCCGATCACCGGTCCGGCCGCCGCGAACGCGCCCGATTCGATGCTCTGTACCGTCAGCGCGTCGAGCGGGATGACGTCGAGGTCCCCGGTCTCCACCAGGGCGGTCAGTTCCGCGAACCCGTTTGCGTCCGATGCGACCGATGCGAAGCCCGCCGCAGCGGCGGGTCCGTCGCCAGGCACGTCGATCGTCACGGTCAGTGTCGCGGTGGACAGCACGCCATTGGGCTGGACGAGCTGATAGGTGAAGCTGTCGGTAAGATCGACCGCGGAGAAGCCGAGCGTCGCGCTGGGCTGATAGGCATAGCCGCCGGTCTCATCGATTTGCAGCGTGCCATATCGGCCGGTCAGCGTGACCGGGGTGTCGCCGATCTCGGCAAAACCGCTGCCGCGATCGACGCGGATCGCCGCGAAGCTGGTATTGGTCGTGTCATTGTCGAGCAGATTGCCCGTCGCGGTCTCGCGCGTCGCCAGCGCGTAGTCGTTGAGGAACAAGGTGCTCGAGCCGAGCGAGACCGTGGTGCCGAAATTCCCGACGCTCAGCGCCGCGTTGCTGCTGACCTGGTAGGAATAGCTGCCACTGGGCAGGTCGTCGAAGGTGAAGGTCGCGACGCCGCCGAGCACCGGGTTTAGCACCGTATTGATGGTTGCCGTCCGCACGATGAGGCCGTCGGCGCTGCGCACGCTGACGGTATAGGCCGGCAGTACGGAGAGCAGCCCACCCGTTCGCGCGGCGACGATCGTGATATCCGACACCGCGGCGGGGGCGACGGTGAAACTGCCGGTGCCCGTGCCGGTGACCTGCCCCGTCAGGATGGTCCCGGTCGACGGGAAGTCGAACGTCCGTGCGGGCGGCAGCGTGGTGACGACATTCTGGAACGTCACGTCGGCAAACGCCTGGTCGGCGACCGCAAGCGGCGCGCCGGTGATGTCCGGGCTGCCAATCGCGATCGTCAGCGTCGCGGTTTCACGCTCGCCATCGGTCGGGTCGACCAGCGTGTAGGTAAAGGTCTCGGTCCGCCCGATCGCGCCGGCATTCGCAACGGGGGTGTAGCTGTAGCTGCCGTCGGGGTTGATCCTCAGGCTGCCCCAGGCGCCGGTGACGCTGCTCCCGTCCGGTCCGACGTCGGTCGTCACGCCGTTGACCGTGACGCTGGCGACGCGGGTTCCGGGGCCCGTAACGTCGATCTCGCCACCCGGGCCCGCGTCGGTGATGACGTTGCCGGTCGCCGCGATCGGCGTTGCACCGGCAATGTCGGTAAAGTCCGAATCGATCCCGGCGACTGACAGATCGCCGAGCAGCCCGACACCCGCCGTCCCCTGGAAGGTCAGGAACGCCCGGTACACGCCCGGTCCCAGCGTCTCGGTCGCGCTGAGATTGCCGTTGAGCAGACCAATCTCGAGCAGCGAGGCCGGCCCGCTGCCGGTGACCGCGACCCACTGCGTCCCCACCAGCCGCTGCACGACCACCGCATAGTCACTGGCGGCGCCGATCGTTGCCGCCGCGTCATAGGTAAACCGTGCATCCAGGCTGTGGCCCTCCGCCACCGAGAAGCGGACGTTGCGGACCGCGAGCACCTCGGCGTCAAGGTTGACGAGGCCCAGCGAGACAAGGGCGAGATAACGGGCGCTGCCCAGATCGACCGGGGTCGTGGTCGGCAGGAGATCGAGTCCGGCGGCGTCGACATTGCCGAACGCGGCGATGTCGAACGGGGCGGCGATGCTGGCCGGGACCGAGACATTCCCCGTGGTATCGGCCTGGGTGACGCTGAGCGTCCCGCCCGCCGCCTGTGCCGGCGCCAGCGTGACCGTATAGCGGCCCTCGGCATCGACGGTCGCGACACCGATCAGCGTGGCATCGGGACCGCGAACCTCGACCCGTGCGCCGACCTCGCCCGTCCCGGTCAGCGTCGTGCCGTCGTTGGTGATCGCGGAGATGATCGGCGGCGGCGGGGCGGTGATGTCGGGCGCCGCGACGGTCGCGACGGCCGAGACGTTGCCGGTGGGATCGGCCTGGCTCGCCGACAGCGTCTCGCCGTTGACCGGCGCAGGACTCAGCTGCGCGGTGTAGCTGCCATCCGCGGCGACCTGTGCGGTGCCCAGGATGACGGTACCGAGACGGATCGTCACGGTCGCACCCGGCTCGCCGATCCCGGTCGCCGTGCTGCCGTCCTGCGCGATCGTGACGACGGGCAGGGCGGGCGCGGTGTAATCGGGCGCAACCAGCGCGATCGGCGCCGAGACATTGCCCGCAGCGTCAGCCTGTGTCGCGGCCAGCGTCTGGCCATCGGTCTGCGCCGGCGTCAGCGTCACCGCATAGGCGCCGTTCGCGCCGACGATCGCCGTGCCCAGACTGGTCGTGTCGGCCGCACGGATCGTGATCGTCGCGCCCGTCTCGCCCGTGCCCGTGACGACGCTTCCCGTCACATCGAGGGTCGCCGTGAGGGCGGCGGGGGCGGTCAGGTCGGGCGCGACCGCGGTGGCGGGCGGCGATACGTCGCCGTCCGCGTCGGTCTGCGTGACGCGGACCGTCTCGCCGTCGATCCGGGCGGGGACGAGCGCGACACGGTAGCTTCCGTCCGGACCGGCGACGCCGGTGCCGATGATCGTCCCGACCGCATCATAGACGATGACCGCGGCACTGGCATTCGCCGTCCCCGCCACCGCAGCGCCATCCGGGTCGACCGCCGCGCTCGGCGCATCGGGCGTGGTGTCCGCGACGAGGTCCGGTGCGGTCGCGGTCACGATGGGCGAGCCGTTTCCGGCAACGTCCCGCTGGTCGACCCCCAGCAGTTCGCCGTTGGTCTGCGCCGGAACGAGCGGCACCGTATAGGTGCCGTCGCCCTGGACGACGGCCTGACCCACCACGCGGCCCAGCGGATCGCGGACGGTGACCGTCGCCCCCGCCTCGCCCGTGCCGGTGAGCGTGAGTCCATCGGGCGCGACGGTGGCCAGCGGCGCGGCCGGCGCGGTCAGGTCGGCGGCGGTCAGCGTGGTCGCGGGCGACGGATTGCCCGCGGCATCGGCCTGCGACACGCTGAGTGTCTGGCGGTCGATCTGCGGGGTCGCGAGCGTGACACTATAATCGCCTTGCGCGGTCACGATCGCGGTTCCCAGCAGCGTGCCGGCGGCATCGCGGACCGTCAGCGTCGCGCCGGGCTCGCCCGTGCCCATGACGACCGATCCGCTCGCGTCGAGCATCGCGAGCGGCTGAGGCGGCGCGGTGATGTCCGGGGCCGTCACGCCGGTCGACACGGAGACATTGCCCGCCGCGTCGGCCTGCGTCACGCCGAGCCTCTCGCCATTGGCCTGCGCCGGGGTCAGCGTTGCGGCATAGCTTCGGTCCTCCGCGACGATCGCGGTACCGATCACGATGCCCGCCGCGTTGGTGACGCTGATCGTCGCACCCGGGGCGCCGGTACCCGTCGCAAGACTGCCATCGCCGCTGATCGTCGCGGTGGGCGCGTCGGGTGCGGTGGTATCGGGGGCCAGCAGACCCACCGGGGCCGAGACATTGCCCGCGCGGTCGGCCTGGACGACCGACAGCGCCTCGCCGTCAAGCTGCGGGGGGACGAGGGCAACGGCATAGGCGCCGTCGGCGGCGACGATGGCCGTCCCGAGCGTCGTTCCGCCGGGCGCCGTAACGGTCACGGTGGCGCCGACCTGGCCCGATCCGGTGACGACCGAACCGTCACCGCTGATCGTCGCGGTCGGCACGCCCGGCGCGGTGATGTCGGGGGCGAGCGCGGTGGCGGGTGCGGACACATTGCCCGCCGCGTCGGTCAGCGTCACGCTCAGCGTCTCGCCATCCGCCTGGGCGGGGTCGAGCGCGACGCGGAAACCGCCATCGGCGGCGACGGTCGCGGTACCGATCGCGGTGCCGGATGGATCGCGCACGGTGACGATCGTACCAGCCTCACCCGTGCCGACGACAAGGCTGCCATCGCCCTCGACGGTCGCCGTCGGTGCCGCAGGGGCGGTGACATCAGGCACCGCGACCAGCGCGGGGGCCGAGACATTGCCCGCGGCGTCCGCCTGCGTCACCGCAAGCGTCCCGCCCTCGCGCTGCGCAGGATCAAGGATCACCGCAAAGGCGCCGGCGGCGTTCGCTGTCGCCGTGCCGATCACGGTGCCGTCGGCATCGCGCACCGTGATCGCCGCGCCGGCGTCGCCCGTCCCGGTCAGCGCCGTGCCCGTCTGGTCGAGCAGCGCGCTGGGGGCGTCGGGCGCGGTCAGGTCGGGGGCGATCGCGGTCGCGGGGGGCGAGACATTGCCGCCGCCGTCGGTTTGCGTCACGCGGATCGTCTCGCCGTCACGCAGCGCAGGGACGAGCGCGATGCTATACTGTCCGTCGCCCGCGGCGAGACCCGTCGCGATCACCACGCCATCGGCATCGAACAGCGTGACCGTCGCGCCCGCTACCGCGCTCCCCGTCACGGCGCTGCCGTCGATGGTGATCGTCGCGGTCGGTGCATCGGGGCCGAGATCGGCGACCAGATCGGGCGCGACGGCGGTCACCTCGGGCGAGGCATTGCCCGCGGCATCGACCTGCCGCACGCTCAGCGTTTCCCCGTCGGTCTGCGCCGGCGTCAGCGTGACGGTATAACTGCCATCGCCCGCGACGATGATCGTGCCGATCACCGCCCCGACCGGGCTGCGCACCGTCAGCGTCGCACCCGCTTCTCCGGTCCCGGTCAGGCTCGCACCATCGGCGGTGACGGTCGCAGTCGGCGCGGCCGGGGCGGTCTGGTCGGGTGCGATCAGCGCGGTGGCGGTCGAGACATTGCCCGCGGCATCCGCCTGCACGACCGAGATCAGCTGGCTGTCGATCTGCGGCGGGACGAGCACGACATCGTAATTGCCGCGCGCATCGACGATCGCCGCGCCGATCTCGGTATCGGTGGTGTCGCGGACCGAGATCCGGGCACCGGGCTCGCCGCTGCCGCTCACGATTGTCCCTGTCGCATCGATTGTGGCGGCTGGGGCCGCCGGCGCGGTCACGTCGGGGGCGATCAGCGACAGTGGGGACGCGGCATTGCCTGCGGCGTCCGTCTGGATCACCGCGAGCCGTTGGCCATTCGCCTGTGCCGGGTCGAGCAGCACGCTATATTGTCCGTCGACCCCGACCTGCGCGGTGCCGATCGTCGTGCCGGCAGGGTCGCGGACCACGATCTGCGCGCCAGGTTCGCCCGTCCCCGTCACCAGCGTACCATCGCCGTTAATCGCGGCGACCGGCTGCGCGGGCGCGGTGAAGTCGGGCGCGATCGTGCTCGCATTGCCCGACACATTGCCCGCGGCGTCGCTCTGGACCGCCTCGACCCGTTCGCCATCGGTCTGCGCCGATCGCAGCGTGATTTCATAGCGTCCGCCGGCGTCGACGCTTCCGCTTCCGAGCACAACGCCGCCCTCGCCGGTGATGGTGAGGGTCGCACCCGGCTCGCCAGCCCCGGTCGCGATCGTGCCAGTCCCGTCGAGCGCGATCGTCGGTGCCGCCGGCGCGGTGAGGTCGGGCGCTATGACCCCGACCACGGGCGAGGCATTGCCCGCCGCATCCGCCTGGCTGAAGCCCAGCGTCTCGCCATTGGTCTGCGCCGGCGACAGCGGCACCGCGAAGGCGCCGTCCGTCCCGGCGGTCGCGGTGCCGATCACCACGCCATTGGCGTCGGTCACCGTAACCCGCGCGCCCGGCTCGCCGCTGCCGCTGAGCAACGTCCCGTCGCCGTTCACCGCAGCGGCGGGGGTCACCGGCGCGGTGAGGTCGGGCGACGCGATCTGCACCGCAGCGGAGACATTACCCGCAGCGTCGGTCTGCGTAACGGCGAGGCTGCCGCCACGCGCCTGCGCGGGCGACAGCGGCGTAGTAAAGCTGCCGTCCGCCGCCACCACGACGTTGGCGATCACAATGCCCGCAGCATCACGCACCGTGACGGTCGCGCCCGCTTCGCCGCGCCCGGTGACGGTCGCGCCACCAGCGTCGATCGCTGCCTCGGGCGCGCCGGGTGCGGTGGTATCGGGCGCAGCGACTTGTACGGCGGGGGAGACATTGCCCGCGGCGTCGGTCTGCGTGACGGCAAGGCTGCCGCCGTTGGACTGAGCGGGTGACAGCGGCGTCGTAAAGCTGCCGTCCGCTGCCACGACGACGCTTGCGATCACGGCGCCAGCAGCATCACGCACTGTGACCGTCGCGCCGGCCTCGCCGAGCCCGGTGACGGCCGTGCCGTCACTTGCGATCGTGACGCTCGGAGCGGCGGGGGGTGTCGTGTCGGGCGGGGTGATGACGGGTGGGGTCGTCACAGGGGGGGGCGTGACGGGCGGGGTGGCCGGATCGGGCTGGGTCGCGGGGGTATCCGAACCGCCGCCGCCGCCCAGTGCCGCCGCCGCGCCGCCTGCCGTGACCACCCCGCCCAGCAGGGCCGCGGGCAGCGCGAGCGAGGCGCCACCGCCGCCGCCCGCCGCCGCAACAAGCTCCTCGGGATCCTCGAGCGGAACGAAGCGCGGCGCGCCCGGCGCGACGCGCGCCTGCCACATGGTGCCGCCGGGTTCGTTCAGGACGAGATCATGCGGTGCGACCCCGGCATCTTCAGGATGGAAATTGGCGACCTCGACATGGTCGCCATTGGTCAGCCGGACGATGAGCGCATTGCCCTCACGCTCGAACCCCGCGACTTCGGAGCGGGCAAGGTCGAGCCGGACGACGCTTGGCGCATCGAGGCTCACGGCCTCTCCCGATACGCGCGTGACGGCCCCGGTTGCCTTCGAGATGACGTGTACGTCCATGCTTCATCCTCCTGTGCGGGTCAGCAGCGCCGCGGCGCCGACGGCCCCAGCGGGCACGTCGACGACCTTCGAAACTGCTGACTTCTCGAGAGGGACAAAGCGCGGCGCGGTCGGGGGGCCGCAACCATTCCGCTATCGGAATCAATTCCGCGGCCAAGGTCATGGCACGGCAGCGCGCCGGCCAAAAAAAAAGGCGCCGCCGGAGGATCCGGCAGCGCCCCAGTCAGGCTCGGCGTATCGCGATCAGATGCGGCGACGCGTCGCGGCGGTCGCGCCGGCCCCTGCGGCGGCGGCACCGATCAGCAGCGCGATCACCACCATGAACGACGTGCCCGCAGCGGCGCCGGCGGCGGTGTCGGTCGCCGACTTGGCGGTCGCGATCGTCTCGTCCTTGGTCTTGACGAACTGTGCCTTGGCGCGCGTCACCTGAGCCTGGGCTTCGGGACGGGCGATCTTGCGCTGCGCGGCGACGATGTCGACGATGCGGCTCTCGGCACGCGCGCCGTCCGGCCCGCCGCGGGCGAGCGCGGGAAGCTGCTTGGCGACTTCCTTCTGCGCCTGTTCCGACGTCATCTGTGCAGGGTCCGACGGTGCGTCCGAGAGGTAGGCGGCCGCCTCTTCGCGGACGTCGCCCGTATCGACGCCGGCGACGTCGGCGACCTTGGGCGCGGCGGCACCGATCCCGGTGCCGGCCGCGGTCGCGACCGAGCCGACGGTACGGAAGGCGCCGCCGATGATCCCGCCGACCGCCGAGGTCAGCAGGTACAGCGTCAGGATCAGCGTCACGCCCCAGACCACGAGGCCGTGGACGAGCCCGTCGAACCGGTCATGGACCCCGGCGACGCGTGCCGCGGCATAGCCGCCCGCGCCAAGCGCGATGATCGTCGTGACGATCCAGTACAGTCCGGCACCGATGCCGAAGCCAGCCGCGCCCGGTGTGGTCCCCTCGACCGGGTCGACCAGCGTCAGGCCGATGCCCGTGCCGAGAATGCCCAGCACGAGCTGGACCGCGATCGCGAGGACGACGCCCGCAAAGATCGCGCCCCAGGATATGCGGCTGGGCGTCTTCGCAAGACGCAGGTCGTCGGCCGGCAGAACGCCGGGTGTCGTGGTGATCGTCATAGATGCTCCTGTTGAATAATGTGCCCGCGACGGCGTCAGTCGGTTCCGTCGCGGTCGATGGAATGATCCGCTTCATGCGGCTCGGCCTGAGCCTGCTTCGCGCCGGCCTTGCTTTCGCGGCGGCCGCTGCGTTCGACACCGGGGTCGCCGATGATCTTGCCGATCGCCTCCTGGACAGAGCCCTTGGCCTGGCGCGCGCGTCCGGTCTTGCTGCCGGCCTTGCCGCCTGGTGTCGTGTCGTCGGTCATGCTGCGACCTCCTTGTTTGCCGCATCGGCCGGATGACGCGCGGGCAGCGAGTCTCCGTCGAAGCCGCGCGCGCGCGCCCAGGCTGCGGCGGCGTTGCGGCGGTTGACCCCGATCTTCGAATAGATCCGCGCGACGTGATTGCGCACCGTGTTGCCCGAGACGTCGAGCGTCCGTGCGATCGACTTGTCGTCGAGCCCGCGACAGATCAGCGCCAGCACCTCGCGCTCGCGCGGAGTGAGCTCGTCGAGCCCGACGCCGACGGGATCGGCCTGCGGCGTCCGGATCCGCGCGAGCTTCTCCATGATCGACCGGCTGAGCCAGCTCGTATCCTGCATCACCGCCTCGATCGCATGGACCAGCTCGCGCTCGGATGCCTTGCGCGTGCTGATGTCGCGCATCGCCCACAGCATGCACGGTTCGCCGCCAAGCTGGATCGGTTCGCTCGAGACGATCCCGTCGATCACCTGACCCGATTTCAGTCGGAGCCGCAGTTCGCGGTCGCGGATCGGCCGGTCGGCGGCGATCTCGCCCTCGATCTCGTGCTGGATCGCACCGGTCTCCCACAGATCGACGACCCCGAGCGGCTCGTCGACGATGTCCGCCGCCGTATAGCCGGTCAACTCGGTGAACGCCTCGTTGACGTCGCACAGCCGGTGGCCGTCGCGCGTGCCGATCGCCAGCGCGACCGGCGCGAGCGAGAAGGTGCGGGTGAACCGGTCCTCGCTGTGGCGCAGCGCTGTCTCCGCCTTGCGCCGCGGTTCGAGGTCCGCGAAGGTGAACAGCATGCACGCCTGCTCGGCCAGATCGATCGGCTGGCCCGCGACGATCACCAGCTTGGTACCGCCTTCGGGCAGGTCGAGTTCGGCCTCCATCTGCGGGATCGTCCGCCCTTCGCACAGCCGTTGCTTCGCCACGTCGCGCTTGTCGGCATGCGCGAGGATGTCGAGATCGTAGAGCGTGCGCGCGAGGACCCCGTCGCGTTCATGCCCGGTCATGTCGAGAAACCCCTGATTGACCTTCACGAACTTCAGATCACACAGCCGACAGATCAGCGCGGGCGCGGGGTTCGCGTTGAACGATTGCTCGAACCGGTCTTCCGCCTCGAACTGCGCCGAGACGTCCTGAATGACCAGGACGAGGCATTCGGGCTCGTCCTGGTCGTCGGTCAGGACGAGGCTGCGGACCTGATGGACCCAGCGCGGGCTGTCCTCGCCCGCGACCGCCACCTCGACCACCACCTGCGAAAACGCCTCGCCCGACACGACGCGCTCGATCGGATAGTCGTCGTCGCCCAACCGATGGTTGTTGCGATAGCGCAGCTGGAACTTCGCGCGATAGGCGTCGACCGTCGCCCCCAGATCCTCGACCGCGTCGACCCCGTGCATCGCGAGCGCCGCGGCGTTCGCCCACAGGATCGACTGGTCCGGATCGATCAGGATCACGCCCTCGTCGAGCCCCGCGATGATCTGGCGCAGATGGCGCAGATCAGCGGAGTCGCGCAGCGACTTGAGGGCGGGGGCGGCGGTCATCGGATCAGTCGCGCTGGCCGTGGACGAGCCAGGCCAGGCCATAGCCGATCGCGGCGGCGCCGAATGCCCAGAGCAACGGTGCGTCCTCGGCGGATTCCTGCACGGTCCGCGCGCCCTGGCGCGCCAGCTGGCCGGCGCGGTCGGCGGCCTCGCGGGCGTCGCTGCCGAGCTTGTCGGCGAGCTCCGGGGCGCCATCAACGGCATCGGCGACCGCGGACTTCGCGCGGCCGTAGAGATTCTGTGCGCCGCCCGCGACCTGATCGACGACGCCGTCGACCTGCCAGTCACGGCTGCTGACGGTATCGCCGATCGTCTTCTCGACCTTGCCGCCGACATAGCGTGCGTCGCCCTGGAATTCGTCCTTGTTCATCGTCTTGTCCTTCACTTGCATATGAAAAAAAGCACATTCGCGGATCAGGGGAGCACGCCGCATCCCGCTGCGGCCTTGCCGACCTCGAGCGCGATCGCCGGATCGCGCAGTTCGGAGGCGACACGGATCAGGTCGGACGGCGTCAGCGCCCCCGGCGTCGTGTCGTTCTGCCGATACGCCGCGGCCGCCTTGCCGAGCCGCTGGAGCTGTCCGAGCGACAGGCGCGACTGGAGTCGCTCGCCGACGCAATCCGCGCGCGGCGCGTCGAGCCCGTAGCGCTGCAACCCCGAGGATATCCGCGTCGCCGGTGCCGCACAGCCGACGACTCCCGTCATCAGCACAAGCGAGGCGATCGTCGCAGACAGGCTTTTCATGATCGGGCTCCCGACATTCCAGTCGCGCAACTGCTCCCGGATCGGACGTATAAAGCGTGTAACGAGACGTAAGTTCCTGGTATTTATGCGCTAATCATGGGTACTCATATACTAGAGGATCGGCCGCCCGTGCCCGGTACAATCGCGCGAACCGGCGATGCAGCGTCACCGTGCTGGCATCGGTCGCCACGCTGGCGCGCCGCTCGTGCCAGTCGGCGCGCGCGTGGAAATAGGCGTCCTCTCCGGCATCGCCGGTGTGGGGCGGCCGGTCGTCGTCCTGATCCGTCATCGTCCTGCTTTTCTCAATGGTCATCGCCGCGACCTTAGGCCGTCAGCGCCAACGCCGCGTGATCGGAAAGGACCAGTGCACTGGGTAGATATCCCAGTCGGCGCCGCCCCCGTCCGGCGGTCGCCCTCACGCGCGGCGGAAGCCACCCCGCCGGTTGAAGATCGCCACCGTCGCGTCGATCCCGACCGTCACGACCTGTTCGATGATCCGGTCTAGCAGCACGGATCGGCCGGCCAGCCCATGCTGGCGCAGGACGATCATGACGAGCGCGCGGACATAGGCCTGCTTCTGCGCGCCCGACAGATGGACGAACACCTCCGCCTGCTGCGTGCCGATCGCGAAGACCGCGGCGAGGCTGCGCACCAGGCCCGGATTGTCCGTGATCAGCGTCCGCAACTCGGCCACCGCGGCAAGCGCCCCCGCATCCCGGCTCGCGACACGGTCGACGATCACGCGCAGCCCGGGCGAGAGCTGGTTCGCGCCGAGCACGAGTCGCCATGCCAGTCCGGCGAGCCATGCGGCCGCGCGGTCGAGAAGCTGGCGCAGCAGCAGCAGCGGCGGGCTCGCGATCCGCGCGCGGATGCCGAGCCGCGCGCCGGCGAGCTGGTCCGTGTCCCACAGCGCGTTCTGGTTGACGTGCGCCACCGTGAAATCGATCAGCAGATCGGCGCCGAGCGAGAACACCGCCGGCTCGAGCAGGCTCGGGACCCAGGGAATGTCGTACCCGCCGCGCCGTGCGGCATAGAGCAGCGCGGCCTTGACCTGCTGGCGCTTGTAGCGACCCCGGCCCGCCTGCGTGCCGTGCAGCCGCTCGGCTTCGTCGACCAGCGTGTCGACCAGCGCGATCAGCGCAACCAGACGTTCGCCAAGGTCGCGCGCGAGGAGTACGACATCGCCGAATGCCGCATCGATACCCGGCACCGCGGCGACCTGCGACAGCCGGGCCTGCATCTCCCAAGCATCGCGGTGGAGACGCATGACGACGTCGCGCGGCAGGCCGGCAGACTCGCTGTCGCCGGCCAGCAACGAGGCACTTGCGCGCAGCATCGCCGCCAGCGCTGTGCTGCCGGCCTGTTCGGCGGCGCACGCCGCCTCGCCGAACGCGCTCACGCCGACCGCCGCCAGAGCTGGACAAAGCCCGTCGCGCTGAGCGCCGCCAGGCTCCAGAGCGTGGCCGTCAGTGCGGTCGACGCCCATGCCGGCCAGCGATCGGCGGCTGGATGCGGCACCAGCAGCAGCACCGCACAGCCGACCCAGAAGATCGCGACGCCGATCAGCCGCCGCTGATCCCGCCGTACCGCGCGGTCGGCCGGTGGTTCGCGCAGATCGACCGGCACGCGGTATTGCGGCGCGGTCGCCTGTGACAGAAGCTGGTCGAGCCGGCGGGGCAGCGTCGCGAGCGGTTCGATTTCGTCGAGCAGCCCGACCGCGATCGCATGGCTGTCGGGCGCTTCGAACAGTGTCTCGATGCTCCGCCGCATCATGAAACTCTGGGTTATCGCGGCAAGGTCGACCGCCGGGTCGAGCCGGCAGGCGCTGGCGGCAAGAGCGGTCATCCAGCGTAGCGCCGCCAGAAGATCGGCGGGCACGCGAAACCCGCACGGCCCTGCGGCAGCGAGCCCGTCGGCCAGCGCGCGCTCGAACCACGTGCCGTCGCGCCGATCCCGCATCCGCCGCTCCAGCGTCGTGACGTGACGCGCATAGGCCGCGGCATCTGCCACTGGCCCCGCCTCGAACAGCGCCACTGCCTCGCTGGCCAGCTGGGCCGGATCGCCCGACAGCAACGCGCGGACGAACCGGGGCAGCGCCTGCTGAAGCGCGCGCGACAAGGGCTCGGCGGCGTCGAGATCGCCCAGGCCGATCCGGCTTTCGGGCAGGATGAGCAGCGATGCGGGGCGCGGGTCGACCGGCGCTTCGTGATGAATGAAGAGCCGTTCCAGTCCCGCCTCGATGAGCCGTTGCGCCGCGGTCGGCGCGTCGATGTCGTGCCGGTCCAGCGCCGCCACGTCGTTGCGCGCGACGAGCTGTTCGACCTGGGGGAGGGGCAGCCCGGCCAGCGGCGTGACGCCGATCACATGCGCGGCGTCGGGCGTACAGATCCGCGGGATGACGACTCCGGTCCGCGTCAACGCTCGACGTCGCCACGCGAGCATCCGGCGCCGGTGCCCGGGAATGTCGAGATCGGCGGCAATCCAGCGGTGCAGATCCCGCGCCAGCGACGTCGCCGCGTGCTCGCGATCGACACCGGGTCGAAGCAGCGGGATGACTATGGCGATCGCGGCGTCGATCGTCGCGCTGTCGGGCGCGCGTTCGGGCATGGCGACGCGCAGGAGTAGGTCGCGCCCGTCCGCACGCCGACCGAACGCGGTCCAGCATAACGGATTGCTCCCGGCCGCACCGGCGGTCCAGACCGGCAGGATCGCGTCGAGCGTCTGGTCGAGCTCCGTCGCGATCAGCGCGAGGGCCTCAGCCGGCGGTCGGACCTCGACGGGGTGGCGTAGCGTGAGCGCCCGGTTCGTCTCGCGGTCGAACAGATCGATCCGCAGCGCCATCAGTTGCGACAGGCGCGCCCCGCCGTGGCCCAGCCGAGCGAGCCGCACCGCGGCCTGCTGCGCGGTCGTCGCCACGCGATCAGCCCGCGGTCCATAGCGCGCGCAGGCCGCCGATCGCGACGAGCGCCGCCGCGCTCGCGACCACGCCGGCCGCGGGTCCATCGGGCAAGGCGGCGGCATGCAGCGCCAGCGCGAATGCGGCGAGCGGGAGCGCGACCGCGCGGGCATCGTCGCCACCCGGCAGCCGCGCGACGATCGGGATTGCCGGACGTCGCGTCACCGCCGCCAGCGCGCGCGCGGCCTCCCCACGTGTCAGGCGGACATAGTCGACGAGGCCGCCGACCGCGGACGCGCCGCGCACGCCGATGCCCGGGCGGATATCCGCGAAGAAGCGGCGCACCGCCGCCAGCAGGTCGAACCGCCCCGGCAGCTGATGCGCGGTCGAATCGAGCAGGCCAAGCGCGCGCCAGAACAGGAGATGCTCGGGCGCCAGCCGGACCCGGTGCCGCCGCATCACCTCGAACATCAGGCCCTGGTAATAGGCCGTCAGCTGGCGCCCCACCGGGGTCGCCGGATCGGTTGCGGCCTCGTGCCAGCCGCGCAGGATCGCCTGCGTCGCGCGCCGATAGGCCGCGACATCGGTCGTCGGCGCGAGGGTGACGAGCGCGGCATAGCAGTCGAACGCCGCCTCGATCCGGCCAAGCGCCAGATTCTCGACATAGGCCGCCAGCGTCGACCGGTCCGCGCCCGAGATCTCGCCGAAGATGCCGAAATCGATCAGCGCGATTCCACCGCCGCGTTCGATCATGACGTTCCCCGGATGCGGGTCGCCGTGGAAGAAGCCGGTGACGAACAGCTGGCGGAGAAACGCCTCGCACAGTCGTTCGGCGATCACCGCTGGCGTGATCCGCAGGCGTTTGGCCTCGCCGCCGCGTGCGATGACGCGTGCCAGCGGCACGCCGACGATCAGGTCCATCACCAGCACGCGCTGCGTGCTCAGCGTCCAGTGGATCCGCGGGATGCGGACGCCGCGCTCGGGATCCGCGGCGATGCGATCCGCGGTTCGGCCCTCGATCCGGAAATCGGTCTCGCGCATCGTGAAGGCGGCGATCTCGGCGACAAGCGCCTGCGCGCCTACGCCGGAAAACAGCCCCAGCCGATCCGCCAGCGCCGCGGCGGCGGCGATCAGCCGGAAGTCCGCGGTCATCGTCGCGACGATGCCGTCGCGCTGGATTTTGACCGCGACCCGGGTGCCGTCGTGCAACCGTGCGCGATGGACCTGCGCGATCGAGGCGGCCCCGATCGGTACCGGATCGAACGCCGCGAACCACGTCGCGATCGGCGAGCCGAGTTCGCCTGCGATGATCGCCGCCGCACGATCGCCCGGCATCGGCGGTACGGCGTCGAGCAGGCGGGACAGTTCCGCACACGTGAGGGCAGAGAACAGATCGCGCCGTATCGCCAGATACTGGCCGATCTTCACGGTCGTCACGCCCCCCGCTTCGAGCAGGCGCCGCAACCGGCGCGCGACCCCCGCCTCGGTCGAGTCGCGCTTGAGCAGGTGCATCACTGCGGGGCGGAAGAACAGCCGTATCGCAAGCGCAGTCAGGAACGCCGCGCGGCCGATCGCCATGACCAGATGCCAGGCTCCGACCGCCGATACCCCGCGCCGCTCGCCGATTTCGTCGCTGTCGATGACCGCCGCCGGCATGTCTTGCTCCATTTCGGAGGTTTCAGACGAAGTTCTAGTCCGCAATGGAGATAGTACTCAAATGCCTTTGTTAAACTATGCCGGGATCCGTGATAGTCAAGAGTCAATCAAAATCACCAGGGCGCAAGTACAAGATAAAATAATCTGCAAATCTCGAAAGGATTGGGCATGGCAAACCGTTCTGACAAACCATATCAGGGTGACAGCGACCGGCGTGATCGTGTGCAGCATGAGCGGCTGGTCAGGCGTGCGCGGGTCCGGTCCCGGCGCGACCTGCGGTCGCCGCGTGACTTTGCCGAGAATGTCGAGACGATCGATCGCGTCGCCGATCGCGTCGCGAACGACGTCAATGCGCTGGTGCGCGCGTGGAGCGCGGCGAACGCCGAAAGCTTCAAGGGTGCGGTCACGATCCTTGGCAATGTCGCGCTCGACCTGTTCGGCGGCGCCACGCGCGCCAGCCGCCGCCGTGACGAGGCGTATCGCGATGACCTCGATCGGGAGGACGAGTATGCCGAGCGCGATCCCGACCGGGTGTCGCCGTCCTATGCGACGCGCCGCTCGAACGCCGACCGGATCGAGGAGGCGGGGGACGAGGTGGCCGGTTTCACCCATGCCGTATCCGATGCGCTGGCGGGCGCCGCGAGCGTCGTCTCGCGGTCCAGCCGGCGTTTCCAGGATGAATATGACAATGCGCTCGACGATGCGGAGGATGCCGACCGCGATCTGGGTCGCGAGGACACCGATCCGCGCGATCATGATGACGGCACGGCGCCCGACGAGAGTGTGGGCGCGCCCGGGGACGACGCCGATCGCGTCGGCGACCGCCCCCCGCCGGCCGGCCCGCCGTCGACGCGCAAGCGTCGCCTCTAGACGCGGGAGGGTGCGGTGGTCGAGCGTGTGATCGCGGCGGTGCTCTGGCTGTATTGGCGTGCGAACCGCGGCTTTCTCGAGCGGTTCGCGGTCGCGCTGATCGGTCGCAATCCCGGCAATGTCCTGCTCGATCCCGACGGTCGCGCGGTGGTGCGCGAACTCGATCGGCTGATGACGATGATGACGCGGGCGGTCTTCGTCCAGGCGGCGCTCAGCGTCCTCGTCATGCCGCTCTGGGTTCCGCGAAAACTGCCCTATTCGCCGCTTGCGCGTCTGCTGCTCGGCCTGTTCCTGCCGGTCTGGAGCCAGGTCTTGCGGATCGTCTTCTGCTTTCGGTCCGCGGCGGGCCGGGCCCGCGTCGTCGACACGCTGTTCGTGCGGCTCGGCGAGCAGGCCGCGGCCGAGGAAGACCAGCCGATCAAGAGCATCATCGTCATCGGCGCGGTCAAGACGTTGCTGAGCGGTGCCTATCTCGACCTCGACCGCACCTGGAATGGCCTGGACTATCAGCGCTTCCAGCAACGCAGCTGGACCCCGCCAAGCGGGCCGGATCTCGCCGACCCGCAGCGTACGCGCGCCTCGAAGCTGTTGATGCAGCGCCGGCAGACGCTGGCGGAGGTCGCGCGCAAACCGGCCGGTTCGACGACCTATCTCGTCATCGGGTCGGGGGCAGGGGGCGCCACCGCCGCCTATTTCATCCAGCAGGCCGATCCGTCGGCGCGGATCGTGATCCTCGAGACCGGGCCACTAGTGCCCAATGACGCGCTGCCCGACAAGCTGATGGAGTCCGCCGCCTCCCTGTACATGAACGGCGGCTTCACTTTGTCTGCGGACGAGAAGACGACCTTCGTCCAGGGACGCGTGGTCGGCGGCGGGACGCTGCTCAACAATTCGGTCGCCTGGAAGCCCGAGGGCGTCTGGTGGGACGACGTGGTCGTCAAGCGCTGGGAGCGTTTTGGCGTGACGCTCGACTGGGCCCGGCTCGATGCCAGCTACGACGCGATGCTCGACCTGCTCAACGTCCGACCCGTCAACCCGGTGGTGATGCCGCCGATGGCGCAGACGCTGAAGGACGGATTTGCCGCGATCGGCCAGACCGCGACCACCGTGAAGTGCAATATCCTCGACTGTATCGGGTGCGGGCGGTGCAATGCCGGATGCCGGTTCGGCGCCAAACAGTCGATGAACGAGACGACCTTGCCGAGGCTCGTGGCGGCGGGTGCGCTGCTGGTGCCGGACGCGCACGTCACGGGTCTGATGCTCGACGGCGAACCGGGCGCGCAGCGGTGCCGCGGCGCCTATGCACGCGATGCCACAGGCACCGCCTTTCAGGTCGAGGCCGATCGGATCGTTCTCGCCGCGGGCGCCTTTGCCTCGACCAAGATCCTGCGCCGCAGCGGCTTTTCGGGCGCACTCCCGGGGGTGCGGACCGTCGGCAAGCGCTTCTCGGGCAATATGGGAACCCCGGTGTTCGGCGAGTTCGCGACGCGCCAATATGGCGCCCGCGGGATCCAGGTCGGCTATGCGATCGAAATGCCGCGTGAGCGCATGGTGATCGAGACCGCCTTCGGACCGCCGTCATCGCTCGGAATGGAGGCCCCGCAATGGGGTCCCGATTTCATGGGCCTGCTCGATCGCTACAACGACGTCGCCGTCGCGGTCCCGGTGATCGGCGCGAACGCCTATGGCAGCATCAACGCCGATCTCTCGTCGAGCGGCTACACCATCTCCTATGCGCTCGACGATGACGACTGGTATCGCCTGACGCTGGGGATGAAGGCGGCGGGGCAGGCGATGTTCGCCGCCGGCGCACGCCGCGTCTGTTCGACGCGGTTCGATGCGACCTGGGCCAATTCGCCCGCCGAGCTCGACGCCTATTTCGGCGCGGTCGGCCCGCTCCAGTATCTCAAGATCACGACCGCGCATCTGCAGGGTGGCAATGTGCTCCATCCCGATCCGGCGCAGGGCGTGGTCGATCTCGACATGCGCGTCCATGGGATCGACAAGTTGTGGATCGCCGACGCCAGCATCATTCCGTCGCCTATCACGGTAAATCTGCAGATGACGGTCATGGCGCTCGCTCATTATGCCGCGAAGTCGATCGTCGCCTGACGATCATTCATAATGGAGCAGCTTGGTCAGCTGGCGCTCCATTACGGACCATCATCGCCATGTCGCAGGCTATAAACCCAGTATTATGGAATCTTCTCTGAAGGAGGTCGCGGTGAGGGTTCTGGTCACGGGAAGTACCGGCTTCATTGGCGCCCGCACCGTGCGACGGCTGCTCGACCACGGATACCAGGTCCGCTGTCTCGTCCGCTCCGAGCGCCGGATCGGCCGGCTCGGCGGACTCGCGGTCGAACAGGTGCGCGGCGATCTCTTCGATGCGTTCAGCCTGGCCCGCGCGGTCAAGGGCTGTGATGCCTGCATTCATCTCGCCGGGCTGAGCGGCTGGGACCAGATCACCGGCCCGGCGGTCCATGACGTTATCCACCAGGGGACGCTCCGGCTGCTCGCGGCGCTCGCCGACACCAGTGTCCGGCGGCTCGTCTATGTCTCCTCGACCGCCGCGATCGACGGCACCCGCAAACCCGTCGCGCTCGACGAGCGCAGCCGGTTCACGCTCGGCCAGTCGGGGCTCGACTATGCGGTCGCCAAACATGCGGCGGAACAGGCGGTCCTCCGCCACAATGGCGGTACGCTCGAGACGGTGATCGTCAGCCCGGCGGAAACCTATGGCGCGGACGATCAGGACTGGATCACCGCGGGCAGCATCCGCGACGTGCTCAGCGGCTGGCCCGCGCTGGCGGTGAGGGGCGGCAGCTCGGTCGTCCATGTCGACGACGTCGCTGCGGGTATCGTCGCCGCACTCGCACGGGGCGGTGCCGGCGAACGCTATATCCTGGGCGGCGACAATCTGACGATCGAACAGATCGTCCGGCTGATGCTCGATATCGCCGCGGTCCGCCGGCCCGTGGTCGTCGTGCCGTTCGCGCTGCTGCGAAGCGCGGTGGTCGCGTGCCGCCTGGTCCGGCTGGCGCCGCCGATCGAGCCGGTCCTGCTCGACTATCTCAGCCGCTACTGGTTCGTCGTGTCGGACAAAGCCCGCGCCGAGCTCGGCTATCGCCCGCGACCGGCGCGCGACGTGCTCGCGCCCGCGGTGCACTGGGTCCGCGATCAGATCGCCGAGACGCGTCGCGCCGTCCCGCGCGAAACGATCTCGGGCGAGCCGGTCGCGCATGGGGCAGGCCAGTGACCGGCGCCTCGACCCTTGTCGATCTGCTCATCGCCAGGGCGTCCCCGGGCGGCGGCAAGGACGCTGGGTACTGGTTCGAACGCGAGGACGGCAGCGAGGATATCCTCGACCTCGCCGCGCTCGAAACACGCGCGCGCGCGCTCGCCTCGCACCTGCTCGCGCACGGCCGGCGCGGCGACCGCGTCCTGCTCTATTATCCCCCCGGGCTCGACTTCATCATCGGCTTCTTCGCGACGGGCCTTGCCGGCATGACCGCGGTCCCGGTGCCCTGCCCACGCGGCGGGACGATCGGCACGCTGGCCTATGCCGCGACCGCCGCGGTGATCGCGGATTGTACGCCCCGGATCGCGCTGACGACCAGCGATCGCGTCACCGCGCTGCCCGGGGCGGTGTCTCGCGAGGTGGTCACATGGATCGCCAGCGACGCGCTGCCCCCGGTGTCCGCCGGACCATCCGGACCGCCGTTTCCCGCGCCGGGGCAGCGCGACCTGCCATCGCCGGACGACATCGCCTATCTCCGATATACGTCGGGATCGACGGGAATGCCCAAGGGCGTGATGATCACGCACGCACAGGCACTTGCGAACCTCGCGGCGATCGGCGCGGCGATGGACTTGCCGGCGGGTGCGCCGGGCGTGACCTGGCTCCCGCATTTCCACGACATGGGACTGGCGGGCGGCATCCTGTTCGCATTGTATGGCGGCCATCCGCTCGTGCTCATGGCCCCGCAGACGTTCCTCAACCGGCCGGTGCGCTGGTTGCGCGCGCTGACCCGGCACCGCGGCGTCTGGAGCGGCGCACCCAATTTCGCCTATGAGCTGTGCCATCGTCACATCGCCGCAGGTGAGCGCGACGGGCTGGATCTCCAACACTGGCGTGTCGCTGTCAGCGGTGCCGAGCCTGTCCGACGCGCGACGGTCGACCGGTTCGCCGCCGCCTTCGCGCCGGTCGGCTTCGATGCCGCGGCACTGCGCCCCTTCTACGGACTGGCCGAAAGCGTCGTGTTCGTCAGCGGCACCCGCGCCGAAGGGGGGCCGCGGATGGTCGGCGCGCCAGCCGCGGACGGCGACGCGGCGCCCGCGCTGGCCTATGCCGCCTGCGGCACAGCGGCGGCCGGCCACCACATCGCGCTCGTGAACCCCGAAACTCTGGAGCGGCAGTCCTCCGGAGCCACCGGCGAGATCTGGGTGACGGGCCCGAGCGTCGCCGGTGGATATTGGGGCCGCGCGGCGGAGAGCGAAGCGGTGTTCGGCGCGCGCATCGCGGGCGAGCCCGGGACGCGCTGGCTGCGCACCGGCGACACGGGGTTTTTCGATCAGGGCGAGCTCGTCGTCACGGGACGGCTCAAGGACCTGATCATCATCGCCGGGACCAATCACGTGCCGCACGATATCGAGGCGACCGTCGAGGCGGCGCACGCCGCGGTCCGCCCCGGCAATGTCGTGGCCTTTGCGGTCGAGGGCGATACCGATGCGCTGGTCGTCGCGGCCGAGGTCTTTGCTGATCTGGGCAGCGATGCGCCTGAAACCGTGATCGCGGCAGTGCGCGCCGCGGTGTCCGACGCGCACGGCATCGCGGTCCGCTCCGTCGTCCTGCTCCGACGTCGCACGCTGCCCAAGACGTCGAGCGGCAAGCTGCGCCGCGCGGCGGTGCGCGACGCCTGGTGCGACCAGCGGCTGGAGGGGGTGATCGCGGCGTGGCCCACGCATTCATCCGCGCCCGCCGCTCGCACAAGCGTCGCGCTGCCCGCCAAGGCGTGCCCCGACGCCAACGCGCTGACCGCGACGCTGGTCCGCCATGTCCGCCGGCTGCTCGGCGATCCGGATCTGCACGTCGCGGTCGAGCGCCCGTTGCACCAGCTCGGTCTCGGGTCGCTCGAACTTGCCGACCTACGCGCCGCGATCGAGCAGGAGATGACGATCGACCTGCCGCTCGAACGGCTCCTGCGCGGATGGAGCATCGCCGAGATCGCCGCCGAACGCGCCGCGCCGCCCGCAGCCACGGCGGGGCGCCATCCGTGGGAAACGCTGGTCAACCCCGAGATCGGGGCATTGCTGCGCCGCTTCCGGCTCGACCGGCCGTTCACGACCGGTGCCGGCGCTTGGCTGACATGGGACGACGGCACGCGCATCCTCGACGCGATTGCAGGGTTCGGCGCGCTCCCGTTCGGGCATAACCCGCCCGAGATTTGGCACGCGCTCGACGCGGCACGCACCGCTGCCGCGCCGAGCCTCGTCCAGCCGTCGATGAATGACGCCGCCGGAGCCCTGGCCGAGGCGCTGCTGGCGATCGCACCACCCGGGCTGCGCCACGTCTGCTTTGCGAACAGCGGCGCCGAGGCGACCGAGATCGGCCTGAAACTCGCCCGCGCCGCGACCGGACGCCCGGGCTTCCTCTCGACCACCAACGGGTTCCACGGCAAGACCTTCGGCGCGCTGTCGGTGACCGGACGCGACACGTTCCAGGCGCCGTTCGGCGCGCCCGTCCTCGACGTCGACTATGTCCCGTTCGGCGACATCGCCGCGCTCGAGCGCGTCCTCGTGGAGACCGGCACGCGCTATGCCGGGTTCATCGTCGAGCCGATCCAGGGTGAGGCGGGCATCGTCGAGCCGCCGCGCGGCTATCTCGCCGCCGTGGCCAGCCTGTGCCGCGCGCACGGCGTGCTGCTGATCGTCGACGAGATCCAGACCGGGCTCGGGCGCACCGGCGCGATGTTCGCCTGCGACGTCGAATGCGTCGCGCCCGACATCCTGCTCCTCGCCAAGGCGCTCGGCGGCGGGGTGCTGCCGATCGGCGCGGTCCTCTATGCGTCGGGCTGCCACAGTGCGGCATTTGCGGGCAAGCACAGCTCGACCTTTGCCGGCAACGGGCTCGCCTGCCGGGTCGGCCTTGCCGCGCTCGCCCGGCTGACGGCCGATGGCGGGCGTCTCGTCGATATGGTTGCCGAGCGCGGCGCCCGGCTCGAGGCGGGGCTGCGCGGCGTGGCGGATCGCTATCCGGCGGCCCGGCTCGGGGTTCGCGGGCGTGGCTATCTCCTCGGGCTGCAGCTGCCCGCGGGCCGCGCCGCGCCCGCCGCTCACGGCCTGCTCGATATTCTCGCCGAACAGGCGATGCTTGCGCCGCTCGTCGCAAGCTATCTCCTCAACGTCTGTCATGTCCGCGTCGCACCGACGCTGCTCGGCAGCGACGTCGTCCGGATCGAGCCGCCGCTGACACTGACCGAGGCCGAGGCGGAGCTGATCGTTGCCGCAGTCGAGCAGGTCGCACGGCTGCTTGCGGCGGGGGATGGCGGGGCGCTGATCAACCACCTGCTCGACGCGCCGCTGTCGGGATCGGCCATCGGCCAGACGCGGACCCCGCCGCGTCCCTCGGCGCCGTCGATCGTCGTCGCGAAGCACGACGCGCGACCCTGGGCGTTCCTCGCGCATCCGCTCGACGCCGCGGGCTTTGCCGCGATCGACGACACGCTCGCGCGCTTTTACGTGCCGCAGCTGACCGAACTGACCGACCGGCTCGGCGGCATGATCGCGCCGTTCGTCGCGAACACGCTTTCGGTCGTGGGTAACGATCGCACCGCGTGCGGCACGATAATCCTCGTCCCCTGGACCGCGCAGGCGCTGGCACGCGACCGCGCCGGCGGGCTCGCGGCGATCCGCGCGGCGGCTGAGCTCGCGCGGACCGCCGGCGCGGGTGTCGTCGGGCTGGGCGGCTATTGCTCGATCGCGTGCGGCGGCGGCAGCGACCTTGCCGGCTCGGGGGTGCCGGTCACGACCGGCAACAGCTACACCGCGATCGCCGCGGTCGATGCGATGGCGGCGGCGTGCGACCGGCTCGACCGTCCGCTGGACAAGGCGGTCGTCGGGATCGTCGGCGGCGGGGGCTCGGTCGGACTCGGTCTCGCCTATCTGATGGCCGAGCGCGTCAGCCGGATCGTGCTCGTCGGCAATCCGGGGCATCGGCGCGCCAGTCTGGCGCGGCTGCGGTCGGCCGCGGCGGCGATCGCCGCGGCGCTGATCGCGGGCCGCGACGGAGTGAGCGGCGACCTGGCGCGCCGCGCGCTCGCCTATCACGACAGGACCGGGGCGGATGCGGCCGCGGTCGCCAACTGGCTGATCCTCGCGGGCGATGTCGAGCTTGCCGCGGACCATGCCGCGCTCGCCGCCTGCGACCTCGTCTTTACCGCGACCTCCAGTCCGGACCTGATCCTGGCACCCGAACTGTTCCGCCCGAACGCGATCCTGTGCGACGTATCGCAGCCGCGCAACATCGGCCGCGCGACCGCGACCGCGCGGCCCGATCTGCTGGTGCTGGACGGCGGGCTGGTCGCGGTCCCCGGCGCGCCCGATCTGGGCATCCGCTTCGGCCTCGCTGCTGGGGTCGCGTTCGCGTGCATGTGCGAACCGATGATCCTTGCGCTCGAAGGCCGGTTCGACGCCGCGCCGATCGGGCTTGGCGTACCGCTCGACTATCTTCGCGCCCTGCGCGGCTGGGGCGCGCGGCAGGGCTTCCGGATCGCCGCGCCGACCAGTTTCGGCCGCCCGCTCGAGCCCGCCGACTGGCGCGCCCGCCGCGCGCACAACCTTCATGACCAAGGGGAAAGATATGCCCAACGCCCTCAATCTTGACGGCATCGCGCTCACGCGGGAGCAGGGACGCTGGTGTCGCAAGGCGGAGACGCTGGCGCGCGAGGTGCTGCGCCCCAATGCGGCCGAGATCGATCACGGCGGGGTCTTCCCCAGCGCCAATATCGACGCGCTCAAGCAATCGGGGCTGCTCGCGCTGATGATCCCGACCGAGATGGGCGGCGGCGGCGGGGACATCGTCACCGCCGCGCTGGTCACCGAGGCGCTCGCCAAGGGCTGCGTGTCGACCGCGATGATCTATACGATGCACCAGTCGACGCTGCCGATGCTGTGCGCGCTCGCCGATGTCGAACAGGTCGAGCGGTTCATCGCCCCGATCGTCCGCGGCGAGCTTCTCGGCGCGTTCGCGATGAGCGAACCGGGATCGGGCAACCGGATCTGGCACATGGACAGCCATGCGCGCAAGAACGGCCACGGCTTCATCCTGGATTCGTTCAAGTCGTTCTGCACCTCGGCGGGCCATGCCGATTTCTACCTCGTCCCGACACGTGGCAACGCCGATGCCGGAGCGACCGATCTCAGCATGTTCTGGGTCGATGGCGATGCGACCGGGATCGAGCCCAAGGGGGCCTGGGACGGCATGGGGCTGCGCGGCAATGGCAGCCGCCCGCTGCACTTCAATCAGGTGCACGTCCCACCGATCGCCCGGCTCGGCGGCGAGACCACGGGCTTTTCGTTCATGATGGCCTATGCGCTGCCGATCTACCTGGTCGGCCTCGCGAGCTGTTATCTGGGCCTTGCCTCGGCCGCCTTCGATGGCGCGATCGCGCATGTGAAGGGGCGCGTCCATTCGGATACGCAACGCTCGCTCGCCACCGTCGAGACGGTGCAGCGCTATGCCGCCGAGATGCGCTGCCGGATCGACCAGGCGCGCGCGACCGTGCTGCGGGTCGCGCAGATGTCGGACAATGCGGTCGTCCTGTTCAACGAGTTCAACACCGCCGGGCTGCTCGACGAGATCATCCGCGACAATCCCGACGATCCCTATTTCGTCGAGCTGGCCGAACTGAAGATCATCGCCAGCGAGATGGCGGTCGATGTCGCGCATACCGCGCTGCAGGTCTGCGGGGGCAGTGGCTACAAGCGCGGCCACCTCGTCGAGCGCTGCTACCGCGACGCGCGCGCCGGCTCGCTGATGGGCCCCTCCGACGACACGCTGAAGGTGATCATGGGCAATCAGTTGCTCGGCACGCCGCAACCCTGGGCCTGAGGATATATCGCGATGACATTTGCCGCCGCCACGCAGCCTGCCATTCCCCATGAAACGCTCGATCACTGGCTCGGCGATTTCCGCGACCGCTTCAACGCCAATGTCCGTGCGGCGAAGCTGACGGCGGGCTGGAACCGCCGTCTGCTCGTCGACGCGACCGACACCGCGCGCAGCGTCGTGCTGACGGTGACCGGCACCCGCGTCACCGATATCCGCGACGGAACCGAGGGCACCGGCGACACCCCGTTCGTGACGCTGAGCGGCGAGGAGCGGACGCTGATCGAGATCTTCGCGGGCCGCTACAATCCGTCCTCGGCAGTGATCGACGGACAGCTCGAAGTCTATTCGGACGCGCGCGACAAGGTGAAGCTCGAGGCGCTCGCCATGGTCATCTGGGGGCTGTGATGGCGACTGGCCTGTCCTCTCGCGGCGAGTGGCTGTTCTATGTCGCGGTCGGCGCGGGGATGGCGCTCAGCAATTCGGCGTTCGCGATGGTCTCGGGGCTGTTCGCGGTGACCGGCACCGGCCCGGCGCTGGTCGCGCTGCTGGTCGCCGGCGTGATCTGCACGGTGATCGGCGCAGCGATCAGCGAGCTGGCGAGCATGTGGCCCTCCTCGCCCGCGGTGATCACCTATTTCCGCGCGGCGTTCGGACCGGTCGCGGCGCTGGTGCTGGTCCACGCCTATCTGCTGTTCGTCGTGATGATCGCGGGGGTGGAGAGCTACGGCTTTGCGATGGTGGTGCAGGCCGCGCTGCCCGCCGTGCCACCGACGGTGTCGATCGTCGTCCTGATGTCCGTCGTCGTGCTGACGAACCTGCGCGGGCTCGACCTGCCCCGTCGCCTGCAGATCCTCACCGCGTTCGGGACGATGGCGGTGCTGCTTGTCACCGCCACGGCCGCGCTCTGGTTCCTGCCGGCACCGGCCGTCGCGTCGACGCGAGACCTGGCGACGACAGCCGCGCCCGCGGGCTGGGCGGGGCTGCCCGCGGCGACCGCGCTCGCGATCTTCATCTATACCGGCTTCGAATGGGTCACCCCGATCGGCCTGTCGCGGCAAGCCTATGCGCGGCGGGTCCCGATCGCGATGCTCGTCGCGATCGGGACGCTGCTCGTCACCTATGGCCTGTTCGTCGCCGCGCTCGGTACAAGGCTGCCGCACGGCCTGATCGCCACGAGTGCGACGCCGCAGGTGCCGCTGTTCACCGCGCTGCTGGGCAGCCCCGGCATTGCGCTCGCCGTGCTGGTCGGACTCGGCGCGATCGTCTCGACGTTCAACGCGGGCATCATGGGCGGCGCGCAACTGCTCCAGGCGCTCGCGCGCGAGGGATCGCTGCCGCGGTTCGTCGCGCGGGTACAGGTCGATACGGGCGCGCCGGTCGGTGCCGTGCTCGTGCTGGGCAGCCTCGGCCTGGTCGCCGCGCTGCTGATCGCGGCGTTCGACCTGTATCTCGTCGTCGGGCTGGTCGGGTCGGCGATCATCTGCCTGATCTATGCCGCCTATGTCGGCGCGGTCGAGCGTCTGCGCCGCTGTCGCCCCGAGCTCGCCCGGCCGTTCCGCAGCCGGTTACCGGGGGCGAGCCACTGGGCGGTGATCGTCCTGATGCCGCTGATCGCGGTGGCATCGCTGTTCACCGTGCCCGCGATCGTGCCGCAGGCCATCGCCGGCGTCGCCGTCGCGATCCTGCTCGTCGCAGTGCTCACGCTCTATTCTCGGAGGTCGCAGGAGCAGGCGGCGGTCCGCGCGCCTGTCGGTGCGGCCCGGTGACGACGCCGTCGTCCGCCCTGTCCACGCCCCGGCATGCGCGCGTCGCGGTCAGCGACGGCGCGATCGTCGCGGACTGGGCGGCTGCGACCTGCGTCATGCCGGAGCGCGGGTTTATTGACCTGTGGCTGTACGATCTGCCCGCCGCCCCGGCGCCCGACACCGGCGCGACCGATACGCACACCACCCGCGCCAGCCGCGCCCGGCTCGAGCTGCGCGGCCTGCTGGCGCGCGCGCTCGGCCAGTCCGCCGACGCGGTCGAGATCGTGTCGGGCGCGCGCGGCAAACCGAGCATCCGGTCGCGCGGATCGGTGCCGCTCTACTTCAACACCAGCCGGAGCGGTGTGATCGCGCTGACCGCGCTCGCCCGTGACACCGAACTCGGCGTCGATATCGAATGCCACGGGCCTGACCGCGCGCCGTTCCTGTGCCGCGATCACGCACTCCCCGATGCCGAGGTGACGCGCCGCTGGACCCGCCACGAGGCGCTGGTGAAGGGCACGGGGTTCGGCCTGTCGGTCCGCGCCCAGTCGCCATTCGCCCTGTCCGCCAGCGCTGGCACGCTGCAGTTCGGCGGCACGCGCTGGACATGGCGCGACCTGCGCCTGCCCGATGGCATCGCCGCCGACGCGGCGCTCGCCTTTTGCCCCGTGGAGGAGACCGGCCGATGTGGATGAAGCACCCTCAGGTCCAGCGCATCGTCGGGCGCAGCCGGCTGCTCCGCCGCGGTGCGATCGGGCTCGCCTCGGCGATCGAGTCGTTGTCGCTGCGGGGGCACAAGCGGGGCGACACGCTCGCGCTGATCCGCCGGAGCAAACGCGGCCGTGAGTCGCTGCTGACCGCGAACGAGTCGTTCACGCTGTACGGCATCGCGCATGCGCAGGCCGCGCTCGATGGCGATCTGGCCGAGTTCGGCGTGTTCGAAGGGACGTCCGCGTCGCTGATCGCCGCCGCGGCGCCGGGGCGGGCGCTGCATCTGTTCGACAGCTTCGCCGGGCTTCCCGAACCCCGTGCGGACGAACGCGAAGTCCTGCAGCGGGGTCAGTTCGAGGCCAGCCTGCCGCGGGTGCGCGCGCGGCTTGCCGATCTCGACATGGTCCGGTTTCATCCCGGCGCGTTCCCCGCCTCGACCACCGGGCTCGACGCGCTGCGCTTCAGCTTCGTGCATCTCGACGTCGATCTCTATGAAAGCACGCTGGCCGGGCTCGCCTTCTTCTATCCCCGGATGGTGCGCGGCGGGATCATCCTGTCGCACGATTATTCGATGCTGCCCGGGGTCGAGCGCGCCTTTGCCGATTTCCTCGCGACACGACCCGAACGACCGATCGAATTGCCGAGCACGCAGGCGATGATCGTCTGCCGCGGCGTGCCCGAGACTCCGGCTGTGGCGGCGGTCCCCCCGGACGGCGCCGGGGCAGGGCGTCTGGCCGTCCATTCGGCCGCCACCCGGCGTGGCGCGGCGGCGTGAGATGACGATCCTGTCCATCCTCGCCGCCCTCCTGCTTGGCGGGATGCTGCTGTGGCTCGCGGTCAGCCAATGGTACATGCACCGCCGGCGCGCGTGCGAATGTACGCTCATCACCTATCTCGCCGGTCTCTACGCGCGCTTCGGCATCGATGCGGCGCCCAATGGCTTTGCGCGCGAATATCTCAGGACCGCGGACGGCGTGTGCCTCGCGCTCTATGTGCTGCAGGGCGCGCCCGATGCGCCGGTCTATGTCTTCATGCCGGGGACCGCGGCCTATGCGCAGCTCTACGCGCAGCTGCTCGTCGACCTGCATCGCCGCGGCTGCACGGTGGTCGCCTATGATCCGCGCGGTCACGGCCGGAGCGGACGCTGGCGCGGCTATTTCACCGTGACGCAGGCGATCGACGATGCGCGCGCCGTCTGCGCCTGGGCGCATGCGCGCTTTGGTCGCAAGGTGGTCTTCTCGGGCAGCAGCCAGGGCGGGGTGATCGGCCTGTACGTCGCGGCCACCGACGATCCCGCGGTCGCCACCGTCGTCTGTCACAATATCGCCTGGCTCGACGGGAACACGATCCGCCAGATCGCGATCCTGAAGCCACCCCGGTGGCTCGTGCCGTTCCTGTGCCGGCTGTTTTTGCGGCTGCGTGCCTGGTCGATCCCCGTCACCTGGTACCTGCCGTTCGACAAGCTGAAGCTGCCCGGCGGCGGCTCGGCGATGGAGCTCATGCGCACCGATCCGCTGGTCACGCTCGCCTACGGCCTCGGGGCGATCTCGACCCTCGCCAAGACCGACCTCGCACGGCCGCTCGACCGGATCACGACGCCGCTGATGCTGATCTCGTCACGCGGCGACGAAGTCTTCCCGGTCGCCTATGAACAGCATCTGTTCGACCAGCTTACCTGTCAGAAGCGCTTCCTGCTGCTCGGCGACCTGGCGCATCTGATGATCCTCAAGCCGCCCCCCGAACTCATCGACGCGGTCGTGGACTGGATCCGCGTCCATGCCCCCGGCCGCTGGCCCGCCAATCTGCAGGCCGCGGGCGACTCCTCCACCAGCCACCCCTCGGGGTCGAACTGAAAGCGCGCATCATGCCCGTCCGCCACTCCGTGCCCGCGTTCCTCGCCGCACTGGCGGTGATGCTTGTCTATGTCACCAGCAAGGCCTTGGTCGCCGGCGATTTCTGGTTTCACGGCATCGCGCGGTGGGAACTGCTGTTCCGGCCCTTTCCGGATTGGGGCAGCGGTGCCGCGCTCTATGGTGCGCTGTTGCCGGCGAAATGGCTCGGCACGCGGACCGCGATGCACGCGATCGGGTTTCTCGCCACCGTGATCGTCGCGCTGTGTCTGCGTGCCTATCGTCTGCCGGCCTATTTTGCCTGCGAGGCGGCGCTGATCGAGACGATCGATGCCGTCTGGCTGAGCCGCGGGCAGGCGGTGGGCTGGGCACCGCCGGTATCGAGCGGCGCGATGATCGTCAGTGTCGGCTGGGTGGTCGCGCTGCTCGCGGCGGCATGGGTGTTCGCCGGCCAGTCGGGCAGCCCCGCCCGCGCGACGCCGACAGCGCCGATCCCGCCACGGCCAAGCGCGGCAGGCCGCTGGATCGACCGCCATTTCGTGATCGTCTGCTATGTCGTCACGCTCGCCTATGCCGGGATGAAGCTGCTGTTCGCCTATTGGTGGTGGTTCGACAGCACCGGCTTCTGGATGGCGGCGTTCCGGCCGTTTCCGGACTGGGGGACGGGGTCGGCGCTGTTCGGGGCGATCCTGCCCGCGCGGTGGATCGGCACGCGCAACCTCGCTTACGGGCTGTTCCTGCTGTTCGGCCTGTGGCTCGCGGTCCGGCGCGGCGAGCCCCGGATGCTCGCGATCCTGCTGCTCCAGGGGGCGCTGATCGAGGGTTTTGACGGCCTGTGGCTCGCCAATGGCAAGTTCAACTGGCTCTGGACCGGCCAGAATACCGACTTCTACATGCGCGGCGGTTTCCTGTGGGTCCCCGACCTGCTGCTGGTCGGCATCTACATGATGACCCGGCTCCCTGGGCGCCGAGCCTGACGCGCCGCGGTCATCCCGCCGGCTTGGCGTGCGCGGCGTCCTGGTGTGCGATATAGCTGTCGAGCGCGCTCGCAGCATTCAGCATATGCGCGCGCATCCGCCGCGCCGCCTCGTCGCCATCGCCCTCGGCGATCGCGCGCATCACCGCGTCATGCTCGGCGCGCGAGCTGGCGAGGCGGCGGTCCTGGCGCAGCTGCATCCGGCGGAAGGCGTTGAGCCGCGTGCGCACCGCGATCGCCTGGTCGGCGAGGAAGTCGTTGTGCGCCGCGCGGTAGATCGCCTCGTGAAACTCGCGGTTGAGCGCGTCATAGGCGTCGACATCACCCGCCACGACCGCCGCCTCGCTCGCCTCATGGACCCGCAGCAGACGGCTGCGTTCGAGCGGCGTGATCCGGTAGGTGGCGAGCCGGACGCACACCGCCTCGAGCTCCGCCATCGTCTCGAACATGTCCATCACCTCCTCGGCGGTGACATGACGGACGATGACGCCGCGGCGCGGGCGGACCTCGACCATCCCGCTGGTCGCGAGCTGCCGCAGCGCCTCGCGGACGGGCGTGCGCGACGCGCCGTAGCGGTCGGCCAGTTGCTGTTCGTCGAGCATCGTGCCCGGCGCGAGCTCGCCCGACGAGATCGCGTCGGTCAGCGCGTTGCGGATCCGGTCGGACAGCAGCCCCGTGTCTTCGCTCTCGATATCCGCCACGCTGTCAGCCCCCCACGATCGCGCGGACGATCAGATAGAGGATCGACGGCGCCACCAGGCACCCTAGCCCGGTATGGAAGGTCGCGGTCAAGGCACCATAGGGCACGAGCCGGCGATCGGTCGCGGCGAGCCCGCCCGACACGCCGCTGACCGTCCCCATCAGCCCGCCGAACACCATCGCGCTGCGCGGGTTGTTGAGCCCGATCAGCCCTGCGACCAACGGCGTGCCGACCATCACCATCACTGCCTTGAACACGCCCGTCGCGATCGACAGCGCGATGACGGGCGAGCTTGCCCCGATCGCAGCACCCGTGACCGGCCCGACGATATAGGTGACCGCGCCCGCGCCGATCGTCGTCATCGACACCGCATCGGTATAGCCGAACGACGCCGCGACCAGCGCGCCGACGATGAACGGCAGGATCGTGCCGAGCAGCAGCGCGACGACGCCGATCAGCCCCGCCTTCTTCGCCTGTTCGACATCGACCTCGCACGCGGTCGCGACGATCGCGAAGTCGCGCAGCATCGCGCCGCCCATCAGCCCGATCCCCGCAAGCATCGGCAGGTCGGCGAGCCCCTTGTGCCCGCCCGTCGCGATCCCGCCCCAGAAGGCGAGTGCGAGGCCGATCAGGATCGCGATCGCCGAGCCGTGGACCCGGCCCATCGTCAGCTTGGCGGACAGGATGTTCGACAGCCACATGACGATGCCGACGACCGCAAACGCGGTGAGCAGCGCATTGGCGGTCAGGACCTTGGTGATCATTTCCATGCGTTCGGTCCTTAGCGCGGGGTGATCGGGGCGGGGGATCCGGCGGCGATCGCCATCTCGGCTTCACGCGACTCGCGCGCCTCGATCTCGTCCATCGTCTCGGGCGTGCCCGACAACCGGCTGATGATCGCGACCGCGCTGAAGCACAGCAGCAGCGCGCCGACGCCCGCGATCAGCACGATCGGGCCGCCCTCGACCGCGGCGACGACATCCTGCTGCGCCGCCATCGCGACGACGATCGGGATATAGAGCGCGCCCCAGAAGCCGATCCCGCGTGACACGCCTTCATTGTAGCGACCGCGCGTCTTCAGCCACATCCGCGCGGCAATCAGCAGGATCATCGCGATGCCGACTCCGCCGACATTGGCCTTCACGCCGAGCAGCACGCCAAGGCCTTCGCCCAGCAATTGCCCTATCAGCGTACAGATCGCGAGCAGCGCGACTCCGGCGATCATGCGCCGCGTCCCGCATCTGCGGCGGCAACGGGTAGGGACTCGCTCATGGCATATCCTCTCAATGTATTCGATCTGGCGTCTTATACGCCGTTAAGTATGCACAGGGTTGCCTTTGGAGCAATAGCGAATACAAGAGGGTCAGAATAAGCGTCAGGAGGCGATGCGGTGCGGCAATGGAATACGCGCAAGCAGATGCGCGAGGAGCGGATCGCGGCGGGCCGGGGCTTTGCCACCGGCAAGCTGGTCGATCCCGAAACGCTCGTCGACTTTCTCGAAGCGGTGCTCAGGCCCGGCGACCGGGTCTGCTTGGAGGGTGACAACCAGAAACAGGCGGATGTGCTGGCCAGGGGGCTGGCCGCGATGGACCCGGCGCGGATCCACGACCTGCACATGGTGCAGTCTGGCGTCGTCCTGCCCGAGCATCTCGACGTGTTCGACAGCGGGATCGCGAAGCGGCTCGACTTCTCCTACTCCGGCCCGCAATCGGCACGGATCGCGAAGATGCTGTTCGGCGGCAAGATCGAGCTCGGCGCGATCCACACCTATCTCGAACTGTTCGCGCGCTATTTCGTCGATCTGACGCCGCAGGTCGCGCTGATCGCTGCGGTCAGCGCGGACCGTCACGGCAATCTCTATACAGGCCCCAATACCGAGGACACGCCGACCGTGGTCGAGGCGACGAGCTTCGGCAGCGGTCTGGTGATCGCGCAGGTCGGCGAGATCGTCGATACGCTGCCGCGCGTCGACATCCCCGGCGACCAGGTCCATTTCGTGCTCGACGCAGGGCGCCCCTTCTATGTCGAGCCGCTGTTCACGCGCGATCCCGCGGCGATGACCGAGACTCAGATCCTCACCGCGATGCTGGCGATCAAGGGGCTGTATCAGCCCTACGGCGTGCGCCGGCTGAACCACGGCATCGGCTTCAACACCGCGGCGATCGAGCTGCTGCTGCCGACCTATGGCGAGAAGCTCGGGCTGAAGGGCAAGATCTGCACGCACTGGGCGCTCAACCCGCACCCGACGCTGATTCCCGCGATCGAGGCGGGGTGGGTCGAGCAGGTCCATTGCTTCGGCTCCGAAGTCGGCATGGAGGATTATCTCGCCGCGCGGCCCGACATCTTCTTCACCGGCCCCGACGGCTCGCTCCGCTCGAACCGTGCCTTCAGCCAGACCGCGGGGCTGTATGCCTGCGACATGTTCATCGGCTCCACGCTGCAGATCGATCTTGCCGGGCACAGCTCGACGATCACCGCAAACCGCATCGCCGGCTTTGGCGGCGCGCCCAACATGGGGTCGGACGCGCGTGGCCGGCGCCATCCCAGCGCACCCTGGCTGCAAGCCGGCGCGGAGGCCGATCCCGACACCGCGGCACCGCTGCGGCGCGGCCGCAAACTCGTCGTGCAGATCGGTGAGACGTTCGGCGAGGGTAACGCACCGCTGTTCGTCGAAAAGCTCGGCGCGCTCGAACTCGCCGAAAAGCTCGATCTCGATCTCGCACCGATCATGGTCTATGCCGACGACACGACGCACATCGTCACCGAAGAGGGCATCGCCAACCTGCTGCTCTGCCGCGATGCGGATGAGCGCGAACAGGCGATCCGCGGCGTGGCGGGCTTTACCGAGATCGGCCGCGGCCGCGACAAGGCGATGGTCGAACGGCTGCGCGAACGGAAGATCATCCAGCGGCCCGAGGATCTCGGCATCGACCCGCTCGACGCGAACCGCAACATGCTGGCCGCGCGTTCGATCAAGGACCTGATGCTCGCCTCGGGCGGGCTCTACCGGCCGCCGAGCCGGTTCCGGAACTGGTAGGGGATAGAAGCATGGAAATCCTGCATTTCGATATCGCCGCGCCCGTGCCCGCGGGCGGCACGCGCGCGATGGCGCTGGTCGGCGTGGTCGCGTCGGGCAATCTGGAAGTGCTGGTCGAGCGCGGCGACGCAGCCGATCGGTGCGCGATCGAGATCTGCACTGCGGCGCACGGCTTTCGCGACCTGTGGGACGCGGTGGTCGCCGATTTCGTCGGCCGGCGCGCCGCCGGCGGCCTGCGGATCGCGATCAACGATGGTGGCGCGCGACCCGATACGGTGTCGCTGCGCCTCGCCCAGGCCGTCCGCATGATCGAGGAGCCCGAAGCATGAGCAACCTTTATCAGAGCTGGTACGAGGCGGGCGCGCGCGAGCGGATCGCGGCGCTGGTCGATGCCGGCAGCTTCACCGAATATGTCGGCCCCGAGCGGCGCGAGACCAGCCCGCATCTCGGCATCTTCGACCTGCCCGCGCAGTTTGACGACGGCATCGTCGTCGGCGCCGCGACCGTCGACGGCACGCCGATCATGATCGCCGCGCAGGAGGGCCGCTTCATGGGCGGCGCGTTCGGCGAGGTCCACGGCGCCAAGCTCACCGGCCTGCTCCGCGCCGCCAAAGCCCTCGACCGCGATGTGGTGATCGCGTTCGACACCGGCGGCGTCCGTCTGCAGGAGGCCAATGCCGGCGAGATCGCGATCGCCGAGATCATGCGCGCGGTCACCGAGGCGCGGATCGCGGGCGTGCGCGTCGTCGGGCTGATCGGCGGCCGCGCGGGCTGCTATGGCGGTGGCGGGCTGATCGCCGGCTGCTGCTCGACGCTGATCATATCCGAACAGGGCCGGATCAGCGTCACTGGCCCCGAGGTGATCGAGACCAACAAGGGCGTCGAGGAATTCGACTCGCGCGATCGTGCGCTGGTCTGGCGGACGATGGGCGGCAAGCACCGGACGCTGATCGGCGGCGCGGACCTGTTCGTCGACGACGATGCCGCGGCGTTCCGCGCGGCAATGCTCGCGGCGCTCGTGCGACCAGCCAGGGCGGGTTCCGTCCGGAACGCCGCCCCCCTCCCGTTTGGGAGAGGGGGGCGACCCGGTCTCGATCTGGCCACTCTGGACGCGGAACAGGACCGCCTCGAACGCCGCATCGCCCGGTTCGGTGACGCCGCCGACGCCACCGACATCTGGCGCACGCTCGGCATCGATGACCCGCAGGCGATACCCGACATGCCTTCCGCCGCCTTCGCGACCCTTGCCGCCCAGTATCGGGAGAGCGCCGATGACGCCCGCTGAGATCCTCGATTCGCTGTTTCCGGCCGGCCATGATGTCACCGCGGAGGGCGACCTGCTGTTCGGTCGCGGCACGTCGCCCGACGGACGGGTCGTGCATGTCATCGGCGCCACCGCCCGCGCGCCGATCGGCATCGACCAGGCGATCCGCCTGTCCGCCGCGGTGCTCGCGATCGCACGCAGCGACGACGGAGCGCCGATCCTCTTCCTCGTCGACAGCGCGAGCCAGCGGATGAGCCGGCGCGACGAACTGCTCGGCCTCAGCGAATATCTCGCGCACCTCGCCAAGTCGCTGCTGCTCGCCGAGGCGCGTGGCCACCGCACGATCGGCCTGCTCTATGGCGGCAGCGCGGCCGGCGCGTTCATCGCCACCGCGCTCGCCTGCGACACGCTCGTCGCGCTGCCCGGCGCGCATCCCGAAGTGATGGACCTCGCCTCGATGGCGCGCGTCACCAAGCTGTCGATCGATCTGCTCGAGGACAAGGCAAAGACGACCCCGGTTTTCGCCCCCGGCCTCGACAATCTGGTCAGCGTCGGCGGCGTCGCCGAGGTCTGGGATCCGCAGCGCAGCCTCGCCGATCAGCTCGCGACGCTGCTCGCCAGGCCGCGCGATCACGATGCGCGCGCGACGCTCGGGGCCGAGCGCAAGGGCCGGCCCAAGGCCGCGGCGATCGCGGACGAGGTGGATATGGCAGCGCGGCGCTGATGCGGTTCGACCGACATCGGCTGGTCTGGATCGACCCGCAGCGCTGGCCCGCCATCCTCGCCGCGCACGGGCTCGCCAACGCCCCGGCGCTGCTGGCCGATTGGGCCAGGGACGACCGCCCGCTGATCGCGCGACGGCCGGTCGTCGGCGAACTGCCGTGCCTGGTCCCACTCGGGTTGCCGCTGCCGCCCTCGATCGGCAAGCAACGGCTCGCCTTTGCCGTGCCCCCCGACGCGATCCGGGCCGACGCCCCGCCGCCGCTGCTGCGCGATGCGGCGGCGGCGGCACCCCCCGCCTGGCAGGACAGCATCGCCGCGCTCGTCACGCTCGACCCGGACACGCGCTGTTTCGGCAGCCTCGCCTGGGCGCATCTGACAGGACTGGCCTATCTGTCGCCGGGTTCGGATCTCGACCTGCTCTGGACGGTGGCGGATGACCACGCCGCGACCGCACGTGCTCGCGCGCTTCTGACGATCGGAGCGACCGCACCGATGCGGATCGACGGCGAACTGCTCACCCCCCAAGGCCATGCGGTGCAATGGCGCGAATGGGCATCGGACGCACCCGACTTGCTCGTCAAGGCGGCGGACACCAACAGTGTGACCCCGCGCGCGTCGGTGTTCGCATGACCGCGCTCGTCGCGACGACACCCGCGGTCGACACCGACGCGATCGGCCACGCTGCCGCGCTGTGCCTCCGTCGCGAGATCGCGACCTATCCCAAGCCCGGCCTCGTCAGCCCGGTGGATCCGGGCGCGCATGACGACATGGATGCGGCGATGATGAACCGCAGCGCCGACGCGCTCGCCCCCTATCTTGCCGCGCTGGCCCAGGCGGGGGCTGCGGGGGCAGGGATGGACCGGCTGCGCGCGATCGGGATCGCGGCGGAGGCGGCGATGATGGTCGCGACGGGCGGCGTGAACACGCATCGCGGCGCGATCTTCGGCATGGGCCTGCTCTGCGCCGCTGCGGGGTTCCGCCAGCGCTATGGCATCGCCGCGCCGCTCGGGACGATCGTCGCGCAGCACTGGGGCGCCGAGATCCTGCGCGGGCCCGTCGCGCTGCACAGTCATGGCACCACGGTCGCGCGCCGCCATGCCGCGGGCGGTGCACGCGCCGAGGCCGCCGCCGGCTTCCCCGCGCTCTACGCCACCGCCTTGCCCGCGCTCGCCACCGCGCGGCGCCTGCGGCCCGACGACCGGAACGCGCAGGCGGTGCAGGTCCTGATGGCGCTGATCGTCGGCGTCGCGGACACCAATCTCCTCTATCGCGGCGGCCCGTCCGGCCTGACCTTCGCGCAGGGCGAGGCCCGCGCCTTCCTCGCAGCCGGGGGCATTGCCGCGGCGGACTGGCGCGCGCGCGCGATCGCGGTCCATCACCGCTTCGTCGCCCGGCGGCTCAGTCCGGGGGGCTGTGCGGATCTGCTGGCGATGACGTTCTTCGCCGCGGCGCATGACGCGTGACGCTCGCTTTGCTCTGCTCGGGGCAGGGGCGGCAGGACCGCGCGATGTTCGACCTGTTCGTCGACCAACCCGCCGCCGCGCCGATCCTCGCCGCGGCCACCGCGATCCTCGGACAGGACGTCCATCAGCTCGTCCGGACCGCCGCGGACGACCGGCTCCACGCCAATGCGACGAGCCAGATCCTCTGCGTCGCGCGCGGGCTGGCGGCGGCGGCGTGTCTCGAACCGATCGGTCCGGCGCTTGTCGCGGGCTATAGCGTCGGCGAGATGACCGCCTGGGGTATCGCCGGCCTGTGGTCGCCCGCCGCCACGCTGCGGCTCACCGCGGCGCGAGCGGCGGCGATGGACGCGGCCGGCGGCGCGGAGGATGGCCTAGGCTTCGTCCGCGGCCTGCCGCGCGCGGCGGTCGAGGCGCTGGTCGCACGGTTCGACTGCGGCATCGCGATCGTCAATCCCGGCCTGCTGTTCGTGATCGGCGGCACCCGCGCGCAGGTCGCCGCCTGTTGCAACGCCGCACTGTCGGAGGGTGCGTTGACTGCCCGCCCGATCACGGTCCGCGTCGCGTCGCACACCCGTCGCCTTTCCGCTGCGGTCGCCCCGTTCCACGCCGCGCTGCTCGAAGCCCAGCCCGCACGGCCGATCCGGGGTCGCACGCTGATTGGCGCAACTGACGCCACGATCGTCCGCGGCGCCGCCGGAATCGCAGGACTTGCGGCACAGCTCGACACGACGATCGACTGGGCCGCCACGCTCGAGGCGCTGGTCGAACGCGGCGTCGACCGCCTGCTCGAACTCGGCCCCGGCACCGCGCTCGCCGACATGGTCCGCGCCGCCTATCCCACGCTCGACGTCCGCGCAGTCGACGACTTCCGCAGCCTCGCCGGAATCACCGCCTGGATCACCCGCTGAACGTCGGGGGAGACAAGGAGAGGGTGTCGTTCGATGGGACGGGCGGTGATGCCAACCCTTTGTTAGCTATTGCTTTATATCGTCACAGGCCGGGCAAACGGACGCTTAGGCTCCCTATCTGCTCGATTGGGCACATAGGGCTAGGATATGATATGTCGATCTCGTTCTACATCATGGCGGATAAGCCGGAAAATGAACGCGAACGCGAAAGGGCCATTGCGACAAGCAATCTCATCGCAAGTCCGCATGTCGGCAGATTCCGGCCGATATTGGATGCTGTCCGCGATACCCTGAAGGCGAAGTCCGCAGCCATCACCATCGTCTATCAGGACTCGACTTACGTATTGTCCGCAGCGGGTTTCGAGGCCGGCATCTATAAGAGGTCTACGTCCTTCTGTGCGCATGCCATTCTATCCCCCGACGAACTGACGATCGTTCCGGACGCCGGCGCAGACGAGCGTTTCGCCGGCAACCCTTTCGTCGACACGATCGAGGGCATTCAATTTTATATCGGCGCGCCTCTGTGCGACGAAGACGGCACCGTACTCGGCGCATTGTGCGTCTTCGATGAAAAACCCCGTGACTTCGTCACGGACGACGACAGGGCGCGGATCATCGCGTTGAAGAAGGAAGCAGAGGCGATTGTCCATGCCATAAGCAAGCAGGCCGACGTCGATCGCGAAGGCGATAAGGAAGTCCAGTCTTCGATGCAAAGCCAGCGACCGTGATGGCCACGTGTGCGCAACGACGTAGACTGCCCGGACGTGCCTCGAAATGAATATGTATCGCAAAATCGCGAGCGATATCTCGCCGGCGCTGATCGAACGTCGTTGCGCATCCCGGCATCTCGTCAACCTGGGGGCGCTTCTGATCACCCCTCTGGGCGAAATGATACCCGCGACCGTGACGGGCGTCTCCACGCGTGGTTTTCGGGTGAAAGCGGATTATGGCGTGACGATCGGCCGATCGGTCGGCCTCGCCATTCCGGGCCTGCCGAGATATGTCGGGTGGGTCGCCTGGTCCTATCTCGGCGAATTTGGGCTGGAGGGTGCCCAGGAAATTACCGAGGACGCCGTCGAGCATATTGTCGCACTAGGCACCCCTTCGGCGATTATGTAGTCCAGCACGCTGCCTGATCCTCGACGCCCTTACTCTGGGACAAGATATCAGACGAAGATGACGCTGGACTGAAAGGCCGCCGACCAATGAAGGGCGGCGGCTCTATATGGGATGAACTGTCATCGAGATCAGGCGTAAGCAGTACCTGTGACGACTTTACCGATGCGCCGGCGGAGCCCGAGGCCGACTCCCCCGAAGCCGACAAGCATCATGAACCACGTTGCCGGCTCTGGAACCGCGCCGATCGAAACGGTCGCATTCTCAGGTGCAAAATCCGTAATCTGGTTGACGTTACCCACACCGTTTCGGGGCCAGAGATTAAACCCATATTGCGTTGGCCCAAAGCCCGTGCTCGGCAGCAAGGCGAGCGGAACCCGCGCTGTCAGCATGTTTCCAGCGATGGAAATACCAGCTGGGTCCAAGGCGTTTGGACCGACCGATCCGGTGCCGTTCTTCTGTATCACAATGGCCTGATTGAAGATCACATCGGGTTGACCGATCGAGGCAAAAGGTCTGGCGATGCCTGTACCGGTGTTGACGCCGAAAATGTACAGACCCGCCGTCTGCGGATCGATATCCCCGGCAAAAGTGACGCCTAGCGTGAAGAATTGCGACATACTGTCGTAATTGACCGAGAAGCCTGTGACGTCGAGATCTGCAAAACGTGGACCCGCAGTATATGACGGAATGAAGTCGTCGGTCGGATCCATGATTGATACAGCTGCAGCGGGTGTCGCACAAATTGCCGTAAATCCAAGCATTCCGACTATGATTGCCTTGTTTATCATGGGACTATCCTCGAAATTCGGCAACCAGCGTCGCCATTCTTTCCTTATCATACTCCGGAATTCTCGACGATAATCCTAATGGCTTAAGACGCACTACTCCAATCGGATTATAGGAGACCTCCGCATATTCTTGGATTCGTCGGTTATTTGATGCGGAATTCCCTGAGCAAGCCGCGGGAGTGGTCCAGGTTCCCCTACCGATCGGGAAAGGTGCAGGTGCTCCACTTCCCGACGGAAGTTTTCCAGCCCGATCGTGACGGATGCGGTGTCGCAACTGGCGGCGGGCGCTGCGCCTCATGATCTTACGGATGAAAAGCGCCATCGGACATGCATGATCGTGATCGATGACCAGAAACCGCATCGCGTCTGGCCATGCAGCCGAAGGTGCAGGCTGAAGCTCTGAACGTCGCGGCGAACGAAGGGAGGGTGCTCATCGACGGACCCGGCCTTGCCGCCACGCGCGGCATAGAGGCGGCGTCCGTCCCTTCCGATCAACTGGTTGGTAGGTGCAGGTCGGCCCGTCGTCAGTCGCTCGACGCGCGCGGTCGGCTCCCCGGTCGAGCCCGTCCTCTTCCGGATAGAAAGCGTGTGGATCCTAACCCAGTTCCCGCTTCATACGTGTTTGAGCTTGTGAGCGGCGTACCCGAGAACGAGAAAAGCTGCGACGGAAGAGCCGGCCCAGCCCACCAGGATCATTACCATTGAAACACCCTCTGCTCCGCGGCGCGTTTCGCACCGTCATAGCGCGCAATAAGTCCTGTTTTTGTATGGTTAACAAGACACGAAGAGTGACCCAACAGTCATTTATTTGACGACGGGCTAGGCTGGCGACCGGGTGACGTCGAGGCCCCCCGAGCTGCTTCAATTTCCGAATCCTCGCGCGTTCTCGGACTGCGGGCAGCCGCAAACTGGTTGGGAATAATAGCGGAACGATGCAGCTCAGGTGCGATCCTGATTCGCTGCCCGGACGCGCCCGATGAGGATGTAACCCCTACGCATCCGACTGCCCGAGCACGCCAAGGAGCAGGCAGGAGCCTCGCTAGCCTCTCTACGATGATAGGGCGAGAGGTCGCCTAGATGAACCAGTTCGTCACGCGCGGTTCGCCGCGACGTCTGCCAGCGGAGGAACGCCGCCACCGCGCGATCGTCCTCAACGCCGACGAGCGGGCACTGGGCGCGCGCGATCATTGGTCACCGGGAAAGCCGCCGGATCCTGTCAGATCGCGCGAGACAAGGCGTTGCCGCGCATCAGGTGCGGCTCCGCCCGGGAGGTTTGGAAATCGCTGGCTGCATGCTCGGATGGCCTTGCGGGGAAATCGGGTGCGGGCAATCTGAATTTACCCCCTGAGCCGCCCCCGGAACGCCTGATCGGCGACAGGTAGTCATGGAACGCCTGACAAGAAAACCGCGGAGAAGTGGCGCATTGCTGCGGCTTATTGCGGCGATATGGAGACTGTGATTTTGGAAATTGGTGGGCCCGGCACCTATCGAACTGACGCCCTTACAAAGCTCGTGGCGGGGGGCATTATACCCCCAAGAATCCCCCACGTGCAGTGGGGTGTATTTCATGAGCGTCGAGATAGCCGCGACGGCGCCGTTTAAGCCCCGGTTCGGGATCAAGCCTATATGGCCTTACCTCGCGGATCCAATCCGGGGGCCGGCTATCATTGCCCGATTCTGGTCTAACGTCGCCCGCCGCGGTGAAGGCGAGTGCTGGGATTGGACAGCATGCCGCGGCGGTAAAGGGCTGTACGGTCAGACGACGGTGGGAGGCGGCAGGATCCGCCGATCAAACCGGGTGGCATCGGCAATAGTTAACGGCGAAGACCCAGGCGAACGCGTCATCCGTCACACCTGCGACCGCGCGATCTGCTGCAACCCTGCGCATTTGGTGGCGGGAACCCACGAGGAAAACATGACTGACATGGTTGTGCGCGGCCGAACTGTCGGGAAGCCGCCGCTCCGTGCCAGCATGACGAAAGCGGCGGTTTGCGCGCGCAATGAGCGGCTTCTTTCGGCGCTCAATCAGATTGCGGCATCCGATTCCACTGCCAGGCGGCGGGCATTGCAGGAAATCGCCGCTGCATCTAACTCAGTGCGGCACGCCGGTCGTGGTCATTCGATAGACATCCCGGGTCTGCTGCGCGCCGTCAGCAGTTATCCCATCAAATTTGCGCCACGCCGCAGCCGAATTGCAGACGCGCGTTGCCATGAAAGAGCCCGTCGGCGTCATTGACCGGCAGATCTTCTTCTCTTGGGCTGGCGCCTCTACGGCCTTGGCAGGGGCTTCTGACGTTTGCGCCTTTACGCCAATGGGGGTGAGGATCAGCGCAACTGCAACGCGATATTTCATCGTTCGACTCCTGCAATTCGACCGAAAGTATACGATCGACCTTCGTATGCAAGAGCGTCACTGGGACTGACGTTTTCTGACCTAGCTAGCGCGCTGCTCCGCTCCAAACTCAAGGCTTCCCTCAACACGAGGCGAGCGATCTCGGTCATTGAGTATCGTCCTGCCGTGGATCAATACACGGAACGATGTGCCGCCATTGGTCGCTGATTGTTCTACGGGAGAATTGGCATGCTGCGTACCTTGCGTCCGGAAATTCTGAACGTCTCAGCGAACGAGGGGAGGGTGCTGATTGATGGGCCGGGCGTTGCTGTTACGCTCGACATCGAAGCGGCATCAGTCCTATCCGATCAGCTGCTCGCTGGGTGCACCTCGGCACGCCGGCAACAGCGTGACGCGATCGGTCAGGTGCCCCATTCAGATCCTTGCTCACCAGTATAGCTGGCAGCGGGTTGAGTCAGGCCGGCTTGGGTCCCGACTGAAAGTAACCTAGGTTGATCTTAACCTTGTATGCCGAACGCGAGCTTGGCTCCCAAGAATTCGCTTTGTAACAAACCGCCCCATGAACACGCCCTTTGGACACGACGCAGAAATATTGCGCTCCGCGATCGCTTGGGCGCTTCACGTCGCCGACGTATCTAACAATCCGCTTGTGGCCTCTTTCTTGGCCGATGCACTTCACCATGCCGAGAATGACGCCTACCGCTCTTGCGCGGCCACTGGCGCTATCTTGCCAGGGTTGAACGTGTTTGCAGTGTCTGCGGACAGTTCAGCTGGATCGGAAGTTCGGTAACCAGAATGCGAGTCCTCGTTCGGAAAGTCGATGCGATCAACAAAGGGCCGTCGCAGTAGTTCGGCGTAACGAACGCCTTTGATGGGCTATCTGGTAGGCGGGCGGTTTAAGACTGCGCACACCGCTATGCAAAAAGCAGTGGAACCTCTTGGCCTTGCTTTTTCGCAAATGCACCGATGAGAGTCCGGCAAAGGATATGACGCGGTCGTGAACACAAAAAATGCCCGGATCGGAAAGCCGGGCATTTTATGTTTCAGCCGTTGTAAGGGTCACCATTGGCCTAGTAACGCATTGCTTTGCGCCCTGCAGGATGCGTCAATGACGCCAATAGTGATCCCCAAGCTGATGGCAAAGTTAACCCCGAATGGGCTTGCCGATTGGCCAGTAGCGCATTTGAACCCCCAGATTTGAAAGTGCTTGTCTTTCGACAAGGGGATTTATGCATTGAATCTGTTTAGTAATTGCAACTCCATGCGGTTAAAGTGGATTAACTGAAAATTCTTGATGCCAATGCCGCCCGCGCGTTGCTGACTGCGGTATATGCGCCGGATCGACGCAGCTGCCCCACAATGCCGTTGATGAGGCCGTCACACTCTGGCACCGACCAATTTCGCTATCCTGCTGCGCGGCTTCCCAAAAGAGCACGAGGGGCCGGCGCTCGGGGCAGTGATGTCAGAGACAGCGCAGGGTTAGGCGGACCGCTGGTGTGTCTACGCGACCGTAAGCGGCCTCACTGAGCGCGGCTCTTATTGAATTTTCTGCATTGTCATTCCGTCGACGTTTGACCACTTAAACCCGACCCATGCGGTCCCTCGGTATCCGGACCATGGATCTGATCTGTGGCTGTGGGCGGCATAAGAAAGTCGACTTCGACCAGTTCGCGCCCGACCGTACGCTTAGGTGTCGGTCAACGGCGGTCGTCGCGCCACATCAATCCCTCCGCAGCCTCAATCGCGCTGGATTCAAATGAAAACAGCCGCCAACCTCGAAAGGTTGACGGCTGCCTTCACACGGCCGGACACTGGGACCGGCTGTGAAATCGGCTTAGGCGAATGCGATCTTCGCTTGGCGACGACGAACGCGCATCGACGAGCCGATACCGCCGATACCGAACAGCATGATTGCCCAGGTACCAGCCTCGGGAACTGCTGCCGTCGGCTCAAAGGTCGCGGTGCCGGCATAGGAGCCGTTACCACGCGAGAGGCCGTTCACGACGATCTGGTTCGTCGCACCTTTTGCGATCGCCACGTTGTTGATTTCGAAAAACTCGGCCTTGCCGACAACCGTCTTCGACGCTGCGAAGCCGTTGATGAACACCGACAGGATATCAAGATCGGTCGGGCTGAAGAACCGCGTCGTGCTCGTGCTGAGCGTACCGCTAGCCAGACCGGCCTGATCGATGATGAAATTGAAAGTATCTGTGAATGCACCACGCTTGATGCCCGCCCGGCCGAAATCTGCCGAAACGGTACCATTCTTTATATCGCCGCTGACGGTGAACTCCGGGTCGTTCGGAGTGAAGTTAACTGCTTGAGCCGCTGGGGCCATCGCAAATGCGGATACGAATGCCATTGTCGAAAGAAGTAAACGCTTCATGATGGTCCCTTTTTACGTGTTCCTTGGAAAAAAAGTAAAGGGGGCCATAAAGTTATGCAATTGCCTGAAAATGGCCACCACCCAACCATTGTGTGGTTTCGGGACAATCGTGCATCGTGAGCGGAGTGCGATGAGCGTCATGAAGTCGCGCGGCCGGATCGTTTGCATCCGGGGGCATTTTCCACGGTAGAAGCGTGCAATAGGCCCTGCTCAACCTTGGTTAACAAGACAAGAAGAATGACCTAAATCTCCAATAGTTGTTGACGGGCACACTGTTCTTTTAGCGACATTCAAGCCCCCCCGAGTTACGAGGTTTTCCGAACTATCCCGTGCCTCGTTCCGCCCGGCGATGGCAGGCAGGTTGAGAACAAAAAAGGAGCAGTATAGCTCGGGCGCTACCCTGATTCGTTGTTTGGATGCGCCCAATGAGAACGCAAACGCCGCGAGTTCGACTGCCGAGCTCGACAAAGAGCCAGGCAGGAGCCTCGCTAGCCTCTCTACGATGATAGGGCGTAACGCCGCCGATCTAAAGCGGTTCGTCAATCGCGGTTTGCCGCGACTTGCACCGCGGCGTGCGCTGCGGCGGGCATTGCCGCGATCATCGTCGCAAGGCCGCCCAGCATGATCATCGACACCCTCAAACCAGGTGCTTCCGCCGAAGCCGGAGCGGCTCCGCAAGCCGCAGAAATCCGGGCCGAATCATGACATCTGGGGGGCAGAAAATACCATTTGAAAAATACCCCCAAATATCCCGCACTCTCAGTTCGCCGTATGGAACGTGTGAGAAGGAAAACCCCCACAAACGACGCAATTCTGCGCATCCCTGACGAGGTAAGGTAGTGATAATTTTAGAAATTGGTGGGCCCGGCAGGAATCGAACCCGCAACCTAGCCGTTATGAGCGGCCAGCTCTAACCGTTGAGCTACAGGCCCCACCGCCGCCTGCGTTAGCGCAAGCGTTTCCAAAGAAAAAGGGTGCCAAAGAAAAAGGGCGCTCCCGAAGGAACGCCCTTTCCGACTCTAAAACGCTGTCGAGCGCAAGCGCCCGACAAGGTCTTAGTTCATGTTGTCGGTCTTCTCGTCGGCAGCATCGCGGACGTTGTCTGCTGCTGCGTTCATGTTGTCGGCTGCGTTCTCGAGCACGTCGGTTGCGACAGCGTTCGAGGTGTTGTCCGCCATGGCGTCCATGTTGTCAGCCTGCATTTCCATGTTGTCAGCCAGCATGTCCGCGTTGTTCTCAACTGCGGCGGCTTCTGGCGACTTGCTGCAGGCTGCGACGGACATCAGGCCGGCGGCAGCAGCGATCAGAACGATCTTCTTCATTCGAATGCTCCCAAGCATAGTTTCACTCGCGGCCGACCCGATTGCCGTCGCGAAGCCCCGTCAAATAGCGGCCCCCGACCGGCGGTCAATCCGCTAAATTCATCGCCCAGCAAGCTTTGCGACAGTCCGATGACGGGCGGGTTGCCGCAACTGGTCACTTTCTTGGCACGACCGAGCCGATTTCCTCGGGCGCATTGGCCACGATCGCGAGCATCGTCGTCCACGCCGCGACGTTCTGACGAAGCTGCTCGGGATCGACCCGGTCGAGTGTGTCGTCGGGGGTGTGATGCGTGTCGAAATAGCGCGTGCCCGACTGGTTGAGGTCGATCGCCGCGACGCCGAGCGCCATGGTCGGGCCGACATCGGTGCCGTCACCGCCGACCCCTGCGCCGCGCGCGATGCCGAGCGGGGCGAGCGCGGAGGCGAGGCGATCGCCGACCGGCTTCGCGCTGTCGGGCAGGTTGGTCTCGAACCGCCAGACGCGGTCCGCGCCGAAATCGGATTCGCCCGCGGTCGCGTGACGCTCGGTCTTGTGCGCCTCGGCATAGGCCTTGCCGCCAAAGCCGCCGACCTCTTCGGCGCCGAACCAGACGACGCGGATCGTGCGCCGCGGGCGCGGGCCGTCGAGGATGCGCTTGGCCGCCGCCGCGGTGATCGCCACGCCGCTCGCATCGTCGATCGCGCCCGTGCCGAGATCCCAGCTGTCGAGATGCCCGCCGACCAGCACGATTCCCGCCTTGGGATCGGTCCCCGGCACTTCGGCGATCACGTTCCCCGATTCGTGCGTGCCCGTCATCCGCGGGGTCAGGACGAGCGTCATCGTGATCGGCTTGCCGCGCGTCGCGATCCGTTCGATCAGCTCGGCATCGGGTACCGATAGCGCCGCCGACGGGATCGGCGTGACGCCCTCGGGGAAGTTGGTCGTGCCGGTATGCGGATTGCGATGATGGTCGGTGCCGATCGAGCGGATCACGATCGCGGCCGCACCCTTGCTCGCCGCCATCGCTGGCCCCACGAACCGTGCAGGTCCGAACGCGCCATAGCTCGACCCGTCCTGCGTCGGCTCCATCGCATTGCCGACATAGGCGATCTTGCCCGCAAGGCTCCCCGCGGGCGCCGCCGCCAGGTCGCCATAGGTCTTGAACACCACCACCTGTGCGGTGAGCCCGCCCACGGGCGTCGCACCCGAATTGCCGAGCGCGGTCAGCTTCAGTGCCTGCGGGAAGGGCGACAGGATCGACCCGGTCTCGACGCCGCGCACCCAGACGGGCATCTGGTACGGCTCGATCCGCACGTTCTTGAAGCCCAGCGCCTTCAGCTTCGTCACCGACCAGGCGCGCGCACGCGCCTCCGCCTCGGTCCCCGCCAGCCTGGGGCCGATCTCGGTCGTCATCCCCTCGACGATGTCATAGGCGACCTCGTCCTTGAGCGCGGCATCGCGGAGCGCTGCGACCTTCGCATCGACCGGGGCAGGGGCGGGTGGTGCGGTCCGCTGTGCCATGAGAGGAACGGACAGGGTGGAGGCGGCCAATACCGCGAGCGTGTGCTTCATCATCCGCGACAGCCTATGTCGCTGCTCCCCGTTTGCCAACGGCCCGCCGCATCGCTATCTGCGCACGTCAAATCCCGCCTCATTCAAGCATGGAGCTCGGCACCCACATGGCCGTCCAGTATACCTACGTCATGAAGGGTCTGACCAAGACCTTCCCCGGTGCCGCAAAGCCCGTCCTCAACAACATCCACCTCCAGTTCATTCCGTCCGCCAAGATCGCGATCATCGGCCCCAACGGGTCGGGCAAGTCGACGCTGATGAAGATCATGGCGGGCATGGATCCCGATTTCACCGGCGAGGCCTGGGCGGCCGACGGCGTCAGTGTCGGCTATCTCGCGCAGGAGCCGCAACTCGATCCGACCAAGGACGTGATGGGCAACGTCAAGGACGGCGTCCGCCCCGTCGCCGACCTCGTTGACCGGTTCAACGCGATCTCCGCCGAGATGGGCGATCCGAAGGACGACACCGATTTCGACGCGCTGATGGAGGAGATGGGCGATCTCCAGGCCAAGATCGACGCGGTCGACGGCTGGGCGCTCGACAGCCAGCTCGAACAGGCGATGGAAGCCTTGCGCTGCCCGCCGGGCGATGCGTCGGTGGTGAATCTCTCGGGCGGCGAGAAGCGCCGTGTCGCGCTCTGCAAGCTGCTGCTCGAGAAGCCGCAGATCCTGCTGCTCGACGAGCCGACCAACCATCTCGACGCCGAGAGCGTGTCGTGGCTCGAGAACTACCTCAAGGAATATACCGGCAACGTCATCCTCGTGACGCATGATCGCTACTTCCTCGACAATGTCGTCAACTGGGTGCTCGAGCTCGATCGCGGCCGCTACTACACCTACGAGTCCAACTATTCGGGCTATCTGGAGAAGAAGGCCCAGCGCCTCAGCCAGGAAGAGCGCGAAGAGGCCGGCAAGCAGAAGGCGATCGCTGATGAGCTCGCTTGGATGCGCCAGACCCCCAAGGCGCGCCAGACCAAGTCGAAGGCCCGTATCCGCGCGTTCGACGAGCTGATGGAGAAGCAGGAGAATCGCGTCGCCGGCAAGGCCGCGATCCTGATCCAGCTGCCGTCGCGTCTCGGCGGCAAGGTGATCGAGGCGAAGGGCCTGACCAAGTCGTACGGCGACAAGCTGCTGTTCGACGGTCTCGACTTCACGCTGCCTCCCGGTGGCATCGTCGGCGTGATCGGCCCGAACGGCGCGGGCAAGTCGACGCTGTTCAAGCTCATCACCGGTCAGGAAACCCCGGACACGGGCACGATCGAGGTCGGCTCGACCGTCAAGCTCGGCTATGTCGACCAGAGCCGCGACGATCTCGATCCGAACAAGAACGTCTGGCAGGAAATCTCCGACGAGCTCGAGATCTTCCGCTTCGGCAAGCAGGAGATGGGCACGCGTGCCTATGTCGGCGCGTTCAACTTCCGCGGGCAGGACCAGCAGAAGAAGGTCGGCCAGCTCTCGGGCGGCGAGCGCAACCGCGTCCACATGGCCAAGATGCTCAAGGAGGGTGGCAACGTCCTCCTGCTCGACGAGCCGACCAACGATCTCGACGTCGAGACGTTGCGTGCGCTCGAAGAGGCGCTCGAGACGTTCGCAGGCTGCGCGGTGGTCATCAGCCATGACCGCTTCTTCCTCGATCGCCTCGCCACGCACATCCTCGCTTTCGAAGGCGACAGCCATGTCGAGTGGTTCGAGGGCAATTACGCATCCTACGAGGAGGACAAGCGCCGTCGCCTTGGCGACGCCGCCGACCGCCCGACGCGTCTGGCGTACAAGAAGCTCACGCGCTGAGCGTCTGAGACCCGCCGCGGCCCATGTTTCCGGGCTGCGGCGCCCCCCCCATCAACCCCGTCATCCTAACGAAAGTCAGGATCCAGAGCCAAGAGGCGGTCCGCCCGTAACCCTGGATCCTGACTTTCGTCAGGATGACGAGGGCGGTGTAGGACCGAGCTGGTGCCTGCCACGCAAGCGCCATGTTGATCCCCTAACCGGGGTCGGTAGGAGACATATTGGTCCCCACGAACGGAGCAGGCGTGACAGTTATCGAACACTCCCCCGGTGGAGATGCCCCCCCGGGTGCGGGGGAGCTGCAATACCGGCTTCGCCAGCAATCGATACTGGCCGATTTCGGGATCGAGGCGCTGCGCGCGCGCGATCTCGAACCGATGCTCCAGCGCGCTACCGAATTGTGCGGCGAGGGGATGCGCTCGAAATACTGCAAGTTCCTCGAATATCGCCCCGAGCAGGACAGCCTGTTCGTGCGCGCGGGGATCGGCTGGGCGCCGGGCGTGGTCGGATCGGCCGAGATGCGCACCGATCTCGCCTCGCCCGCGGGCTTCGCGCTCGAGACCGGCCAGCCGGTGATCTCCAACCATCTCGAGAATGAGGAGCGGTTCCGTACGCCCGCCTTCATGGCCGAGCACCATATCCGCCGCGCGATCAACGTCCTGGTCGAGACGTCGGGCAAGCGCTTCGGCGTGCTCGAGGTCGACAGCCCCGACGAGGGCAAGTTCGAGCCTGCCGACCTCGCCTTCATGCAGGGGTTCGCCAATCTGATCGGCGTCGCGATCGAGCGGCAACAGGCCGAACAGCGCTTGAGCGACGCGATGGAACATCAGGAGCTGCTCACGCGCGAGGCGAGCCACCGCGTCAAGAACAGCCTTGCGCTCGTCTCGGCGATGCTCAACCTCCAGATGCAGGAGGATGACGACCCGCGCATTACCCGGCTGCTCGGCGACGCGCAGGCGCGCATCACCGCGATCGCACAGACGCACGACCAGCTCTGGCGCGGCGAACAGGTCGGGATCGTCGCGCTCGACGACCTGGTCTGCGGGATCGCGACGGGGCTTGCCGAACAGGCGCCGCTGCACCGGATCGACTGCGACATCGACGCGATCCGGATCAGCGCGGATACCGCGATCCCGCTCGGCCTGCTCGTCACCGAGCTCGTCACCAACGCGATCAAATATGCGTATGGCGAGGGTGGCGGCGTCATTGCGGTGACGATCCGCAACGCCGACGGCCGGATCCTGCTGACCGTGTCCGACGACGGCGTCGGGCTGCCCGCCGATTTCGACCTCAAGGCCGCCTCGCGCAAAAGCCTCGGCATGCGGATGATCGGCAGCCTTGCCCGGCAGTTGCGCGGCACGATCGCGATCGAGAATGCCGAGCGCGGCACGTGCGCGGTCCTCGACATTCCCGATCCGAGGATCGTGCTTCCGGACTGATCGCTTGACGCGTGTATGATGTCCGTAGCACACCTCTCCCACAACGACGGGGTGGGGATGATGGACATGCTGATGATGCTAGCGGCCGCAGCGGCTGCGGTGACTGCGCCGCAGGGCGACAGGGTCAAGCCGGTCGACCAGTGCTTCGCGATCTACCGCCCCGGCGCCCCCGCAGGCACGCAGGCCGCCGGAGCACTATCCGGCCAGACCGTCATCGGCGCAACCCGCCAGGTCATCCGCGCCATCCGCGTCGGCGGTCGGCCCGCCTGGGATATCGTCGTGCATCAGCGCGTGCCGATGGCGAATTTCGCGATGCGCGATCACTTCGTCCTGAACCGCGACGATCTGACGCCGATCACCTTCGACAACAGCCGGAGCGGGGTCGAGCATGTCGCACTTCGCTACACCCCCGGCCGCATCGTCGGAACGAAGACCGACAAGGCCGTCGTCACGCCGATCGACGTCGCGGTGGCGGGACCGATCTGGGAGGGGAATCTCTGGGGCGTGACGTTCGGCGCGTTGCCGCTCGCGATGGGCAAGAGCTTCTCGCTGCCCTTCTACCAGTATGACGGCGGGATCGGCCGCTTCACGCTGACCGTCACCGGCAGCCAGAGCGTCGCGACACCGACCGGGCCCGTCGATGCCTGGACCGTCGCAGTTCTCAAGGACGGCAAGCCCAGCGCCACCACGCTGATCGCGAAACGCGAGGCGCGCGAGCTCGGCAGCTTCGCCGCGCGGGGCGGGACAAAGCTTGGCGGCGACTGCACCGGTCTCGACTGAGCGACCGGTGCGGGCGCTCAGCGGACCCGCTTGACGTAGATCCGACCGCCGTCACGGCGTTCGGTCTGGAAATTGGGCACCGCCTCGATCAGCTCGGACAGATGGTTGAAGCCGTAATTGCGCGCATCGAAGCTCGACCGATTGCCCGCGCGCTGCCCGAGCTCGGTCAGGCTCTGATAGCCCTTCTCGTCGCGCTTGCCCGCATTATACGCGTCGATCAGCAGCTTGATCAGGTCCGACCCGATCGGCTCGCCGCCGCGCGACCGGCGCGCGGCCGGCGCGGCGGGGGCAGGGGCCTTCTCGCCACCGATCGCGGGCGGCAGCGACAGCGGCATCGGCTCGGATTCGTCGTCGAGCGCGCTGACGTCGATGAAGCGCGTGCACGCCTGGCGGAACCCCTCGGGCGTGCGGCTGGTGCCAAAGCCATAGACGGGCACGCCGTCCTGGCGGATCCGCATCGCCAGCGGCATGAAGTCGCTGTCCGACGACATGATCCCGAACCCGTCGATCCGGCCGCGGAACAGCAGGTCCATCGCGTCGATCGTCATCTTCATGTCGGTCGCGTTCTTGCCCTTGGTCAGGTCGAACTGCTGCTGCGGCTCGATGCCGTGCTTGATCGACATGTCGCGCCAGCCCTTGAGCGCGGGCTTGGACCAGTTGCCATAGACGCGCCGGACGTTGACCGTGCCGAGCTCGGCAAGAACGGTCAGCACCGGGTCGAGCGTCGCCGACGATGCGTTGTCGGCGTCGATGAGAAGGGCGACGTTGCGGGTTGTGGTATCGGCCATGCCGCCGGGATTAGCCGCGCCCGCGCGCCGCGTCCACGCTCCACGCGCCGCCACCCGCTGCGGCGAGGTAGAGGAACACGAAACAATAGAGTACCGCCGCCTCGCCGCCATTGGCGATCGGGAAGGGCCCCTGCGGTGCGTGCGCAAGAAAATAGGCCGCCGCCGACATGCCCGACAGCAGGAACGCCACCGGCCGCGTGAACAGCCCGACGATCAGCAACGCACCGCCCACGACCTCGATTATGCCCGCGACGTACAGCAACGGGGTCATCGCCATCGGGAAGGGCGGCAGCCCGAAGAACTTGGAAATACCGTGGCTGAAGAACACCAGCGCCACGACGACGCGCATCACGCTGAGCAGGCGGGGGGACCAGGTGGCGGGTATCGGCATGGGATCATCCTGAACGTCGTTGCGGTCCCGCTACGTCCTATGCGCGCGTGTCTGCGTCAACGCGCCGGATGGAAACGGATCGTTCAGCGATGCGAGGTCAGGGATAGGCGATCGCCACGACCTCATATTCGCGCTCGCCCGCGGGCAGGTCGACGCGGCGGACATCACCGATCGCGGCACCCCTCAGTGCGCGGGCGAACGGCGAATTCCAGCCGATCCGCCCATTGCCCGCATCGGTCTCGTCGTCGCCGACCAGCGTGAGCACGCGTTCGACATCCTCCTCGTCCGCCACCGTCACGCACGCGCCGAACCAGACGCGGCTGCGGTCCTCCTGCGCGGCGGGATCGACGACCTTGGCCGCCTTCATCCGCCGCGACAGCCAGCCGAGCCGCCGGTCGATCTCGCGCAGCCGCTTGCGCCCATAGATATAGTCGCCATTCTCCGACCGGTCGCCATTGCCCGCCGCCCAGGAAATCACTTCGACGAGCTTCGGCCGCTCGCTGCCGAGCAACAGCTCATATTCCTCGCGCAGCACCGTATAGCCTGCCGGGGTGATGTAGTTGGGCCGATCCATGCGCGCCGTCTCGTCCGGTTCAGCCGGGCCGGGTCTTGCCGAGATACCAGGACGTCCGTGCGACGCTGCGGCTCTTGGCGCGGGCGGGGTTCATCAGGTCGTAGACGACGGCATTCTCGATCACGCGCTGCACATAGTTGCGCGTCTCCTGATACGGGATCGCCTCGATCCAGTCGATGATGTCGACCGCGCCGGTGCGCGGGTCGCCATTGGCGCGCAGCCACTTGTTCACATTGCCGCCGCCCGCATTATACGCAGCAATCGCAAGCGGATAGCTGCCATAGTTCGCATAGATCCGCTGGAAGTAGCTCGACCCCAGCATGATCGACAGATTGGGATCGGTCGTCAGCGACGCCTGGTTATAGGCGAGCCCGATCTTGCCCGACTGCTCGCGCGCGGTCGCGGGCATCAGCTGCATCAGCCCGCGCGCACCGGCATGGCTGACCGCGGCGCGATCGAACTGGCTCTCCTGCCGCGAGATCGCATGGATGATCGTCCAGTTGTCCTCATAGCCCGCAGGCACGCTGACGGTCGGGAAGCCTGCTGCGGAATAGTCGCTGAGCCCGTTCGCCAGCGCGCTGCGCCCGACCATCACGCCCAGATCGGGACGGTTGATGCGCGTCGACAGTTCGGCGGCAAGCGCGTGATCGGTGTCGGTCGTCGCATCCGCGGCGATCTGGCGGACGAACGCGGTCTGGTCCTGCCAGTCCGCGATCTGGCCGAGGAACTTGACCGCGCGCACCGTCTCGCGCTGCTCGAACGCGGCGCGCACCGCGGGTGCGATCGCAAGGCTGGCCATCGGCGGTGGCGGGGTCAGCGCGCGACCCATCCGCTCGGTCGCGAGCTGTCCGTAATATTGATCGCGGTAGCCGGCCGCCTGCGTGTAGAAGGCGGTCGCATCGGCCTGCCGGCCCGCCGCCTCGGCCGCGCGTCCCGCCCAGTAATAGCCGCGCGCCCGCACCACCGGCGAATTCGACCCGCGCGCATAGCGGTCGAACAACGTCATCGCATCCGCGGGGCGGCCGAGCTTCTTCATCGCCGCCTGCCCGCCGAGCCAGGCGAGATTGGTATATTCGTCGCGCTCGGCATAGGATTTGGCCGAGATGTTCGCACCCGCCGGATAGGCATCGTCGATCTGCCGCGCGATGTCATAGGCGACCTGCCACTGGCCGTCATTCGCCGCGCCGCGCGCATTGGTCACCAGGATCTCGTACCATTCGCCCGCATTGCCCGGCCGCGTGGTCAGCGCCCGCGGCCGTGCGAGCCAGGCGCGCGCGCTCGGGCTCGCGCCGCTGTTGCGCAGCCACACAGCCCGATCGGCGACATAGCCCGCGTCGCCGCGATACGTCTCCATCGTCGCCGCGGACAGGTCGGACGCGTTCGGCGCATTGGTCCGGAAGGCGAGCCGCGCCTCGAACAGCGCGCGCTTCGCCGGACTGACCATCAGGATCTGCCGCTGCGCTGCGCTCGTCTGTCCCGACCAGAGCAGCGCGTCCATCCGCGCATCCTGATCGTCCGGCGACAGGGCGCCGGGGAAGCCCGTCGTCACCGCGACCTGATCGATCGGCGTCAGTCCGCCCGATCGCCATGCGGTGCGCACCGCGGCATAGGCGCGGTCGCGCTGCCCGGTCGCCTGCAATGCGCGCGCATAGGCAAGATTGCCCGCTGCGGACTGTGGCGGATAGCGCGTGAAGAACGCGACGACGCTGCCCGCCGCACCGCTGCCGATCGCCGCCTGCCGCTCCGCCGCGCGGCGATTGGCGGTCTCGTTCGGCCAGCCGGGATGCGCCATCAGGAACCCGGCATAGCTGTCGAACGGCAGCGCGTCGGTCTGTTGCAGCGCACGCCATTGCGCGATCGTCGAGGCGATCGCGCCGTCGCTCGCCATCGGCTGCGCCTGCGGGCCGATATTCGAAAGCTGCGTCCGGTACCGGTCGAGCGTTTCCTGTCCGACCCCTGAAGATACCGCCGTGCCGGCCAGAGCCGCCAGAGCGATGCTCGATTTGAACGCCAATGCTACCATGTGGACAGGATAGCAGTTCAACCCGTATCTGTCCTGAACGAAACGCCCGAATTTAGCGCGGCAGGAGCGCAATATACCGATGTTTGCAGGTTTTTCCTTTGCCGGGTCGATCCCGGCGCTCGTCACGCCGTTCGCCGCGGACGGTGCTTTCGACGAGCGCGCCTATCGCGATTTCGTCGAGTGGCAGATCGCCGAGGGCTCGTCCGCGCTGGTCGCGTGCGGCACCACCGGCGAGGCAGCGACTCTGTCCTATGACGAGCATTTCCACGTCGTCCGCGTCTGCGTCGATCAGGCGAAAGGCCGCGTGCCCGTGATCGCCGGGGCAGGGTCGAACGACACGCGCGTTGCCTCGGCCAATCTGCGTGCGGCGCACGAGGCTGGCGCCGATGCCGCGCTGATGGTCCCGCCCTATTACAACCGCCCGAGCCAGGAGGGGATCTTCCGGCATTTCGAGGCGCTCGCCGCCGACGCGCCGCTGCCGATCATCCTCTACAACGTGCCCGGCCGCACCGTCACCGACATCCAGCCCGCGACGCTGGCGCGGGTCGTCACCGCCTTTCCGCAGGTGTTCGTCGGCGTGAAGGACGCCAGCGGCGTGCTCGCGCGCGTGTCGCAGCACCGCGAAGCCTGCGGGCCAGACTTCTGCCAGCTGTCGGGCAATGACGACCTCGCGCTCGCGTTCAACGTTATGGGCGGCACCGGCTGCATCTCGGTCACCGCCAACGTCGCGCCGAAGCTCTGCGCCGAGTTTCAGGCGGCGTGCCAGGCGGGCGATTTCGTCACGGCGCTCGCCTATCAGGACCGGCTCTATCCCCTGCACGACGCGCTGTTCACCGACGCGTCGCCGGGCCCGGTCAAATACGCCATGGCGCGGGTACGGGCCGGCTTCCCCGAGACGCTGCGCCTGCCGATGACCCCCGCGGGCGACGCCTCGCGCGCCGCGGTCGACGCGGCGCTGGCGCACGCCGGCCTGGTCTGATCCCCGTCCGTCATCCTGACGCACGTCAGGATGACGGGGGGACCGACAATTAACGTCCAACGCGATACGACGCCCGCTTCCCCTTCGCCCTCCGACCTCCTACATCGCGCATCCCATGGCACGCCCCAAACCCCCGACCTTCGAAAAGACCAAGATCGTCGCCGAGAACCGGCGCGCGCGGTACGACTATTATATCGAGCAGGTGTTCGAGGCGGGGATCGCGCTGACCGGCACCGAGGTGAAGGCGTTGCGCGGGGGCGAAGGCTCGATCGCCGAGGCCTATGCCGAGGTGAAGGGCAGCACGGTCCAGCTCGTCAATTCGAACATCCCCGAATTCAGCCACGGCAACCGCTTCAACCATGAGCCCAAGCGGCCGCGCAAGCTGCTGCTGCACGAGCGCGAGATCAACAAGATGTTCGGCGCGGTCGCGCGCCAGGGCATGACGCTCGTGCCGCTGATGATCTATTTCAATTCCAAGGGCCGCGCGAAGGTCGAGCTCGCTCTCGCCAAGGGCAAGCAGAACCACGACAAGCGCGATTCGGTGAAGGAACAGGACTGGAAGCGCGAGCAGGGCCGGATCATGCGGGATCGTGGATAGGCCGTGACCAGGGCGCCGGTCGGTCTTTTCGGGCGCCTCGCGGCGTGGTCGCATCGCAATCTGCCGACCCGCGATTCGATGGAGCGCAACCGCCTGTTGCGCCCCGTCGCGCACCGCGTGCTCGCGCCCGAATTGTGGCGCTTCACGCGGCGCTCGGTGCCCCGCGGCGTCGCGCTCGGCATGGTCGCAGGGATCCTCGTGCCGGTCGCGCAGACCCCCGTCGCCGCGCTGTTCGCGCTGCCATTCCGTGCCAATGTGCCGACCGCCGCGCTGACCACCTTCATCACCAATCCGCTGACGACGCCGCCGCTCTGGATCGCCGCCTATTGGATCGGGTCGTGGATGCTGCGGATCGACGCGCATGTCCCCGGCCAGCCGGTCGCCGAAGCCGCCGCGCAGGCCGACTGGGTCCCCTGGCTGATGCAGGCCGGACCCGCCACCGCGCTCGGCCTCCTTGCCATCACCATCGTCGCCTCGATCGGCGGCTATGCGCTCAGCGCACTTGGCTGGCGGCTGTGGATTGCCCGCAAGTGGCGGCACCGCCACGATAATCGCGGATCGTAACAATCGTCACTATCTGTCGCCCGACGAATTGACGGAGCGTCTTATCGGCGTAGAACACACCGCATCCTGAAGTTCTTCCCCGAGGGTCCTTGATGCGTACGTCGATTGTCACCGCCATTCTGCTCGCCTCCACCGCAACGGTCTCGGCCCAGACCAGTCAGACCCCGGCCCGACCGGCCGCGCCGTCGCCCGCGCTCGCCGGTGCGGCCAGCGGTCCCGTTGCGCCTAAGGATGCGAACAAGCCACAGATCGGCGATTTCGGCTTCGACATGGCGGGGCGCGATACCGCGGTGAAGCCCGGCACCGACTTCTTCGACTATGCCAATGGCGGCTGGGAGAAGGCGACGCCGATCCCCGCCGATCGCTCGTCCTACGGCATGTTCCACGTCCTCCAGGACCTGTCGCTCGAGCGCACCCGGACGATCCTCGACGCCGCGACCGCGAAGCCCGGCGACAAGGTCGGTGACTTCTACGCGAGCTTCATGGACGAGGCGGCGGTCAACGCGAAGGGCGCGGGCCCGGTGAAGCCGATGCTCGCCGCGCTCAAGACGACCACCGACAAGACCGCGCTTGTCACCCAGATTGCGAAGCTGCAGCGCCAGGGGGTCGGCGGGCTCGTCGGCGTCAGCGTCCAGCAGGACGACAAGGACCCGACCACCTATGTCGTCGGCTTCGGGCAGAGTGGTCTCGGGCTGCCCGATCGAGATTATTATCTGAAGGACGATGCCAAGCTCGCCGCGGTCCGCACCGCCTATCAGGCGTATCTCGCGCAGATGCTGACGCTCGCGGGCGAGCCCAACGCGGCCGCGCGCGCCGCGGCGGTCTTCGCGATGGAGAAGGGCCTCGCCACCGCGCACTGGACGCGGATCGAAAGCCGCGACGCGGACAAGACCTACAATAAATGGACCGCCGCCGACTTCGCGGCCAAGGCGCCCGGCTTCCCCTGGGCGCAGTACATGACCGCGATGGGCGTCACCGGCCGTCCCTTCTACCTCGTCGCGCAGCCGAGCGCGCTGACCGGCGAGGCGAAGGTCTTTGCCGACACGCCGGTGAATGTCCTTCAGGACTATGCGATGCTCAAGGTGCTGCGCGCCTATGCACCCTATCTCTCGAGCGATTTCGACAAGGCCAATTTCGGCTTCTACGGCACCACCCTGTCGGGCACGCCCGAGCAGCAGGTCCGCTGGAAGCGCGGCGTCTCGACCGTGTCGGGCGCGATGGGCGAGGCGATCGGCGAGCAGTATGTCGCCAGATATTTCCCGCCGGAATCGAAGGCCGCCGCCGACCAGCTCGTCAAGAACGTCATCGCGGCGATGGGCGACCGGTTGCGCAACCTCGCCTGGATGGCGCCCGAGACCAAGACCAAGGCGCTCGCCAAGCTCGCCGCCTTCACCCCCAAGATCGGCTATCCTGATAAATGGCGCGACTATTCCGCGCTTCAGGTCCAGCGCGGCGATCTCGTCGGTAACGTCGCGCGCGCCAACGCCTTCGACTATGATCGCGACCTCAAGAAGCTCGGCCAGCCGATCGACCGCGGCGAATGGTTCATGACGCCGATGACGATCAACGCCTATGCCAATCCGACGATGAACGAGGTCGTCTTTCCCGCCGCGATCCTCCAGCCGCCCTTCTTCGATCCTAAGGCGGACCCGGCGATCAACTATGGCGGCATCGGCGCGGTGATCGGTCACGAGATCAGCCATCATTTCGACGATCAGGGCCGCAAATACGACGCGAGCGGCAAGCTCACCGACTGGTGGACGCCGCAGGACGTCGCGCGCTTCAAGGTCTTCACCGACGCGCTGGTCAAGCAGTACGACGCCTATGAGCCCTTGCTCGGGCTGCACGTCCAGGGCGGCCTGACGCTCGGCGAGAACATCGCCGATCTCGCCGGGCTGACCGTCGCCTATGACGCCTATCACCGCTCGCTCGGCGGCAAGCCCGCGCCGGTGATCGACGGCACCACCGGCGACCAGCGCTTCTATTATGGCTGGGCCGGCGTCTGGCGCAGCAAGTTCCGCGAACCCGCACTGCGCCAGACCTTGCTGTCCGATCCGCACTCGCCGGGTCACCAGCGCGTCCTCACCGTCCGCAACCTCGACCCCTGGTACGCGGCGTTCGGCGTGAAGCCCGGCGAAGCCAGCTACCTCGCCCCGGCAACCCGCGTCCGCATCTGGTAAGCTACACTCCTACCGCCCCACATAGCCCCGTCATCCTGGGCTCGACCCAGGATCCAGAGCCACACGCGCGGACGCCGGTGGCTCTGGATCCTGATTTTCGTCAGGATGACGTAGTTTGGAGAGAAACATGAAGACCTACATCGCCGCCGGCCTGCTCGCCGCCACCGCGATCACCGGCGTCACCGCCGCCATCTCGCAGACCGCCGAACCAACGGCCGCACCCGCCGCACCCGCCGCACCCGCCGCGACCGGCGCGCAATATGGCAGCTTCGGCTTCGACGAGAAGGGCATGGACAAGAGCGTCCAGCCCGGTGACGATTTCTACGCCTTCGCCAATGGCAACTGGGCGAAGACCACCCCGATCCCCGCGGACAAGTCGAACTACGGCGCGTTCAACTTCCTCTCCGACCTGTCCGAGACGCGCACCCGCGGCATCCTCGACACCGCGGCCAAGGACTCGAACTCGAAGATCGGCCGCGCCTATGCAACCTTCCTCGACACCGGCACGATCGAGGCCAAGGGGCTGGCACCGATCCGCCCATGGCTCGCGAAGATCGCCGCGCTGAAGGACCGGTCGGGCTATCCCGCGCTGCTCGCCGAGGCGGATCGCGCCGGGATCGGCGGCCCGTTCGGCAGCGGCGTCGGCCAGGACGACAAGATACCCGAGCAATACGCCCTCTCGCTCGGCCAGTCGGGGCTCGGCCTGCCCGACCGCGACTATTATCTCAGCACCGACGCCAAGCTGGTCGAGGCGCGCACCGCCTACCGCGCGCACATCGCGAAGATGCTGACGCTCGCCGGCGAACCCGATGCCGAGGCGCGCGCCGCCGCGCTGCTGGCGTTCGAGACCGAGATCGCCCGGGTCAGCTGGACCCGCGTCGACAGCCGCGACGCGACCAAGACCTATAACAAGATGTCCGTCGCCGATCTCGCCAGGCGCGCACCCGGCTTCGACTTCGCCGGCTATTTCAAGGCGACCGGCACGCCCGTGCCGACCGTCATCGTCGCACAGCCCTCGGCGATCACCGGCATTGCAAAACTCGTCGCGACCGCGCCGATCGGCGTGCTCAAGGACCAGCTGATCCTGCGTTCGCTCGACGGCTATGCGGACGTGCTGCCAAAGGCGTTCGACGCCGAACAGTTCGCCTTCTACGGCACCGTGCTCGGCGGCACCCCCGAGCAGGAGGCCCGCTGGAAGCGCGGCGTCCAGTTCACCAGTGGTGCGCTCGGCGACGAGGTCAGCAAGCTCTACGTCGCGCAGTATTTCCCGCCCGAGACCAAGGCGGCAGCCGATGTGCTCGTGAAGAACGTGCTCGCCGCGATGGGCCGCCGGATCGACAAGCTCGACTGGATGGCGCCCGAAACCAAGCAGAAGGCGCATGCCAAGCTCGCCGCCTTCACCCCCAAGATCGGCTATCCCAGCCAGTGGAAGGACCTGTCCGCGCTGACGATCACGTCCGGCGACGCGTTCGGCAACGAATGGCGCGCCAATGAATGGCAGCATCAGGACAATATCGCCAAGCTCGGCAAGCCCCTGCAGCGCTGGGAATGGGGCATGACGCCGATGACGGTGAACGCCTATGCCAATTTCGGCATGGTAGAGATCGTCTTCCCCGCAGCCATCCTCCAGCCGCCCTTCTTCGACCCCAAGGCCGACGACGCGGTCAATTATGGCGGCATCGGTGCGGTGATCGGGCACGAGCTCAGCCATCATTTCGACGACCAGGGTTCGAAATACGATGCCAAGGGCCAGCTCACCGACTGGTGGACGCCCAAGGACATCGCCGGGTTCAACGCGCTCACCGGCAAGCTCGGCGCGCAGTACGACGCCTATGAGCCGCTGCCGGGGATGCACGTGAAGGGCCAGCTGACGATGGGCGAGAACATCGCCGATCTCGCCGGGCTGACGGTCGCCTATGACGCCTATCACACCGCGCTCGGCGGCAAGGCGGCGCCCGTGCTTGACGGCTTCACCAGCGACCAGCGCTTCTATCTCGGCTGGGCGCAGGTCTGGCGCCGCAACTACCGCGAGGCGAACCTGCGTCAGCGGCTGCTGACCGATCCGCATTCGCCGTCGCAGCAGCGCGCCTCGGTCGTCCGCAATCTCGACCCCTGGTATGCCGCCTATCAGCCCAAGCCGACGCAGCGCCTGTATCTCGCACCCGAACAGCGCGTGCGCATCTGGTGACCGGCCGCGTCCCTGCCCGGGAAACCGGGTGGGGACATGATGCTTGACCCCAAACCCCCGAACAGCGGAAGAGGCATCGCATGGTTTCGCTTCCGCCCCAGACCGGCCTCGGGCCGAACCGCCGCGCCGCCCTCGTCGCGGCGGTGACGGGGATCGCCGCGTCGGGGCTGGTGCTCGGCATGATCGGCGACCTCGTCGTCGCGGCGGCCTTTCTCGCCGCGGCGATCATCGTCATCGGCGCGGTGATCGTCTGGCGCGTGCTCGCGCGCGCCGGCAGCGCCGAACTGCGCACGATCGACTGGGACTTCACGCGGGCGGTGGCGCAGGCGAGCGGCGATGCGATCGCGGTGACCGATCGCGCGGGCCGGCTGGTCTGCGCGAACGATGCCTATGACGCGGTGTTCAGCGGCTTCCCGACCCCGCCGGGGCTGCCGCTCGACGCGAGTGGGGGCGTATTGCTGGCCGAGGCCGGACGCACCGCGTGGCGCGACGGTCACGCGCAGGCGGAACGGCTGGTCGCCAACGGGCTGCGCATCTCGGCATCGATCACCCGCGCCGGCGACGAGGCGGACATGCTCGTCTGGCGGTTCGTCACCGCGCCCGACTATGACCTCGCGCAGACCGCCGAGCGGCTGATCGACGGGCCGACCGGCGACCGGCTCGGCGGCAGCGGGATCATGGCGGCGTTGCTCAGCGCCGACGGCCGCGTCCGCGCGACCAACCGCGTGCTCCGCGTCCGCGCGATCGGCGACGAGCATGAGGCGATCGAGGGACGCGACTTCGCGCGCTTCCTGATCACCGACAATCGCGGCCTCGTCCGCTTCGCGCGCGAGGGCGGCGCGGGGACGCCGCTGCGCGTGGTGCAGGTGCCCTTTGTCGAGGGTGACGACGCCCCCGTCCTCGTCATCCTGCTCGACGACGAGGAAGACGCGCCCGCGATCGGCGCGTCTGCCTCCGCGCATGTCCGCAGCCTCGTCAGCCTGATGCCGTTCAGCATGGCGCTGGTCGATCGCGAAGGCCGCTTCATCCAGATGAACGACTCGTTCCTGCGCGCCGCCGGGGTCGTCGGCGCCGCGCCGCCGCTCTACCCCGGCGACCTCGTCGTGCGCGAGGACAAGACCGCGGTCGCCGACGCGATCCGCCGGTTCGCAGGCGGGCAGACGCATTCGACCGACATGGCGGTGCGGCTGAAGGATCATCCCGACGAGCCGGTCGCGCTGACCATCGCCGGCGCGCGCGGGCTCGGCGACGCCGCAGTCCTGCTCAGCCTCAAGGACAATAGCGAGGAATCGCGACTGAAGCGCGAGGTGGCGCAGGCGACCAAGATGCAGGCGGTCGGCCAGCTCGCCGGCGGTGTCGCGCATGATTTCAACAACATCCTGACCGCGATCATCGGCCACTGCGACCTGATGCTGATGCGCCATTCGCCCGGCGACAGCGATTATGACGACATCCAGCAGATCCGCACCAACTCGAACCGCGCCGCCGGGCTGACCCGCCAGCTGCTCGCCTTCAGCCGCCAGCAGACGCTGCGCCCGCAGATCCTGCAGCTGCCCGACGTCGTGTCCGAGGTCTCGAACCTGCTCAAGCGACTGATGGGCGAGACCGTCCGGCTCGACATGATGCACGGCCGCAACCTGGGGCCGGTCCGCGCCGATCCGGGGCAGCTCGAACAGGTCGTCGTCAATCTCGCGGTCAACGCCCGCGATGCGATCCTGTCCGCCAACCCGCGCGGCGGCGGCACGCTGACCATCACCACGCGCTCGGTCTCGGCGACCGAGGTGCGGCAGATGGCCTCCGACATCCTGCCCGTCGCGGATTATACCGCGCTGATCGTCCAGGACACCGGCACCGGAATCCCGCCCGAGGTCCTGCCCAAGATCTTCGAGCCGTTCTTCACGACCAAGGAATTCGGCAAGGGCACCGGGCTCGGCCTCTCGACCGTCTACGGCATCGTCAAGCAGTCGGGCGGCTATATCTTCGCCGAATCGCAGCCGGGGCAGGGGGCGACCTTCACCATCTTCCTCCCCGTCCACGCCGCCCCTGCCGCGCCGCGGCTCACCGCGCCCAAGCCCGCGGCCAAGCCCGCCGACCTGTGGGGCACGGGGACCATCCTGCTCGTCGAGGACGAGGACATGGTCCGCGCAGTCGCCGAACGCGCGCTCACCCGCCAGGGCTATAGCGTGCTGACCGCGGAGAATGGCGAGGTCGCGCTCGAGATCATGGCGAAGAACGGCCGCCCCGATCTGCTGATCACCGACGTGGTGATGCCGACCATGGACGGCCCGACGATGGTCCGGCACGCACGCGAGAAATATCCCGACCTGCCGATCGTCTTCATGTCGGGCTATGCCGAGGAACAGCTGCGCAAGTCGATCGACCTCGACAATGTCGAGTTTCTTCCCAAGCCCTTCTCGGTTCAGCAGCTTGCCGAAGCCGCGCGCGACGTTCTTGCGGCACGTTAAGCAACAAGATGTTGGCGCTCGGCGAAATTGCCGCCTAAGGTACAAAATATGAACGTGCCACAGCAGATCCTCATCGTAGAGGATGAACCGTTGATCGCCATGATGCTCGAGGATTTCCTCGAGGTGCTGGACAAGGGCGTCGCAGGGTCCGTCGACACCGTCGCCGATGCCCTTCACCGCATCTCGGCCGGGGGTGTCGACGCCGCGATCCTCGACGTCAACCTGCGTGGCGGTGAGAAGAGTACTCCGATCGCCGAACGGCTTGCCGAAGGCGGAATTCCCTTCGTATTCGCGACCGGCGGTGGCGATGACGGCCTCGATCCCCGTTTCCGCGACCGGCCCCGCCTGCAGAAGCCGTTCACGATGGACGGCGTCGCCAAGGCGCTCGAAAGCCTCTGACGGTCCGCCGCGCGGGCTCTGCGGTCCTCGTCGGACCGCGGCCGCGGCGGATAAAACTGCAAATCCATGCGCAACTGTCTTGCGTAAAGGCCCCGTCTCGCGACATAGGCGGTCGCCATGACCCGTATATTCGATAAATCGCGCCTGCCGAGCCGGCATGTCTCCGTCGGTCCAGAGCGTGCGCCGCACCGCAGCTATTACTACGCGATGGGTATCCCCGAAGAGGATATTGCGCGTCCGTTCGTCGCGCTCGCGTCCGCCGGCAACAACTCGGCCCCCTGCAACACCACGCTCGACGCGCAGGCCGACGCCGCGCAGGCCGGCGTCATCCAGGGCGGCGGGATGCCGCGCCGCTTCAACACGATCACCGTCACCGACGGCATCGCGATGGGGCATCAGGGGATGAAGGCGAGCCTCGTCAGCCGTGAAGTCATCGCCGACTCGGTAGAACTCTCGGTCCGCGGCCATTGCTACGACGCGCTGGTCGGCTTTGCCGGCTGCGACAAGTCGCTGCCCGGCATGATGATGGCGATGCTCCGCCTCAACATCCCCTCGGTGTTCGTCTATGGCGGGTCGATCCTGCCCGGCCGCTATCAGGAACGCGACGTCACCGTCGTCGACGTGTTCGAGATCGTCGGCAAATATGCTGCCGGCGCCTGCCCGCTGTCGGAGGTGCATGCGCTCGAGAAGGTCGCCTGCCCGGGCCACGGCGCCTGCGGCGGCCAATATACCGCCAACACCATGGCCTGCGTCGCGGAAGCGATCGGATTGTCCATTCCGAACAGCAACATGGTGCCAGCTCCTTACACGACGCGTGAACAGATCGCGGTGGCCGCCGGCGCGCAGGTTATGGAGTGTCTGGCCGACAATATCCGCCCGCGCGACATCTGCACGCGCGAGGCCTTCATCAATGCGGCGCGAGTCGTCGCCGCGACCGGCGGCTCGACCAATGCCGCGCTGCATCTGCCCGCCATGGCGTCGGAAGCGGGGATCGAGTTCGACCTGTTCGACGTTGCCGAGATCTTCAAGACAACGCCGTACATCGCCGACCTCAAACCCGGTGGGAAGTATGTCGCCAAGGACATGTACGAGGCGGGCGGCGTCTACATGCTGATGAAGACGATGCTCAGCGGCGGCTTCCTCGACGGCAGCTGCATGACCGTCACCGGCAAGACGCTGGCCGAGAATATCGATCAGGTGACGTGGAACCCCGACCAGAAGGTCATCTACGACATCAGCACGCCGTTGACGCCGACGGGTGGTGTCGTCGGCCTGCGTGGCAGCCTCGCCCCCGATGGCGCGATCGTGAAGGTCGCGGGCATGCACCGGCTGCAGTTCAGCGGCCCGGCGCGCGTGTTCGACTGCGAGGAGGACACCTTCGCCGCGGTCGAGGCCCGCGCGATCAACGAGGGCGAGGTCATCGTCATCCGATACGAAGGTCCCAAGGGTGGCCCGGGCATGCGCGAGATGCTCTCGACCACCGCCGCGCTCTACGGGCTGGGGATGGGCGAGAGCGTCGCGCTGATCACCGACGGCCGCTTCTCGGGCGGCACGCGCGGCTTCTGCATCGGCCATGTCGGTCCCGAGGCCGCCGATGGCGGCCCGATCGCGCTCGTCGAGGATGGCGACATCATCCATATCGATGCCGAGGCGGGAACGATCGATCTCGATGTTCCCGAGGACGTGATGGCGGCACGCCGCGCGGTCTGGGTCCCGCGCAAGACCGATTACGGTTCGGGCGCGCTGTGGCGCTATGCGAAGACCGTCGGTCCGGCGTACAAGGGCGCGGTCACGCACCCGGGAGCCGCAGCCGAAACGCATGTCTACGCGGATATCTAAACGATCGCAGTACCTTGTCGGGCTTGTCTCACTCCCGCTGGCAGCCTGCGGGAGCGGCAAGCCCGATGCCGGTGACACGGCGTCGCGCCGCGACGACCCACCCGTCATGCATGTCCCCTGCGCGAAGGGGGCCGCCGCTTTGGCCCCCGACTGCACGATCGAGCAGGCGCGCGGTCCCGATGGCGTGATCCTGACCCTCCGCCACGCCGATGGCGGCTTTCGCCGGCTGCGCATCTCCGCGGATGGGCGCGGCGTCATCGCCGCCGACGGGGCCGAGCGGGCGCGCGTCACGGCATCCACGGCCGGCAGCATCGACGTCGCGCTGGGCACCGACCGCTACCGCCTCCCGGGGACGGTCCAGCCGGGCGCGAACGGCTCATGATCCGGATCGAGGGCCAGCCCGTCCTGACCGCTGCCGCGATGCGCGCGGCCGAGGATGCGGTGATCGCAACCGGTGTCACGGTCGATACGCTGATGGACCGCGCGGGCACCGCGATCGCGCACGCGGTCCGCCGCCTGGCGGGATCGAACGCCATCCTGATCCTCTGCGGCCCCGGCAACAATGGCGGCGACGGCTATGTCGCCGCGCGCGTGCTCGCCGAACTGGGCGCAACCGTCCGCGTCGCCGCGCTCTCCGAGCCCCGCACCGACGCGGCCAGGGCGGCAAGGGCAGGGTGGCCCGGCCCCGTCGAAGCTCTCGCCGACGCGAAGCCAGCGCCCGTCCTCGTCGACGCCCTCTTCGGCACCGGCCTGACCCGACCCTTGAATGGTACCTCTCCCCAAACCCCAAACACCCCCCCGGCGAAGGCCGGGGCCCAGTTGGGCACCGCTATCGACGACGCGCACGGTTCACCCAACTGGACCCCGGCCTCCGCCGGGGAGGTATCGATCGGGGAAAGACTCCACACCCTGACCAAAGCCGCCACCCTCGCCATAGCCATCGACCTCCCCAGCGGCCTCGCCACCGACTCCGGCCGCGCGCTCACGACACCCCCCGTCTTCCACCTCACGCTCGCCCTCGGCGCACTCAAACCCGTGCACCTGCTCCAGCCTGCCGCCCGCTGTTGCGGCGAGATCCGCCTCCTCGACATCGGCGTCCCCGTCACCAGCCGGACCGAAGTGCTCAAAAGCCCGCACCTCGCACCCCCCGGACCCGACGCGCACAAATATACCCGCGGCATGGTCGCGATCATCGCTGGCACGATGGCGGGCGCGGCCGACCTCGCCGCGCTCGCCGCGATGCGCGCGGGCGCGGGCTATGTGACGCTGCTCGGCGACAGCGCGGGCCCGCCGCACGCACTCGTCCGTGCGGCATTCTCCGACCACGCGCTCGCCAACGACCGGATCGGTGCGCTGGTCATCGGTCCAGGCCTCGGCCGTGATGACACCGCCCGCGCCCGACTCGACGCCGCGCTCGCCGCCGGCCACCCGCTCGTCCTCGACGGCGACGCGCTCCGCCTGCTGGATCCCGACCGGATCCGCGCGCTCACCGTCCCCGTCATCCTCACCCCGCATGCCGGCGAATTCGACGCGCTCTTCGGACGATCGGACGACGACAAGATCACCCGCGCCCGCGACGCCGCCGCGCGCACCGGTTCAGTCGTCGTCTTCAAGGGCGCGGACACCGTCATCGCCGCGCCCGACGGCCGCGTCCGGCTCGCCCCCGGCGCGAGCGACTGGCTGTCCACCGCCGGCACCGGCGACGTCCTCGCCGGCGCGATCGGCGCGATGCTGGCCGCAGGGCTCGATCCGCTCGCCGCCGCCGCCGCGGGCGTGTGGCTTCACGGCGAGGCCGCGCGTCGATCCGGGCCGGCATTTATCGCCGATGACTTGGCGAATGCGCTCCGGTCGGCCAGAGCGTCCTTATGATTAGTGACCCAACGACCGACACCATCGTCCGCGTCGCCGCGCGCGGCGACGGCATCACCGCCGATGGCCGCCACGCCGCCTTCACCGCGCCCGGCGACACGCTCGCGGCCGATGGCAGCGTGACCCACGGCCCGCACCACCAGACGCCGCCCTGCGTCCATTTCCCGACCTGTGGCGGCTGCCAGCTCCAGCATCTCGACGATGAGAGCTACAGCGCCTTCGTCACCGACCGGATCGCCTCCGCGCTCGACGGGCAGGGCCTGTCCGCGCCGATCCGCACCCCGCATATCTCGCCGGTCCGCAGCCGCCGCCGCGCGACGCTGCATGCGGAAGCGAAGGGCGGCAGGATCACGCTCGGCTTCACCGCCGAGAAGGCGCATCTGATCGTCGACATCAAGGAATGCTGGATCCTCGATCCGCGCCTGTTCGCGCTCGTCGCCCCCTTGCGCACCCTGCTCAAGCGCCTCAATTTCCGCCGCCGCGCGGACATCCACCTGACGCTCGCGGACCAGGGCGCCGACATCCTCATCACCGGATTCGCGCCCGAAGGCCTCCCCGCCGCCGAGGCGCTCACCCGGTTCTGCGAGGAGCACGGCATCGCCCGCGTCGCGTTCGACGACGGGCTGGGGCCGGAGACCCGCTGGGAGCCCGATGCGGTGACGATCACGCTGGGCGGCGTCCCCGTGCCGCTGCCACCTGCCTCGTTCCTCCAGGCGACCCCCGACGGCGAGGCCGCGCTCACCGCCGCGGTGCTCGAGGCGATCGGCACGCCCGCCACCGTCGCCGACCTGTTCGCCGGGCTCGGCACCTTCACGCTCGCGATTCCGGCGAAGGTCTATGCCGCGGAGGGCGCGCGCGACGCGCTGACCGCGCTCAAGGCCGCCGCGCACCGGCTGCAACGCCCGGTCTTCCCCGAACACCGCGATCTCTACCGTCGCCCGCTGACGGTGGCCGAGCTCGACCGGTTCGACGCGGTGGTGATCGATCCGCCCCGCTCGGGCGCGCGCGAACAGGCCGGCGCGCTCGCCGCGTCGACGACGCCGGTGATCGTCTACGTCTCGTGCAACCCGGCGAGCTTCGCGCGCGATGCCAAGGAGCTCTGCGACGCCGGCTGGCGGATCGACTGGATCCAGCCGGTCGGCCAGTTCCTCTGGTCGACGCATGTCGAACTCGCTGCGAAGTTCGTCCGCTAACCTCTTGTCTCTTTACGGATAAACCGCAGTAACGAAGAACAGCCCATCGGGCGGTGCGTTGAGCCCCAGCATCGCCCGATCCTTCGCCGCCAGCGCGTCCGCGACATCGCCGACCGCCCAGCGTCCCATGCCGACCAGCGCGAGGCACCCGACCATCGACCGCACCTGGTGATGCAGGAACGACCGCGCCGCCGCGTAGACGAACAGCCGCTCGCCCTCGCGTACCACATCCAGCCGGTCCAAAGTCCGCAACGGACTGTCCGCCTGGCAATGCGCCGACCGAAACGTCGTGAAATCATGCCGCCCTACCAGCGCGCGCGCCGCTTCGGCCATCGCGTCCGCATCGAGCGGCTGCGGCACCTGCCACGCCAGCCCCGCCTCGAAGCTCAGCGGCGCGCGCCGGTTGACGATCCGGTACTCGTACGACCGCCCGATACACGAGAACCGCGCATGCCAGTCGTCGGGCACCACCTCGCACGCCAGCACCGACACCGGCGCCGGTTTGACCAGCGCGTTCAGCCCCTCCATCAGCCGGAACGCCGCGACCGGCTTCTCGATATCGACATGCGCGCGCATCGCGATCCCGTGCACCCCTGCATCGGTCCGCCCCGCCGCCTGCACCGCCACGGTCTCGCCGGTCATCTTCAGCACCGCCGCCTCGAGCGCGGCCTGCACGCTCGGCCCATGCTTCTGTCGCTGCCAGCCCATGAACGGCCGGCCGTCAAACTCCACCGTCAGCGCGAACCGCGTCAAAGCTGGGTCCCCGAGGGAATCGCAAACCCGCGCAGCAGCTCCTCGGCCGATGTCATGCCGCGCCCGGCCCGCTGCACCAGAGTCGGCCGGATCGCGCCGTCGCCGCACCCGATCGTCAACTCGGCGTTCACGGTCAGCCCCTCGCACCCCAGGAAGCTGAACGGCAACACGTCCGCCGCCAGCACCTTCACCCGCTCGCCGGCGACCTCGAACCACGCGCCGGGCGCCGGGTTCATCGCGCGCACCAGCCGCTCGACCTCGACCGCCGACCGCTCGAAATCGATCCGCGCCTCCGCCTTGTCGATCTTGGCCGCATAGGTGACGCCCTCGTCGGGCTGCGGCCGGGCAGGGTAGCCGTCCAGATCGCCCAGCACCTCGACCATCAACCGCGCCCCCATCACCGACAGCTCGGCGGTCAGGTCGCCCGCGGTCTTGCCCACGACCGGCGTCCGCCCCTCCAGCCTGACCGGCCCGGTATCGAGCCCGGCCTCCATCTGCATGATCCCGACGCCCGTCTCGGCATCGCCCGCGAGGATCGCGCGCTGCACCGGTGCCGCCCCGCGCCACCGCGGCAACAGCGAGCCGTGTACGTTGAGGCACCCGAGCCGCGGCGCGTCGAGCACCGCACGCGGCAGGATCAGGCCATACGCCGCCACCACCGCAACATCAGCGTCGAGCGCCGCAAACGCTTCCCGCGCGGCGAGCCCCTCGGGCAGCGACGCCTTGAACGACACCGGCGTCCGAACCTCGATGCCCAGCGCCTCTGCCCGGACCTGCACTGGTGAGGCCACCAGCTCGCGCCCGCGTCGCCCGCCCGGGCGTGCCGGCTGGCAATAGGCCGCCACCAAGTCGTGCCCCGCCGCGACGAGGGCCTCCAGCACCGGCACCGCGAAGTCCGGCGTTCCCATGAAGATGATCCGCATGCCCCTCTCGAACACGCTGGCGGGGAGCGACGCAACCCCCTATCTGGTTGCGATGGCATCCCCCGAGATCGAGGCGCTGACGCAGGCGCTGGCCCGGCTCCCCGGCCTCGGCCCCCGGTCCGCACGTCGCGCCGTGCTGCATCTGCTCAAGAAGCGCGACGCCGCGCTGGGTCCGCTGCGCGAGGCGCTGACCGCGGTCGACGAGCGGCTAGAGAATTGCAGCGTCTGCGGCAATGTAGACACCACCAACCCGTGCGCGATCTGCGCCGACCCGCGCCGCGACCAGCGCTCGCTCTGCGTCGTCGAGGAGGTCGCCGATCTCTGGGCGCTCGATCGCTCGCGGCTGTTCCCCGGTCGCTTCCACGTGCTCGGCGGTCGCCTGTCCGCGCTTGAAGGGATCCGTCCCGAGGATCTCAGCATCGACAATCTCGTCCGCCGGATCGAGGCGGGGGGGATCGACGAGGTCGTGCTCGCGATGAACGCGACGCTCGAAGGCCAGACCACCGCGCATTACATCGCCGAACGGATCGAACGATTCCCCGTCCGCGTCACGCAGCTCGCGCACGGCCTGCCGGTGGGCGGCGAGCTCGACTATCTCGACGAGGGCACGCTCGCCCAGGCGCTGCGCGCGCGTCGCCCGATGGCCTGATCGTTGCGGCCTAACCCAAATGCTTGACGGCTCAACCCGCGGAACCTAGCTGCGCAGCATGACCGTCATGACCGTTCTCGAAGTCCCCGATCCCCGCCTGCGCCTCGTCGCGGAGCCGGTGGCGTCGGTGGACGATTCCACCCGTACGCTCGTCGCCGACATGATCGAGACGATGTACGACTTCAACGGCATCGGCCTCGCCGCGACTCAGGTCGGCGTGCAGCAGCGCGTCCTCGTCATCGACCTTCAGGAAGAGAAGGACGAAGAGGACAAGCCGATCAAAAATCCCAAGGCCTATATCAACGCCGAGATCCTTTCGGTCAGCGAAGAGATGTCGACCTATAACGAGGGCTGCCTTTCGATCCCCGAGCAATATGCCGAGGTCGTCCGCCCCGCCCGCTGCCGCGTGAAGTGGCTCGACGAGACCGGTGCCGCGCATGAGGAAGAGCTCGACGGCCTGCTCTCGACCTGCATGCAGCACGAGATCGACCATCTCGACGGCGTATTGTTCATCGACCACATCAGCCGCCTCAAGCGCGACATGGTCCTCAAGAAACTCGCCAAGGCCCGCAAGCTTGGCTGACCCGACGCCGGTCGTTACCTCGACCGGCCAACCCAGACCAGGTCCCCGGCGAAGGCCGGGGCCCAGGCAGGCAGCCCCGCGTAACCGGGGGCGGCACACGCCAAGAACACCACCCCCAAAAACACCACCCCGGCGAAGGCCGGGGCCCAGTTGGCACGTCCCCGGCGATAACGCACTACCGCCCGCAAAGCCCCGTTCGCTCCCGTAGCGACCAAGGCCAACGTCCGAAGGTAGGAAAATCCCTCTGTCCTACCCACGTCGTTCGTGCTATGTTCCAACGATGACCTTCCAGACCGTGCCCCCCCAGCCGCCCGCGCCCAAACCCTGCATGGCCGGTCCCGCAGCCGGAAATTGTACGAATCTCGGCGCAGAACCCGCTTATCGTCTCAACATTCACAACATTGGGACGCTAGCATGACCGAACTCGTGATCGTCGCGCTGCTCGCGGCCGCCGCCGGACTGCTGCTCGGCTGGTTGCTGGCCTCGCGCCGTGCCGGCGCACTCGCCAGCGATCTCGCGGTCGCCCGAACGCGGGCCGCGGACTATGATCTCGTCCGTACCGCGCGCGACGCGGTCGAGCAGGAGTGCAATGCCGCGCTTCAGGATGTCGCCACGCTGCGTGCGCAGAATGCCGAGCGGGCCGGGGAGGCGGACCGCCTGCGCACCGATCTCGCGACGATCCGCGCTGACCGCGACGCCGCGCGCACCGAACTCGCTACCGAGCATGCCCGCAGCGAGGCGTTCGAGGCGCGGCTGGTCGAGTTCCGCGACGCCAAGGACGTGATGGCCGCGCAATTCGGCGATGTCGCCAACAAGCTGCTGAGCGACGCGCAGAAGACCTTCCTCGACCGCGCCGACGCCCGCTTCCGCCAGTCTGAGGAATCCGCCGGCCAGAACCTCAAGTCGATGCTCCAGCCCGTCAGCGACCGGCTGCAACGCTATGAAGAGGGCGTCGCCAAGGTTGAGGCGGAGCGCCGCGACGCGTTCGGCGATCTCAAGGGGCAGATCGAGCAGATGCGGCTCGGCCAGGAAAAGGTCTCGACCGAAGCCGCCAAGCTCGTCAACTCGCTCCGCAATGCGCCCAAGTCGCGCGGTCGCTGGGGCGAGCAGCAGTTGAAGAACGTGCTCGAAACCTGCGGCCTGAGCGAACATACCGACTTCCAGACCGAGGTCAGCGTTGCGGTCGGCGATGCCGATGAGCGCGCCCGCGCCCGGCTGCGCCCCGATGCAATCATCCGCGTCCCCGGCGGCCGCGCACTCGTCATCGATGCCAAGGTCTCGCTCAACGCCTATCAGGATGCGTTCGGCGCGGTCGACGAGGCCGAGCGGCTGGTCGGTCTGGCGGCACACGCCGCGTCGATGCGCGCGCATGTCAACGGGCTCGGCAACAAGGCCTATTGGAGCCAGTTCGCGGACACGCCCGATTATGTGATCATGTTCGTCCCCGGCGAACATTTCCTCTCCGCCGCGCTCGAACATGATCCGACGCTGTGGGATTTCGCGTTTGAAAAGAGGGTCTTGCTCGCCACTCCTACCAATCTGATTGCGATCGCGCGGACCGTCGCTGCGGTCTGGCGGCAAGAAAAGCTCGCCAACGAGGCACGCAAGATCGGCGAACTTGGCAAGGAGATGCACGACCGGCTGGCCAAGGTCGCCGACGATCTGCGCAAGGTCGGGGTCGGTCTGAACAGCGCGGTGAAGAACTTCAACGGCTTTACCAACTCGTTCAACGGCCGCCTGATGGTCACCGGCCGCAAGTTCCGCGACCTCAATATCGAGACCGGCGCGCGCGATCTCGAGGACGTGTCGTCGATCGACGCGCTGGCGTTGGGCGAGGGGCCGGCATTGATCGAGAAACCGGAGACCGCGGACGTTTAACCCGCGTTTTCAACGCTGTTGGGCAAGAACCTCATAGGCCATCACCGCGGTGGCGACCGCGGCGTTGAGGCTGTCGGCCTTGCCCAGCATCGGAATCTTGACCAGCGTGTCGCAGCCTTCGGCCATCTCCGCCGGCATGCCCTGCGCCTCGTTGCCGGTCAGCAAGAAGGTCGGGGCGCTGTACGACGCCGCCCGGTAATCGGTCTCGGTGTCGAGGCTTAGCCCGACCAGCTGCCCGGGACCGCTGCGGAGCCAGGCCTCGAACGGCGCCCACTCGGTCTTGACGACCGGAATGGTGAACAGCGCCCCCATGCTCGCCCGCACCGCCTCGACCGAGAACGGATCGACCGACTCGCCGATCAGGATCAGCCCGCCCGCGCCGACGGCATCGCCGGTCCGCAAAATCGTGCCGAGATTGCCCGGATCTCGCAGCCGCTCGGCTACCAGCCAGATCCCTGCACTGGTCCGGTCCAGATCCTCGAGTGCCGCGTCGAACTCATCGAACACGCCGACCACCGCCTGCGGATTGTCCTTGCCCGACAGCTTCGACAGGATGTCTGGCGTCGTCTGGATCGATTCGCCACCCGCCTCCTCGACATCCATCGACAGCGCATGGACCAGCGGGTGGTTGGCACTCGCCGCAGCGTAGAAGAGCGTGCGGGGCAGCCGGCCGGTCTCGCGTGCCTCGGTCAAGATCCGCAATCCCTCCGCAAGGAACTGGCGTGCAGCCTTGCGATGTCGCTTGTCGCGAAGATCGCGGACATATTTGATCAACGGGTTCGAGAAGGCGGTAATTTCGCGAGGCATTTATCGGCCCTTCGGCGCGCGGAAACAGGGGAGGTTGGTCAGCACGCGCTGCTCATGCCCGCCGCTACCCGCCGCGGCAAGCGCTGCGGGGAAGGGGGCTCAATCCTCGCCGAACTTGGCTTCGACAAGTTCGACCAGCCGGGCGACGGTTTCATCCGCGCCATCGCCCGTCGCCGATATGACGATCGAATCGCCCATCGCGGCCCCGAGCATCATCAGCCCCATGATCGACGTTCCCGTCACGCTGCCCGCGCCGTCCTTTTCGACCAGCACATCGCAGGGCTGCGAGGAGGCGAGCGTAACGAACTTCGCGCTCGCCCGGGCATGCAATCCCCGGCGGTTGGTGATCAGGACAGTGCGCGCAACCGCGGTCACGCTGCCGCCTCGCCGAGAACCTCGGATGCGACGGATATATATTTCCGGCCGGCTTCACGCGCGGCAGCGACCGCCGCCACGACCGTCATCGCCTTGCGCGCCGACCCCAGCCGGATCAGCATCGGTAGGTTCATTCCCGCGATCACCTCCACCCGGCCCCGCTCCATCAGGGAGATGGCAAGGTTGGACGGGGTACCGCCGAACAGATCGGTAAGGACGATCACGCCGCGTCCCGCATCGACTTCGGCGATCGCCGTCGCAATATCCGCGCGGCGTTCCTCCATATCGTCATCCGGGCCGATCGCGATTGCCGCGACACGTTCCTGCGGGCCGACGACATGGACCATTGCGGTCACGAACTCGTCGGCGAGCCGCCCGTGGGTCACCAAAACTAGGCCGATCATATCAGACGCTTCATACTCATAAGCCGACCGGTGGTCCCTCAAGCGAGTCCTGCGGCGCGGCCCCCAGGTCGCGATGGTTTACCGTGGGCGAAAAACCCTCTGCGCGCAACCGTCCGGCGATCCGTTCGGCAACATGAACCGACCGGTGTCTCCCTCCGGTACACCCGATCGCAACGCTGACATAGGACTTGCCCTCCGCCTTGTAGCGCGGCAGCAACAGGAGCAGCAGATCCTCGATGCGGCTGACAGCGGCTTCATAGGCCGGATCGGCCATGACATATTGCGCAACCTCGAGATCCAGTCCGGTCCCAGGACGCAGCCGCGGATCCCAATGCGGATTTCGCAGAAACCGCATGTCGAAGACGAGGTCGGCGTTGCGGGGTAGCCCGCGAGCGAAGCCGAACGACTGGATCGACAGCGTCGGAGCACCCTGATCGTCCTGCGCGAAGCTGTGGCGGATCTGTTGCGCCAGTTCGTTGGCCGCCAATGTGGTCGTGTCGATCAACCGGTTCGCCCAGTCGCGCAGCGGCCGAAGCATTTCACGCTCGCGCGCGATCCCGTCGCCCGCGGGGCGATCGGGCGCGAGCGGATGACGTCGCCGCGTCTCCGAATAGCGTCGCTCGAGTTCTACCCCCGAGCAGTCGAGAAACAGCGTCCCGATTTCCAGATCGTGCCGATCGCGCAGATCGCGGATACGCCCGATGATGCGATCGGCATCAAAATCGCGCGTTTGCGAGCCAATACCAATCGCCAGGGGGGTGGAATCATCCATTTGTCCCTTTGCGCGCGGCGTATCTAGCAGCCGATCGAGCAGCATCAGCGGCAGGTTGTCGACGATCTCCCAGCCCAGATCCTCAAGCGTCTTGAGAACGGTCGATTTGCCCGCGCCCGACATGCCGGTGATCAGCAGGATCGGCTTTGATTGGCGCGTCATGCGGCGAGAATTCCGTGTGTCAGAGCCAATTCAACCTTCAGTGGAGCGGACGCCTGGAGTGGTTCGAGCAGGAGGACCGGGATGTCGACGCCGGCGATCCGCCGTGCCTCTCGCTCGGGCATCCTCGGAACCTGTCCACCTAGCCGTACGAGCAGGGCGATGGGTATGTCGACAACATAGGGCATGGCGATAATGCCCAGACCCCGAACCTCGATCCGGCCTGCGATGGAAGCGGGTGGGTGTGCCAGCAACCGGGCACCCGAGCGCACCACGATGGTCTGGTCGTCGCTGACCAGCATTGCGCCGCGGTCGATCAGGCGAAGGGCGAGGTCGGACTTGCCGATGCCGGAAGGTCCTTCCAGCAGGACGCCCTGGCCGCCGATCGAGACGGTCGTCGCATGCAGGCGATCGGACGAGAGGACAGACAGAACTAGAGCTCCCTCATCGTGCGTACAGCGGCAGATGGATTACGAACCGGGCACCGCCCAGCCGATCCTCGCGCGATTCTACGGTGATCGTGCCCTGATGCCCCTCGACGATGGTACGCGCAATGGCGAGTCCCAATCCGGAGTGACGCCCGAAGGCCTCGCCGTCAGGTCTGACCGAGTGGAAGCGGCGAAAGATCGCATCGCGTGCGTCTGGAGGGACGCCCGGGCCCTCATCCTCGACACGAAGGACGACCTCGTGCGCGCCGCGCATTGCGGACAACGTGATCAGGCCGCGGTCGGGCGAGAAGGATACCGCGTTATCGATCAGGTTCTCGATCACACGCTCAAGCCGGGCGCCTTCGCCGAGCACGACGAACGGGCCATCGTCGCTGCGATCGAAGCGAAAACGGATTTCACGTTCGACGTCGCGAGCGAGGCGCTGCGACAGCAAGCCGTCGATCAGGCTGACCATGTCGATCGGTTCGAACTTTGCCCGGCTGAGCTGTGCGTCCAGTCGCGACGCGTCGGAGATGTCGGAGATCAGCCGATCTAGTCGATGGACATCGTCTCGCACGATCGCCATCAGCTGCTCCTTGAGGGCGGGATCCTGCACGCGTGACAGCCCTTCCACCGCAGACCGTAACGACGCCAGCGGGTTCTTCATTTCATGCGTAACATCGGCAGCGAAGGCTTCGGTCGCGTCGATGCGAGCCCTGAGCGCCAGGCTCATGTCCGACAGCGCGCGGGCGAGCATCCCCAATTCATCCCGGCGCGACGGCAGTCGAGGGACAACGACCTCGCGCGCGCGTCCGAGCCGTACCCGTACCGCCGCTCGTGCCAGACGGCGGAGGGGGCGGACGATCGTTCGTGCAAGGAATAGCGACAGCAGCACGGAGACGATCGAGACCAACAACAGCACCATGCTCAGGCGGAAGCGTTCGATACGGACGGTGCGCGTGATATCGCGTGCGTTCACCGTGGTCATCACCACGCCGCCGCCCGGCACTCGGGCTGCCGCCGTTATCACCGGGGTGCGGTCGGGCGCGCGCCAGACCGTCGTGGAGATCCCATGCCGCAGCCGCACGTCCTCGACGTCGGGCCAGCGTTGCCGCGGGCCGCGTTCGCGGTAAAGCGGTGCGCGGGGCGCCATCACGACCACGTCGATGACCGCGTCGAGAAAGCGCGCGGCATCCTGCCCCCAGTCTTCCTTGTCCGGGTCGTGCAGCACGAAACTGCGCAGCCCCAGTGCGCGACTGTCCTTGATGATCTGCCCGTTGCGGTCGAAGACCCGGATCTGCGAGCCCGTATCCTGCGCCAGCCGAACGATGAGCGGCTCACGCAGCGCCGGATCGACTGCGGCGATCGCCTCGCCAATCAGCCGCGCCTCGCGTGCGGCCTGCGCGACGCGGCTGTCGACGATCCGGCTGCGATAGGAATCGAGGTAGAAAAAGCCGCCTGCGAGCAGCAGGAGCGCAAAGATATTGACGGCGAGGATGCGCCGCGTAAGCGAAATCTGACCGGACCAGCGTAATGTCAGGTCGCGACCGTCATCCTCGGTACGATCGCCCACGTCGTCGCCCGGATCGCTCCGTCCCATGCTAATCTTCGGAGAACCGATAGCCTGCCCCATACAGCGTTTCGATCGCGTCGAAATCTGGATCGACCTGTCGGAACTTGCGACGAAGCCGCTTTATGTGGCTGTCGATCGTCCGGTCGTCGACATAGATGTCGTCCTGATAGGCGGCGTCCATCAACTGGTTGCGCGTCTTGACGATACCCGGCCGCTGCGCGAGCGTTTCGAGGATCATGAATTCCGTCACCGTCAGCGTCACGGGCTCGCCTGCCCATAGGGTCCGGTGGCGCGCCGGGTCCATGCTGAGCCGTCCCCGGTCGAGCGGCCCGGCCGCCTCGGCCTCCGTCTCCGTGCCAGGCGACCGGGTCAGTTCCGCGCGCCGCAGGATCGCCCGGACCCGCGCAATCAGCAACCGCTGCGAGAACGGCTTCGCGATATAGTCGTCCGCCCCCATCGCAAGACCAAGCGCCTCGTCGAGCTCGTCGTCCTTGCTGGTCAGGAAGATGACAGGAATCTGGCTCTTTTCGCGCAGCCGCCGCAACAGTTCCAGACCATCCATACGGGGCATCTTGATGTCGAAGATCGCCAGATCGGGGGGATTGTCCGTCAAGGCCTTCAGCGCGGTCTCGCCATCCGAATAGACCCGCGTGACAAACCCTTCGGTCTGAAGGGCGATCGACACGGACGTCAGGATGTTTCGGTCGTCATCGACGAGCGCGATCGTTGCCGTCATGGTCTGGCTGTCATCTTCTTGGCGCCCGCCGGGATAAATCTCGGGCTGCGTAGGGCAAAGTGCTAGCGTACTCAACCGGGGTACACCAGACCGCGGCGTGAGTTGCACGCCCTCCGGTCGAATTGACCCGGATCACAGGCCCGCCTAGATCGAGACTCAACGACATACATACGTATGCGCAAGTGTCTTATGGAGAGATGCCGTGTCCGATTTGCGAACCCCTGCCTCAGGGCTCGATGCGCAGGGAATTGAAACACATGCGGAGGTGCACTGGAATCTGGTGACCGCGCAGCTGGTCGAAGCCGCGCTCGACCGGGGTGAGGGGCGTCTGTCCGCCGACGGGCCCCTGGTCGTCGAAACGGGCGCCCATACCGGACGTTCGGCTCAGGACAAGTTCATCGTCCGCGACGCGGAAACCGACGCGACCGTCTGGTGGGGCAAGAGCAACAAGCCGATGGCTGCGGCGCACTTTGCCGCACTGAAGGCAGATTTCTACGCCGCGCTGGCGCAGAAGAATACGCTGTTCGTTCAGGACCTATATGGCGGATCGCAACCCGATCACCGGGTGAATGTTCGCGTCGTCACGGAACTCGCCTGGCACAATCTCTTCATCCGGACGATGCTTGTCCGTCCGGAAGCGCCAGCGCTGAAAGGCTTTCAAGCCGACTATACGATCATCGATCTGCCCAGCTTCCAGGCCGATCCCGCGCGGCATGGTTGCCGCAGCGAAACCGTCATCGCGGTCAATTTCACCGATCGGCTCATCCTTATCGGGGGTACGAAATATGCCGGGGAGATGAAAAAGTCGGTCTTCGGCCTGCTCAACTACCTCCTGCCGCCGGCCGGGGTGATGCCGATGCATTGTTCGGCAAACATGGGCGCAAACGGCGATACCGCGGTGTTCTTCGGGCTTTCTGGCACCGGCAAGACGACCTTGAGTGCCGATGCCAGCCGAACGCTGATCGGCGACGATGAGCATGGCTGGTCCGATACCGCCGTCTTCAACTTCGAAGGTGGCTGCTACGCCAAGATGATCCGTTTGTCGGCCGATGCCGAGCCCGAGATCTTCGCGACGACGAAGCGGTTCGGAACGGTTCTCGAGAATGTCGTGATGGATCCCACCACGCGCCTGCTTGATCTTGACGATCACACGCTCGCGGAAAATAGCCGGGGCGCCTATCCGATCGACTTCATTCCCAACAGCTCGGCGGACAATATGGGTCCGGTTCCGCGGAACATCGTGATGTTGACCGCCGATGCCTATGGTGTGCTCCCGCCGATTGCCAAACTGACGCCGGATCAGGCGATGTACCACTTTCTGTCAGGCTATACGGCCCGCGTCGCCGGCACCGAGATCGGCGTGACCGAGCCCGATGCGACGTTCTCGACCTGTTTCGGCGCTCCGTTCATGCCGCGGCATCCCTCAGTTTATGGTAATCTCCTGAAAGCGCGGATCGCCCGCGGCGGGGTCGACTGCTGGCTGGTGAATACGGGTTGGACCGGGGGCAAATATGGTGTCGGCAGCCGGATGCCGATCAAGGCTACGCGTGCGCTTCTGAACGCTGCGCTGGACGGCAGTCTGAAGACTGCCGAATTTCGTACGGACCCTAACTTTGGGTTTCAGGTTCCGGTTAGCGTACAGGGCGTCGACGACGCCATCCTCGATCCGCGGACGACATGGGCAGATACCGATGCCTATGACGCGACAGCGGCAAAGCTGGTCGATCTGTTCGTCGAGAATTTCGCGCAGTTCTCAGAGCATGTCGATGCCAGCGTAATGCAGGCGGCGCCGAAGGTGACCGAAGCTGCGTGACAAACCGAGCGGCCCGGTAGGTTCGCGGGTGCCGGACCGGGATGGGGCGTCGAGCCCTTCTCGGTCCCGCCATCGACATTAAACGGGCCGTCCGAGACGTTGCGACGCCCGTCTACTGAGGTTCCACAGCCACCGCGCCGTCCATCACCGCGACGATCCTGACCCGCGTGCCGACCGCCGCGTCGGGCCCGCGTGCGGGCCAGCTGCCGTCACCGACGAGAACACGGCCTTGGCCACCAACGAGCGCCGTCTCGACGATCACGATCTGGCCGATCAATCGCGCCGCGCGGTCGTTAAGCAGCGGATCCCCGCCCTCGACCGGATAGTCACGATACCATCGTTTGCCGATCGTGACCGCGACCACACTCCAGACCGCGAAGGCTACAAGCTGTACGGCGACCGGCAGGTCCGGCAGCGCGAGCGCCATCACCCCGGTGAACGCTGCGGCGATCGCCAGAAAGACCAGGAAAACGCCCGGAACAGCCAATTCCGCGATCCCCAACACCAGCGCAGCGATCAGCCATGCAACGGCCGGTCCGATTCCATACATCAGCTTTTCGGCACCTCGTTGGTGTTCGAGAGTTCAAATGGTCCCCTGGGTGACGGCTTCGCTGCCGGGGCGGCTGTCGGCACCGTGTCGCGCAGGGCATCCTTCGCAATCTCGCCAATGCCACCCAGCGTTCCCATCAACTGGGTCGCCTCGACGGGAAACAGGATCGTCTTCGCATTGGGCGACGTGGCGAATTTGCCGATTGCCTCGACATATTTTTGCGCAATGAAATAGTTGATCGCCTGCGCGCCGCCCTCCTCGATCGCCTGCGACACCGCCCGGGTGGCCGACGCTTCGGCAACGGCCGCGCGCTCGCGCGCCTCGGCATCACGAAAGGCCGATTCCTTGCGGCCCTCCGATTCGAGGATCCGTGCCTGCTTCTGGCCCTCTGCCCGGAGGATTTCCGAGGCGCGTGAGCCTTCCGCGTCCAGAATGTTTGCGCGCTTCTCGCGCTCGGCCTTCATCTGGCGGCCCATGGCGTTGACGATGTCGGCGGGCGGACGAATGTCCTTGATCTCCACCCGGGTGATCTTGACCCCCCAGGGCGTCGTTGCGTGGTCGACGACGCTCAGCAATCGCGCATTGATCTCGTCGCGCTTGCTCAACGTCTCGTCGAGATCCATCGAGCCCATCACTGTGCGAAGATTTGTCGTCGTGAGCTGCAGCAGCGCCTGATACAGGTCCGACACCTCATAGGCGGCCTTGGCCGAATCCAGCACCTGGAAGAACACGACCCCGTCGGTCGATATCATCGCATTGTCCTTGGTGATGATCTCCTGCCCGGGAATATCGATCACCTGTTCCATCATGTTCACCTTCCGCCCGACACGGTAGAAAAACGCCGGATAGAAATTGAAGCCGGGCCTTGCGACCGTGGTGAACCTTCCGAAATGCTCGATCGTGTATTGATAGCCCTGCCGTACGATCTTGATACTGGTCATCAAATAGAACAGCACCAGCGCCACTGCGAGCCCGGCGACAATCAACCCCATCGGAATATCCCCCATGCGTGTAGTGCCCGGCTATAGCACGCCGTTCGCAGAGGGGCCTAGCCGTACGCGCCCGCTTTGGTTACATGGCGCGCCACCCCACACCCAGGATCGGCAGCTTTCATGGATATCCGCCTCGGCCTCACTTTCGACGACGTCCTACTGTATCCGGGGGGATCGGACGTGCTGCCAAGCCAGGCGGACACGCGGACCCAGGTAACGCGGGGGATAGCCCTCAACATTCCGATCCTGTCCTCCGCGATGGACACTGTGACCGAAGCGGACATGGCGATCGTCATGGCGCAGCTCGGCGGCATCGGCGTGCTACACCGTAACCTGACGATCGAGGAACAGGTTGTCGCGGTCCGTCAGGTCAAGCGGTTCGAATCGGGGATGGTGGTCAACCCGATCACGATCAAGCCGACCGCCACTCTAGGCGAAGCGCAGGCGTTGATGGCCGGCCATCGGATTAGCGGCATTCCGGTCGTCGAGTCGAATGGCAAGCTAGTCGGAATCCTGACCAATCGCGACGTTCGCTTCGCCGGTAACCCGCAGCAGCCGGTCAGCGAGCTTATGACGCACGAGAATCTTGCGACTGTATCGACCGAGGTCGGCAAGGAGGAAGCGCGCCGGCTGCTGCACCAGCGTCGCATCGAAAAGCTGCTGGTCGTCGATGCCGAGTATCGTTGCGTCGGCCTCATCACGGTCAAGGATATCGAAAAGGCCGTCATGTTCCCTGACGCGACCAAGGACGAAGCGGGTCGCCTGCGTGTCGCTGCGGCGACGACCGTCGGCGACAAAGGCTTCGATCGCACGGAACAGCTGGTCGACGCCGGATGCGACCTGATCGTGATCGACACGGCACATGGGCATAATCGCGACGTCGGGCGTGCCGTTGAGCGGGTCAAGAAGCTGTCCAACTCGGTGCAGGTCGTGGCCGGGAACGTCGCGACGGGCGACGCCACCCGTGCGCTTATCGACGCGGGCGCGGACGGCATCAAGGTCGGCATCGGTCCAGGGTCGATCTGCACCACGCGGGTGGTCGCTGGCGTGGGCGTGCCGCAGCTAACGGCCGTGATGGATTGCGCCGAGGCCGGCCACAAGGCCGGCGTACCGGTGATCGCGGATGGCGGTATCCGCACGTCGGGCGACATGGCCAAGGCGCTGGCTGCAGGCGCATCGACCGTGATGATCGGATCGCTGCTTGCCGGGACGGACGAGGCGCCGGGCGAGACATTCCTGTATCAGGGGCGCGCGTATAAATCCTATCGTGGCATGGGCTCGGTCGGTGCGATGGGCCGCGGGTCCGCGGATCGCTACTTCCAGGGCGATATCAAGGACCAGTTGAAGCTCGTGCCCGAGGGCATCGAGGGGCAGGTTGCGTATAAGGGCCCGGCACGCGATGTCGTCCACCAACTCGTCGGCGGGATCAAGGCGGCGATGGGCTATACAGGGTCGGCAACGATTCCGGATCTGCAGGCACGCGCGGAATTCGTCCAGATCACCGGTGCCGGCCTGATGGAGAGCCATGTCCACGACGTCACGATCACGCGCGAGGCCCCGAACTACCCGACGCGCTAGCATCGACGCCTCCCGATGCCGCAACGGGATCGGGAGGGCCCGCCGGCCGGGAATGTGGCAAGCGGATACCTGAAATCATTCCCTTCTGCGTCCGGGAGGGGGTAGGGACAGGGGATGATGATGATCCCCTACCAAATCACTGCCCGATATTGCGCAATCCCGGGAGGCCGGCCTTGACCCCGTCGGCACGGACGCAGGCCGCGATCGAACTGCTCGACCAGATCATTGCCGCTGCCCGCGAGAGTGGCGCGGCAGCCGACACGCTCATCGCCCGCTACTTCGCCACGCGTCGTTATGCTGGGTCGAAGGACCGTCGCGCCGTGCGTGAGCTCGTCTATGCGGCGATCCGCAAGGCAGGAGATCGACCCGAGAACGGTCGTGCCGCGATGCTGCTGGTAGCCGATGCTGACCCCGCGCTGGCCGCGACCTTCGACGGCTCGACCCATGCACCAGCGCCGATCGGCAAGGATGAACCGCGCGCACGCGCCGGCGTCGCGCCGCAATGGCTGACCAAGGCGTTGCGGGCATCGGGACTCGATGGCGCGGCGCTCACCGATCTTGCCGGGCGTGCGACGCTCGACCTGCGCGTCAACACGCTCGTCGCGGATCGTCCCGCCGTGCTCGCCGCATTGCCCGAGGCCGAGGCGACACCGCACGCTCCCGACGGCATCCGGCTGCCGACCGGCACGAATGTCGAGGCATTGGCGCTGTTCAATGAGGGTGCGCTGGAAGTCCAGGACGAGGGCAGCCAGATCGTCGGGCTCGCGATGCAGGCCAAGGCCGGCCAAAGGATCGTCGACCTGTGCGCGGGCGCTGGCGGCAAGACGCTCGCGCTCGCCGCGATGATGGCGAACACGGGTACCGTCCTGGCCTGCGATACCGATCGTAACCGGCTGTCACGGCTGGCGCCGCGCGCGACCCGCGCGGGCGCCGCGATCATCGAGACGCAGTTGCTCAACCCGACCCGCGAGATCGAGGCGTTGAGTGAATGGGCGGGCCGCGCGGACGGCGTGCTCGTCGATGCGCCTTGTTCGGGAACAGGCACGTGGCGACGCAATCCCGAGGCGCGCTGGCGCCTGACGCCCGACCGCGTGTCCAGATTGCAGTCGACCCAACAGCAGGTCCTGTCGGTCGCGGCAACGCTGGTGAAACCGGGCGGTGCATTGGTATATATCGTCTGTTCGCTGCTCGATGCAGAAGGCACGGACCAGGTTGCGTGGTTCCTGGGCGCGCATCCCGGCTGGACGACCGCGCCGCTGTCGTTGCCCGCAGGCGCTGTCCATGGCCACGGGGTTCGCCTCGAGCCCGGCCGCGACGGCACCGACGGATTTTTTGTCGCGCGCCTTATCAGCCCATGCTAGCCAAATCCGCTGTGCCCCGCCTGGAGACCATCATGCGTTTTTCGACCGTTGCCGTTGCCGCCGCGCTGACGGTCGTGTCCGTATCGACGTCGCTGAGCGGCCAACGGCCCGATACGCAGATTGATGCGCGGTCGTTGCAACTGCTCGCACAGGGGCGCAGCCTGAAGGCGGCCGGCAATCTCGACGGTGCGACCGACATGCTCGAAACCGCGGTCGCGGTGGATCCGCGCAATCGCGCGGCGTTCGTCGAACTGGGCAGGGTCGCAGAGGCACGCGAACTGCCGGGCAAGGCGATCCGCCTTTACCGCGAGGCGCTGTTGCTCGAGCCCAACGACGTCACCGCGTTGCAGGGGCAGGGCAGTGCGTTGGTGATGAAGGGCGCGGTCGTCCGGGCCCGCGACAACCTCGCCAAGATCCGCACCATCTGCAAGGGTCAGTGTCCCGAAGCCGTGCAGCTTGCCGCGATCATCGCCAAGGGGCCGCCCATCACGACTGCGCAGGTCGTAAAGCCCGCGACCCCCGCCAAGGACTGAGCGGAACGACCTCAGCCGCTGACGGTGAGCGGCCGTGTCTTCGCAGCGCGCGCCAGTGCCACGAAATCCAGCACCGACAAGGTCTCCGCGCGTCGCGTCCCATCGATCCCGATCCGCTCCAGCGCATCGAGAGCACCAGGCACCGACTTCAGGCTCTGGCGGAGCATCTTGCGACGCTGGCCAAAGGCGGCGCCGGTCAGCCGTTCGAGCAGGGCGAAGTCGACACCCTCGGGCGCAGCATGTGGCGTGATGTGGACGACCGCGGACATGACCTTGGGAGGCGGCGTGAAGGCCGACCTGTGGACCGGCATCGCGATCCGCGACGCGCTTCGCCATTGTGCCAGCACCGCCAGACGTCCGTAATGGTCGCTATTGGTGGTCGCGACAATCCGTTCAGCGACCTCCTTCTGGAACATCAGCGTCAGCGATTGCCACCATGGCACCCAGTCCGCCGACAGCCAGCCGACCAGCAAGGCGGTACCGACATTATAGGGCAGGTTGGAGACGATGTGTGGCTTTGTCTTGAACAACGCCGGTGCGTCGATCGCCAGCGCATCGCCCTCGATGACCGTCAACTGCCCCGGGAACGCGTCGCCCAGTTCGGCTAGCGCCGGGATACAGCGGTGATCCCGCTCGATCGCCGTCACGCGCGCACCCGCCGCAAGCAAAGCGCGGGTCAGTCCACCGGGACCTGGGCCGACCTCGAGGACTTCAGCGTCGTGCAGGTCACCCGGCACAGCGGCGATGCGCGCCAGCAATTGCCCGTCGAACAGGAAATTCTGCCCCAGCGCCTTGCTGGCATTGAGGCCATGCCGCGCGATCACCTCGCGCAGCGGGGGGAGGGCCGTTGCCGGGGCGATCATCGACTTTCGGCGCTTTGCGCGGCACGCCGATCGGATGCCTGGCCGGCCATCGCGATCGCCGCGATCATGGCACCCGGTTCGGCGAGGTTTTTACCGGCGATCGGGAATGCCGTGCCGTGGTCAGGCGACGTACGCACGATAGGCAGCCCGAGCGTGATGTTGACGCCTTCGTCAAAATGGATGGTCTTGAGCGGCACGAGCGCCTGGTCATGATAGCAGCAAAGTACCGCGTCATAGGTTGCGCGCGCGCGCGGGTGGAACAAGGTATCTGCCGCAAAAGGCCCGGTCGCATCGATGCCCTCCGCGCGCAGCAGCTCGATCGCCGGGGCGATGATATCAATCTCCTCACGACCGAGCGCGCCCTGTTCGCCCGCATGCGGATTGAACCCGGCAAAGGCGAGCCTCGGGGCCGCGATCCCGAAATTCCGCGTCAACCCACGAGCCGTTGCCCGCCCCTTTGCGACGATCAAATCGACCGACAGCAGGGACGCGACGTCGCTGAGCGGTACATGCGTTGTGATCGGCACGACACGGAGTGACGGGCCGGCAAGCATCATCACGGCATTCTCGCCCGCGACGCCGAACCGTTCAGCGACGAACTCCGTCTGCCCGGGATGGGTGAAGCCAATCGCATAAAGCTTTGCCTTCGATACCGGCCCCGTGACCAGTGCGCGTGCTGCTCCGGTCTTGACCAGTCCCACCGCAAGCTCGAGCGCATGCAAGGCGCAACGGGCGCCCTCGACATCCGGATTCCCGGGCACGATCTCGCCCGCGTCTTCGACGCTCAGCACCGGCAGCGCACCGGCGAATACCGTGGCCGTTTCGGTAGAATCAGCGATCCGGACCACGGGCCCGGACCAGACCCGCTCGATCGCCCGGATGTCGCCGATCGCAACGAACGGGGGCAGGTCGTGCGCAACACGCGCGGCCCAAGCCTTGGCGATGATTTCAGGTCCGATCCCCGCAGGGTCGCCCATCGAGACGGCGAGGGGGCGCGACTGCGGCATGTCAGGATCAGCGATATTCGACGACGGCGTCACGACGCAGATCGCGCAGTTTCTGCTGGGCCCGCAGATTGACGCGCTGCTGCTCGAGCTGTCCCTGGATCTGTTCCGAACTCGGCAGATTGCCTGACTGCGGATCGTCGCGTCCGCACAGGACGAGGGCACGTACGCCCTGTTCGGCGGACCCAAACGGCGGGCTCGATTCGCCGACCTGCAACTTGAGCATCACTTCCTGAAGCTGCGGCGGAAGATCGCGGATCCGGACCGTATCATTGTCGACAACATCCGCGCCGATGCCCGCGGCGACCTTTTCGACGGTGCCGCACCCGCGCAGATCCTTCGTCGCTCTAGCGAACGCCTCGGCGCGAGCCGCGGCCTGCGCCTGCGAGGTATTGGGCGGGAAGCGCAACGTCAGCTGCTTCAGGCTGAGCCGCGCGTCGCGTGGGTCGGCGGTCAGCACCTGGCGCTTGTCGGTAAGGTACAGGATGGAATAGCCGCCCGACACCTCGATCGGACCGGCCACCTGGCCGACCTGCATCGACTGCGTCGCCTGGGCGAGCTCCGGCGGCAGCGTCGATGCACGAACCCAGCCGAGATCGCCGCCGACCGCGCGGGTCGACGCCTCGGAGAATTGCCGCGCATAGGACTCGAACGGCTGCGTGCCCTTCTGGATTTCCTGGATCAGCTGGCGGGCATTGGCATAGACCTGTTGCCCGTTCGTCGCATTCCCGGCGAGGTAGATTTCCTTCAGGTTGAACTCGTCCGTACCCTTGGCCGCCTCGAGACGGTCGATGATGCCTTTGACCTCCTCGTCGCCGACGTTGACGAAGGGCTCGACGCGGCGCCGCAGATAGCGCTGCCAGGCCAGTTCGCCTTCGATCTGACGCTTGAGCGAGCGATCCGACGAGCCGGTCTGCCGCAGATAGGCCGCCATGGTGGCAGGGGTCCGGTTGAACCGCTTCGACACCGCGTCATAGCTCTGCGTGAGTTCGGCAGGCGTGATCGTGATGTCGGCGGTCTTCGCCTCCTGGATCTGCAACGTCTCGTCGATCAGCTGCCGCAGGACCTGAAGCTTCAACCGGTCGCGGTCTTCGGGCGAGAGCTTGGCGCCCTCGTTGGCCATCGCGATCAAGGCGACGCGCTGATCGACGTCGGTGCCGGTGATCACGGAGTCGTTGACGATCGCCGTCGGCTTGCGGACGTTCGGATCAACCTTGCCGAAGATCTGAAGATTCGTCGGCAGATTAAGCCCGGTATTGTCGGGCACGCTCTGATCGGACACGGTCTGCCCGGATCCTCCAGCGGGCGCGGGCGTTGGCGCGGTCTGGGCAATTGCGCTTGCGGTCAATGCGGCAAGGACCACAGCGCCGATTACGCGGCCACCACGCGCCGTCAGTCGAACATCATGCTTCAAGGTGTCGGTATCCCATCATCGCGTATCATCGCACGTGCCGCGCGGCCTACCCTGGCTTAGCTGAATGCGGGCTTAGCGGCCAAGATTGGTGAAGGCCAGCGTCAGCAAGAAACTGTTCCCCTTCCGCGCATCACCGGTATCGTTGTACGTCCGCCGCCACGTCGCGCCAAGCCGCAGGCAATCGTCTTCATACTGAACGCCGACACGGTGGCGGATCGGGCTGAAACCGTCGCTGACCGACAGCGGATCTTCCGACTTGTTCGTCAAATCGACGACTCCCGATCCGAAGGCCGACCAGAACCGGGCAAACTGGACACGGCCGGCGACGCGGATTTCCTCTCGGTCGCGCAAATCCTCGATCGCGGCGTCGATGTTGCGGTTGAGCTTTAGATAGCCGACGAGCACGTAAGTCGCGCGCGACCCGATCGTGGCGTCGATCTCGTTGCGGCGGATCGCCAGGCTGTCCTTGTCGAGCCGGTAGCGGTGCACCACCGAGACAAAGTCGCGAAATCGCAATTCGCTGCGGCCGACAATATCGGAGAACCGGTCGCTGAGCCCGGTACCGTCGGGCAGGATCGTCGGCCGCGTACCAAGGCGATAGCTCTGTCCGATATTCGTCGTGAACGCGATTCCCGGAAGGTCGAGTGCCCACTCGCCACCATAGGTAGCGCGCGAGGAATCCTCGAACCGGTCATACCCGGCAAACCGGTTCAGTGCGAACAGGTTGGTATCATCGAGGTCGACGGCGCGCGAATCCTCGTTGGGGATGCGCGTGTTGGCAATGCTCGGTGCGGCGACGAGCTGGACACGCGGCGTGAACCGCTGCGTGCCGCCGAGGAACGTGCCGATGAACGGCCATTTCACGTCGACGGCCGCTGCGCCGATCGCCCGCTTGTGAAACCCTTCGAGTCCGCGATAACTGACGATCGAGGTCGCGTCGGTGTTGTTCGTGTTATAGGCATCGGCGCGGGCGAATGCCGTGAAGGTAACTTCCTGACCCCAGTTCGTCAGACGCCGAAGATCCCATTGCGCGCTGGCGAACGCGCGCTGCGTGTCCTGTCCGTCGGTGCGTGTCAGCGCGAGCGTGTTGAGCTGGAGCTGGACGCGGCCCCCGACCAGTCCATCGTCGAAGCGCTTGCGATAGTCGATCTCGGGAAGCGCGATCGGCTGCTGACCCTGGCTGTCATTGACGCGCAGCGTCTGGACGTACCAGCCGGTCAGCGCGAAATAGCTGCTGTCGTCGATCCGCTCGAGGCTGGCCGTGCTGCGCAACCGGTCGTCGCGCGAGATGTCGTAGCGCCGCAGGAATGTCCGGTCGGTCGTCAGGCGGAGCGAGCCGCTAACACTCCAGTTGGGTGTCAGCTGATAGCGTGCCATGCCGTCGAGGTAGCCGCGGAACGCCATGCTGGTGTCCGCCGAATTTGCCGTGGTCAGATCGTCGCTTCGGCGGCTTTCGGTCGCATAGGCGCGCAGGCTGAACGCGCCCCTGGTGCTGAGCGCGGAATAGTCAGCCTGGAGCATCGGTAGGACGCTGGTGTAGAGGTGCGGCGTGACGACCAGGCCTTGGTTAGGCGCGAGCTTCACATAATAGGGAATGCTGACTTCGAAACCGTTGACCCGGCTATAGCCGCCATTGGGCGATAGCAGCCCGCTGTCGCTGCCCCCGCCGACGGGATTCGAGAATTTGGGTAGCGGCAGACTGGGAAGGCCGAACAGGTGCAGGCGCGCGCCGGCGTAATAGATTCGCTTGCGATCGGGTCGATAGGTGACGCTGACCGCGGTGATCTTCCAAGTCGGCTCCTTGGGGCACCCGGCCGAGTTGACGACGGCGCAGGGCGTATATGCGGCACTGCGCAATTCGACCGTGCCATCAGCCTCGCGCGTCCCTTGCTTGGCGGCCAGCCTGCCGCCCTGTTCGAGCACGACGAGCATGTTGTCGACGACGCCGTCTTTCAGGGAGTCGGTCAGCTCGATCGAGTCGCCATAGGCAATGTCGCCCTGGGGGTTGGTGACCGCGATATTACCCGTCGCAAGAACCTTGCCGGTCTTGCGGTTCCACACCACTTTGTCGGCGCGCAGCCGATCGCCCTGGCGGAACATGCGGACTTCGCCAGTTGCCGTGACGACGTCGGCGTTGGTGTCATATTCGAGACCGCTGGCGCTGAACTGCACCTGATCCGGGTCCGTTGGGGTCGACGATGTCGGCGGTTCCGGAAGGGGCGGCGCTGCCGGACGTGCCTGGAGATCCTGCGCGCGCGCGGACGCTGGCAGCAGTCCCGATGCGAGCAAGGCGAGCGACAGGGCGCAACCCGCCATAAGGTCGATACGCAACACGATCCGAACCAACCCCTTTTGGAACTGCGGCCGGTCGCCGCCATACCGCGCCGCCTATCGCATCGTCCGCGCGTTGCTGCAATCGCCGTGCGTCGGATCACCGCTATCCACAGGCTTGATCGGCCGCGACCTTGCTTTGCCGCCTCCGCAGCATCAGCTTAGGGGCATCTAGCCCAGTCTATTCAATGTTTTTCGAGGTCCCCATGCAGATCGATTTCACCCCCGTCGCCAAGCCCGATGCGGCCATTCTCGCCGTGCCCGTTGCCAAGGACGCACTATCCAACACGCGATGGACCGCGATCGGTGATGGCGTCGAGGCGGTAGCGATGCAGGCGGCGACCGCTGCGCGGTTCACCGGCGAAGCGGGGGCGATCATCGAGGTCTTCGTGCCGGTCGCGGACGCTGTTCGCCAAGTCTTGTTCGTTGGCGTCGGCGCTGGCAGCGACGCGGATTGGGGGAAAGCTGGCGGTGCGGTCACAGCGCGCCTGCTGACGTCGGGCGCCACCTCGGTGACGATCGACCTGGGTGCCGCCGCGACGCCCCCGAGTGCTGCGGCCGCCGCCCGGTTCGCCGCAGCGGGCCTGCAGCGGGCATGGCGTTACGACACGTATCGCACCAAGCTTGCCGAGACGTCGAAGCCCAGCTTGACGACATTCACGATCGCCGGTGCACCCGAAGGCACCGACGCGGCATGGGCCGAGCAGGCCGCGGTGAGTGGTGGCATGGACCTGACGCGGTGGCTCGTCACGTCGCCGCCGAACATTGTCTACCCCGAGAGCTTCGTCGAGAAGGTGACGAAGGACGTCGAAGGGCTCGGCCTCGAAATCACTGTCCTCGATGAAGCGCAGATGGTGGAACTCGGCATGGGTTCTTTGCTCAGCGTTAGCCAGGGTTCGCGCCGCGAGGCCCGTCTGTTGGCGCTGAAATGGAACGGAGCTGCCGCCGACGTCCCGACGCTTGCCCTTGTCGGCAAGGGCGTGACGTTCGATTCGGGTGGTATCTCGATCAAGCCGGGCGCGGGCATGGAAGACATGAAGTGGGACATGGGCGGGGCAGGGGCCGTCGCCGGCGCCATGAAGGCGCTGGCGGCGCGCAAGGCCAAGGCCAATGTGGTCGGCGTGATGGGGCTGGTCGAGAACATGCCCGATGGCGCGGCCCTGCGGCCTAGCGACGTCATCACGTCGATGTCGGGACAGACGATCGAAGTCCTGAACACCGACGCCGAAGGACGGCTGGTACTCTGCGACTGCGTAACCTGGGTGCAGAAAACGCATCAGCCTGCGACGATCGTCGATCTCGCGACGCTGACGGGTGCGATGATTGTCGCGCTTGGCACCGAGAATGGCGGCATCTTCGCCAATGACGACGCGCTGGCGGACCAGTTGCTTGCGGCTGGGACGGCCAGTGGCGACACACTTTGGCGCTTCCCGCTGTCGCCGGCCTACGACAAGCTGATCGACTCCCCGATCGCGGACATGAAGAATGTCGGCCCGCGCGGCGCAGGGTCGATCACTGCAGCGCAGTTCATCAAGCGCTTCGTCGACGAAGGCGTGAAATGGGCGCACCTCGACATCGCGGGCATGGTCTGGTCGGACAAGCCGGGAACCCACCACGATAAGGGCGCGACCGGTTATGGCGTGCGCCTGCTCGACCGATTCGTTGCCGACAATTTCGAAGGCTGAACGGCACCTATCCCGTCATCCCGGCAGCGGTCGGGATGACGGGGGGGCACTTGGGCGGCAGTCTGAACTCGGGGGATGAGCATAATGCAGGTCGATTTCTACCACCTGACCACCCCGCTCGACCGCGTCCTTCCGCGAATCGCCGAGCGCGTCGTGCAGACCGGCGGTCGCCTTTTGATTGTCGCCGAACCCGAGGCGCAGCGTGTCGCGCTCGATCGGCTCCTCTGGTCCTATGCGCCGGAGAGCTTCCTGCCGCATGCGCATATCGGCGCGGGTGACGACGCGGCACAGCCCGTCCTGATTGCCAGCGACGTGACGACGGCCAATGCGGCGCGCAACGTCGCGATCGTCGATGGTCGCTGGCGGGACGCGGCGCTCGATTTCGAGCGGGTGTTCCATGTTTTTGACGAAGAGGCGATTCGCGAGGCGCGGCTGGCATGGAAGGCGCTGGGTGATCGTGACGGTGTCGAGCGCCGGTACTGGAAACAGAACGATGCCGGTCGCTGGGAGCAGGCTGCCTGAAATTGGACGGCATAGGCGTTGCCTTGGGGCCGATCCGCGCCTAAGCGCCGCGCATCCAATTCCCGCCAACACAGGAGCCCGTGACCATCATGGCCGCGAACCGTACCTTTTCGATCATCAAGCCCGATGCCACCCGCCGCAACCTGACCGGTGCGGTTACCAAGATGCTCGAGGAAGCCGGCCTGCGCGTCGTCGCGTCGAAGCGCATCCAGATGACCCGCGAGCAGGCCGAAGGCTTCTACGCGGTGCACAAGGAGCGCCCCTTCTTTGGTGAGCTCGTGTCGTTCATGATCTCGGGCCCCGTCGTCGTCCAGGTTCTCGAAGGCGAGAACGCGATGCAGCGCAACCGCGACATCATGGGCGCGACCAACCCGGCGAACGCCGAGCCCGGCACGATCCGCAAGGAACTCGCCGAGTCGATCGAAGCGAATAGCGTTCACGGTTCGGATTCGGACGAGAATGCCGAGATCGAGATCGCCTATTTCTTCAAGCCCGAAGAAATCGTCGGCTGATGCTCTGGCGGCTGCGACGCGCGACGGTGGGCGATGCGCCCGCCCTCTCGCTCGTCGGAGCCGCCTCATTTCTTGACGCCTATGCAACAGCATTTACGGGCGTCGACATCGTTGATCATTGTACCCGGAACAACAGCGTCGCGACTTTCGCGGCCTGGCTTGACGACCCCGCAACGATCGTGACGCTTGCGGAATATGAGCCTGGCCATGCGCCGATCGGCTATTCCGTGCTCACGAAGCCTGCCTTTCCGATAGAGACCGGTCCTCGCGACATCGAACTGCGCCGTATCTACCTCATGAAGCAGGCGCACGGATCAGGTCTCGGAGCCGCGTTGATGGACCGGGCGCTCGCTGACGCAGCCGAGCGCGATTACGCCCGTGTGTTATTGGGTGTGTGGGGCTTGAACGCCCGCGCCCGCGCATTTTACGAACGCCAGCAATTCTCCGTGATCGGCACTCGGCCCTTCAGGATCGGGACGACACCATACACTGATCCGGTCTACGCCCGTGAAATCTAACGGTCGCAGGGGTAAGGTGCCTCGTTAGCGTTGTTGGCGTGTCCATAACGCGTCCAGCTTTGCCTGATCGCCACCACGTTGCCTGAGCTTCAGGCCTTCCAGTTTCAGCGACCGGCCAAACGGAAACACACCGGCTTTCGTACGCCAGATTACGTCGTAGATGCCGCTTGCCGAACCCGAGACATCGCCGTCGGTATAGGTGACGGCAATCAGGACCGGCAGCCGCCCGGTCTGATCGTCCTCGCCCCCATCGGTGGCTTTCAGCAAAGCCTTTTCGAACCAGTCACGTTGGATCTGATCCGTCAGGGCATCTTTGCGCTCGACGCTCAGCGCCGAGGGGAACGCGATCGTCGCCGTCTGGATATCGTGCTTGTCGTCCCGCAGCAACATCAGCGAATCGCCATTCTCAGCCGCGACGGCTCGGATTTCGAAGCGTCGGCTTTCGCGCTGTTCGCTGGCACGCGCGCTCGCCTTCTCGGCCTTGTCCGCGTTGCGTTCGGACCAGTTGCTCCAGAGCGTGAGTGCCGCGATGAGGACACCAGCGACCGCGAGGACCTCTGCCAGCGTCACCCAGCGGCGACGCGTTTCAGCGGCTTCGCGCCGTTCGGTCGGTGTTTCGCGGCTCATTAGATGTCTGCTTTCGACAGGGCGTTCATCGTTTCACGAACTCGGCGAGCGTCCTGGGGTATAGCGCATGTTCCGCGGCCAGCACGCGATCTGCCAGCGCACCGGCGTCGTCGCCTGGCAAAATCGGGACTTCAGCCTGACCCAGCACGACGCCGCCATCGAGTTCCTCGGTAACCAGATGGACCGAGCATCCTCCGGTGGCATCGCCCGCCGCGATCGCTCTCGCATGTGTATCGAGCCCCTTATATTTGGGGAGTAACGAGGGATGGATATTAACGATCCGATCGCGCCATGCGGCGACGAATCCGTCGGAGAGAAGCCGCATATAGCCGGCCAGCGCGATGACCTCAACCGCGGCGTCCCGGAGCGCCCGATCTATCGCCGCCTCATAAGCCGGTTTGCCCAACCCGCGGGGAGAAAGCGCAAATGTCGCTATCCCCTCGGCCTTTGCCCACGCGATGCCGGCCGCCTCCGGCTTGTCGGACGCGACGAGCACCACCTCATAAGGGCAGTTCGCAGCGCGCGACGCGTCGACCAGCGCGATCATGTTCGATCCGCGCCCCGATACGAGCACACCGACGCGCGTTCTGTCAGCCATGAGTCGCGGTCCAGTCGGCGCGCGCGCTCCACGTGCCCGCCGAACCGCGCACGGTGCAGCCGTGCGTTCCTGCCTCGATCCGCCCGATCGGGAATACCGTCTCGCCCGCGGCTTCCAGCGCAGCGGTGATCATCGTCACATCGTTAGCGTCCACGATTGCAACCATGCCGACGCCGCAATTGAAGGTCCGTGCCATCTCCTCCGGTTCGATCGCACCCTGCGCCTGAAGGAACGCCATGAGCCGGGACTGCTCCCAGGCATCCGCATCGACGGTTGCGTGAACGCCTTGCGGCAGAACCCGTGGAATGTTTTCGAGCAAGCCACCGCCCGTGATATGCGCGAGGCCCTTGATGCGGCGTTCGCGCAGGAGCGGCAGCAGGCCGGCGACGTATATCCGAGTCGGCGCCATCAGATGGTCGATCAGCAGCTTGTCCTGATCGAACAGCGCCGGCCTGTCGAGTTTCCACCCGCGGTCGCTGGCGAGCCGGCGGACGAGCGAGAAGCCGTTCGAATGCACGCCCGACGATGCCAGCCCGAGCATGACGTCGCCTGCCGCGATATCGCGGCCGGTCAGCATGTTGGTCCGCTCGACCGCGCCGACGCAGAAGCCGGCGAGATCATAGTCGCCGTCCGCGTACATGCCCGGCATCTCCGCGGTTTCGCCGCCGATCAGCGCACAGCCGGCCGTCTTGCAACCCTCGGCGATCGACGCGACGACGCGCTCCGCAACAGCCGCGTCAAGCTTGCCGCTTGCATAATAGTCGAGAAAAAACAGCGGCTCGGCGCCCTGGACGATCAGGTCGTTCACGCACATCGCGACAAGATCGATGCCGACGCCGTCATGCCGGTTCCATTCGATCGCCAGCTTCAGCTTGGTGCCCACGCCATCGTTCGCCGCGACCAGCAAAGGGTCGACGAAGCCCGCCGCCTTCAAGTCGAACATGCCGCCGAAGCCGCCTAGATCGGCATCGGCGCCGGGGCGTCGCGTCGAGCGGGCAAGCGGTGCAATCGCGCGCACCAGCGCGTTGCCGGCGGCGATCGAGACCCCCGCTTGAGCGTAGGTATAGGGCGTGGCGGTGTCTGGCGTATCGGTCATGATCGGTGCTGCTAGCCACATCGCGCTTGGATTTCCACGTCTGCTTCGCCAAAAGGCCCGCGTGATGCGTATCCGTGCCCTTCCCACCGCGCTTGCCGGCGCCGCGCTGCTGCTTGGCGGCGGGGCCGTGCTCGCACAGATCGAGGGCGGCAGCCGCGGCGCAGCGCCCGTCGATAGCGGGAGTGCGTACGAGGTCAGCGGCGTCATCGTCGACGTCGCGGGCCCGTCCGCCGACGCTGCCCGCTATGGCGGCTGGCGACTGGCGCAGCGCAAGGCCTGGGTGCAATTGTCGAATCGGCTGGGCGGCGGCGGCGCGCTGGTGTCCGATGGCACGCTCGATTCGCTGGTCTCGGGTATCGTCGTCGAGAACGAACAGATCGGGCCGCAGCGTTACGTCGCCAAACTCGGCGTCCTGTTCGATCGTAGCCGGGCGGGATCGCTCTTGGGCATTTCGACCTATTCGGATCGGTCGCAGCCGATGCTCGTGATACCGGTCCAATGGTCGGGCGGCGTCGGGCAGGTCTTCGAACAGCGGACGGAATGGCAGCAGGCCTGGGCGCGCTACCGGACGGGCAACAGCAGCATCGACTATGTCCGCCCGTCGGGGTCCGGTCCCGATGCGCTATTGTTGAACGTCGGTCAGACGCAGCGGCCCGGCCGCGGCTGGTGGCGGACGATCATCGATCAATATGGCGCCAGCGACGTTCTCGTTCCGGTCGTCACCCTCTATCGCCAATGGCCGGGTGGTCCGGTCATCGGGGTGTTCGAAGCACGTCATGGCCCCGACAACGCGTTGATCGGCCGTTTCACGCTGCGTGTCGGCACTCCGGACGGGCTGCCGCAGCTCATGGACACCGGCGTCAAGCGGATCGACGACCTGTATCAGCAGGCGCGGCGGAACGGCACGCTGCGGGTCGACTACAGCCTTTCGCCGCCACCTGCGCCCGATCCGATTGCGGCTGAAACCGTCCCGGTCGACGAAACGGCCGACGCCAATACGGCCGTCCTGACGGGGGGCACCGGCCTGTCGATCACCGTTCAGTTCGATACGCCCGCAGCGGCGGCGGTTACCTCGACGGAGGCGGCGTTGCGGGCGATTCCCGGCGTCCGGTCGGCCGCGACGACCAGCCTCGCGCTTGGCGGCGTGTCGCTGATGCGTGTCGCCTATGATGGTGATCCGGCAGCGCTCAAGGCGGCGCTCGAAGCGCGCGGCTATCAGGTGTTCGGCTCGGGCCAGACCATCCGGATCCGCCGGACCGCACAGCTTCTTCCGCCGGACCTGCCCGCGGACAATGCGACGACAGGGTGAGCGCAGACCGAATGACTCAAATTGCGCTGCCGCTCGGTTGGCCGGCGGATCCCCGTGACGACGCCTTCCTCGTAACCCCTTCAAATGCCCGCGCCACGCAGACTTTGGAGCAATGGGCGACCTGGCCGGTGATGACCGCTATCCTGACCGGCCCGCGAAAGTCGGGCCGCAGCCTGCTCGCGCGGATTTTCGCGGCCAAGAGTGGCGGGACGATCATCGACGACGCAGAACGCGTACCCGAGACACAGCTTTTCCACGCCTGGAACCAGGCCCAGGAAGAGCAAAAACCGTTGCTCATTGTCGCCGACGCGGCGCCGCCCGAATGGAAGGTCAAGCTGCCCGACCTGCGCTCCCGCCTTGCTGCGAGTCCGATCGCGACGATCGGCCCGCCCGACGACGAACTCATGCGGGTGTTGCTCGCGCATTTGTTCGAGCGCCGCAACATCGATGCCCGGCCCGATCTCATCGACTGGCTCGCGTCGCGAATCGAGCGTAGTCATATTACCGTCACGCGAACCGTCGATGCGCTGGATCAGGAAACGATGGAACGCCGCAAGCGCTTGTCCATTAATCTTGCACGCACCACTCTGACCGAGGCGGGCCTGATCCTACGACCGCAACTTGCCCTTGATCTGCCGCTTTTCACGTCACCTTAAGCCCCTAGAGGACCGATGAACCGTCCAGCGCATATCGTCCGCCAAGCGGAAGACGACGACGATCCCATCGGCGCTCAGCCGAACGACCGATTTTTCAACCGTGAGCTTTCCTGGCTCGCGTTCAATCGGCGCGTGATCGAGGAGGCGTGCAATCCGGCGCATCCGTTGTTCGAACGGCTTAGGTTTCTCTCTATCTCGGGATCCAATCTCGACGAGTTCTTCATGGTGCGTGTCGCCGGACTGAAGGGTCAGCAGACGCAGGACGTTGATCGTCGCTCGGCCGACGGCTTGACTGCCGGGCAGCAGCTGACCGCGATCATCCGCGAAGCGGACGCGCTGATGGAGAGCCAGCAGGCGGTCTGGGGTGATCTTCGTGTGCTGCTCGACGAGGCGGGGCTGTTTGTCCTGCGCCGCGATGCCGTCGAGGGCGAAGCCGATGACTGGCTCGAAACACATTTTCGCGAGCAGATCTTTCCGATCCTGACCCCGCAGGCGCTCGACCCCGCCCATCCGTTCCCGTTCATTCCGAACCGCGGCCTGTCGGTGATCTTCGACCTCGTCCGCCGGTCGGACAACGAACCGGTCCGCGAACTGGTCATGTTGCCGCACACCATGACGCGCTTCGTGCGGTTGCCTGGCGAACCCGCGCGCTACGTCGCGATCGAGACGCTGCTCAAGCGGTTCGCGCCGGTGCTGTTCCCGGGCTATGAGGTTCTTGCCGCCGCGAGCTTCCGCGTCCTGCGCGACAGCGACATGGAGATCGAGGAGGAGGCGGAGGACCTTGTCCGCTACTTCGCCAACGCGATCAAACGCCGTCGCCGGGGCCGGGTGATCCGGCTCGAGCTGGAAACCGGCATACCGGACGTGCTGGCAGCCGTGCTCAAGGATGAACTGGGCGGGGCCGAGGCGATCATCACCGAAAGCGGTAACCTGCTGGGCATCGTCGATCTCGACGGCTTGGTCGAGGAGGATCGCCCCGATCTTAAATTCCCGCCCTTCACGCCGCGCTTTCCGGAGCGAATCCGTGAATTTGGCGGTGACTGCTTCGCAGCGATCAAAGCCAAGGACATCGTCGTCCACCACCCCTATGAAACGTTCGAGGTGGTGCTCGCTTTCCTGAAGCAGGCGGCAAACGATCCCGACGTGGTGGCCATCAAGCAGACGCTCTACCGCGCCGGCAAGCAGCCGGCCGTCATCAACGCGCTGATCACGGCCGCCGAGGCCGGAAAGTCTGTCACCGCGGTGGTCGAACTCAAAGCACGGTTCGATGAGGAGCAGAACATGGTCTGGGCCTCCGCGCTGGAACGCGCGGGGGTGCAGGTCGTCTACGGGTTCATCGACTGGAAGACCCATGCAAAGGTCTCCCTGGTCGTCCGCCGCGAGGGGCAGGCGTTCCGGACCTACTGCCATTTCGGGACGGGCAATTATCACCCCGTCACGGCCAAGATCTACACCGACCTCAGCTTCTTCACCGCCGACGCTGCGGTCGGGCGCGATGCCGCACAGATGTTCAACTACATCACCGGCTATGTCGAACCGACGGACATGGCCCGCGTCAGCTTGAGCCCGCGCGACCTCCGGCAGAATTTGATGACCCTGATCGACGTCGAGATCGCCAATGCGCGCGCGGGGCGACCGGCAGGGGTCTGGGCGAAGATGAACTCGCTGGTCGACCCTGCGGTGATCGAAAAGCTGTACGAGGCGAGCGGGGCAGGGGTCGAAATCGACCTCATCATCCGCGGCATCTGCTGTCTCCGACCGGGTGTGCCCGGCCTGTCCGAAACGATCCGCGTCAAATCGGTGATCGGCCGGTTTCTCGAACACAGCCGGATCTGGGCTTTCGGAAACGGGAAGGCTTTGCCGAACGACGGAGCGAAGCTGTTCATCTCGTCCGCCGACTGGATGCCGCGTAATTTCGATCGGCGCGTCGAATATATGCTGCCGATCCTCAACCCGACCGTGCACGACCAGATCCTCGACCAGGTGATGGTCGCCAATCTCATCGACAACGAGCAAAGCTGGGAGCTAGGACCCGACGGCGATTATTCGCGCGTCGATCCCGGCGATCGTCCGTTCAACCTGCATCGGTATTTCATGACCAATCCGTCTCTTTCCGGCCGTGGTGCATCGCTTGCCACGAGCGCGACCGTGCCGACGCTTTCGCTCCGTCGACAGCGATGAGCGTTACCAACCTCCTGTTCGGCACCGCGACGCCAAAGGTTGAGGTCGACGACCATCCGCGCACCGGGATCATCGACATCGGATCGAACTCGATCCGGCTCGTCGTCTATCAGGGGCCGCCCAGACTGCCGGCGATCCGGTTTAACGAGAAGGTGCTGGCGGGCCTCGGCCGCGGATTGGCGGCGACGGGCACGATCGAAAAGTCAGCACTCAAGACGGCTAAGGTCGCGCTTGCGCGGTTTGCCGCTGTTGCGCGCGAGATGGAGTGTTCGACGCTCCGGACGGTCGCGACGGCAGCGGTTCGCGATGCCCGGAACGGTGGTGACCTCATCGCCGCGGCAGAGGAGCTGGGGCTCAAGGTCGAGACGTTGTCGGGCGGACAGGAGGCAAGCGCCGCGGGCTATGGCGTGCTGTCCGCTATCCCTGAGGCGGATGGTATCGTCGGCGATCTCGGCGGCGGCAGCCTCGAGCTCGTACGCGTCCGCCGTGGCAAGATCGAGGACAGCGTCTCGTTCCCCCTTGGCGTCCTGCGTATCGGACCGATGCGCGCGAAGCGGGGCAAGGTGCTCGAGCGCCATGTCGCGCGGCTCGTACGCGACGCCGGCTGGGCCGCACGCGGGCAGGGACTGCCCCTGTATCTCGTCGGCGGGTCATGGCGCGCGCTGGCGCGGCTCGATATGGAGTTGTCGGACTATCCGCTGCCGATCATCCATCAATATTCGATGACCGCAGCGACCGTCACGCGTCTCAGCCGCACCATCCCGCAATTGTCCAAGCCACGCCTGAAAGCCATTCCGGGCCTGTCGTCGGGCCGGATCGCGACGCTTGGGGATGCCGCCGCGTTGCTCGGCATTCTCATGCGCCAGCTTGGTAGCAAGACGACGATCGTCTCCGCCTATGGCCTTCGCGAAGGGCTGCTCTACGGCGACCTCAAGCCGGCGGCGCGGGCTCTCGACCCCCTGATCGAAGCCGCCCGCGAGGAGGGGCGACTGCTCGGCCGCTTTCCCGAACATGGCGATCTGCTCGATCGCTGGATCGCGCCGTTGTTCGTTACCGAGCCCCCGGCGGTGGCGCGCTTGCGCCACACCGCCTGCCTCCTGGCGGATGTGGGTTGGCGCGCCAATCCGGAATTTCGCGCCGAGCGCGGGGTCGAAGTCGCGTTGCACGGCAATTGGGTCGCGATCGACGCACCGGGTCGCGGTATGCTCGCCCAGGCCCTGTATACCAGCCTTGGCGGTGACCTGGCCGCCGCGGATCCCGTGGAGCGCCTGGCGACACCCGCCGAGATCCAGAGCGCGACGGCTTGGGGGCTTGCGATGCGTCTCGGCCAGCGAATGAGCGGGGGGCTTGCCGGACCGCTCAAACGTTCGCGCATCACCGATGATGGCGTATCGCTGACGCTTACGCTGCTACCCGCAGATCGGGGACTCTACGGGGAGGCCGTTGAGCGGCGACACGCGGCGCTTGCCGCGGCCATTGGCCGGAAACCTGTGCTCGCGATCGCCTGACCGGAGACGAACGCGGGGTCAGGCTCAGGCGCAGGTGAAGCGCTCGATCCTGCTCGCGCCGTCGACATAGACATTCAGGCGATCGGTCCGGAAGTCCATCGTCACCGCGTCGTTCGGCGCAATCCACCGTAGCGTCCGCGCGCCCGATCGGGCCAGCATCACATCCGCGCGTGCATCGCTCGCGCGCTTGCCGACCAGATCGCCCAGTGCCTCAATCTTGCACGCTGCACCGGGCGGGGTTGGCGTCGCGACATCGGGTGCGCGGTCGCGCATCTCGACCGGCATGCACCCCGCCGAAGCAAGCACGACCGCGAGCAGCGCCCGCTTCATGCGGCGTCCTCCGTACGGGTCATTTTCAGCTTTCCGTTGATCACCGCAAAGGCCAGTCGTCCCTCGACAAGATCCAATGCGTCGCGGCCGAACTGGTCGAACCGCCACCCCTCCAGCATCGGCAAGCCCGTCCGCACGCCCGCGGCCAGCGCCTCGAGTTCGTCGGTCCTCGCAAGAAGTTTCGACGCGACATCAATATCTCGCGAGCGGATCTTCAGAAGGAGCTTGAGCAGATCCGCGACCAGTGAGCCCTCCTTGCCAAGGCCTGGCTTGCGATCGTCGCGGGGCGGCAGCTCATCGTCGCCGAGCGGCTGGGCCTGCTCGATCGCGAGCATCAGTCGCGCCCCGATATCATTGCCAGCCCAGGTGGCGGAAAGCCCCCGGACGCGGGCGAGGTCGGACTGTTTCCGCGGCGGATGCCCCGCCATGTCGCCGAGCGTCTCATCCTTGACGATCCGCCCGCGCGGCAGATCCTTCGCCTGCGCCTCGAGTTCACGCCACCGCGCCAGTGCCTTCAACCGGCCGAGCACGTCGGGCTTGCGCCCCGAGACCCGAACGCGCTTCCAGGCCAGGTCGGGATCGTTCGCATAATTGGCGATATCCCCGAGCCGCTCCATCTCTTGGTCGAGCCACACGCCGCGCCCGGTCTTGCGCAGCCGCTCGAGCATCTTGGGGAAGATCTTCGACAGATGCGTGACGTCACCGATCGCATATTCGATCTGGCGTGCATCCAGCGGGCGCCGCGCCCAGTCAGTAAAACGCGCACCCTTGTCGACGGCGATCCCGAGCCAGCTGTCGACTAGGTTCGAATAGCCGATCTGTTCGCCCTGGCCGAGCGCCATCGCCGCGACCTGCGTGTCGAACAGCGGGAAGGGCGTCTTGCCCGTGAGGTTGTAGACGATCTCGATGTCCTGCCCGCCGGCATGGACAACTTTCAGCACGTCGTGATTCTCGACGAGCAGGTCGAGCAGCGGCTTCAGGTCGATGCCCGGGGCCATCGGGTCGATCGCGGCGGCTTCCTTGTCGTCGGCGATCTGGATCAGGCAAAGCTCCGGATAATAGGTGCTCTCGCGCATGAATTCGGTGTCGACGCACACATAGTCGGCGTCGGCCATGCGCGCGCAGAGATTGGCGAGCGTGGCACTGTCGGAGATAAGCGGGTGGATATGCATCGCTCGTCCATAGCGAGGCTCCCCCATGTTGACAAAGGGGCGCCTTGACAAAGGCCGGTAGGGAAGGGAAGCGCGGGCCATCCAATTCCCGTCATCCCAGCAAACGCTGGGATCTCCCGTCGCAGGGCGCACCCTTGCTGCACGAGATCCCAGCAAACGCAGGGACGACGTATGAGAGACGAGACACATGCACGCCTATCGCACCCATAACTGCGCCGCCCTCCGCCCCGAACAGGTCGGCGAGGAGGTCCGCGTCTCGGGCTGGGTCCACAAGAAGCGCGATCATGGTGACCTGGTCTTCATCGATCTGCGCGATCATTACGGCATCACGCAGATCGTCACCGACGTGTCCGGCCCCGTCTTCAAGGTCATCGAGGGCCTGAAGAGCGAGAGCGTCGTCACGATCACCGGCAAGGTGACCGCACGCGCGCCCGAAGCGGTGAACCCGAACCTGCCGACCGGCGGGATCGAGGTCCGCGCGACCGCTGCGACCGTTCAATCGATGGCCGGCGAGCTGCCGATGCCGGTCGCGGGCGAGGCCGAGTATCCCGAGGATATCCGCCTGCGCTATCGCTATCTCGACCTGCGGCGCGAGCGGCTGCACGCGAACATCATGCTGCGTTCGAAGGTCATCACCTCGCTGCGCAACCGCATGAACGATCAGGGCTTCACCGAATTCCAGACGCCGATCCTGACCGCGTCGTCGCCAGAGGGCGCGCGCGACTATCTGGTGCCAAGCCGCGTGCATCCGGGCAAATTCTACGCGCTGCCGCAGGCACCGCAGATGTTCAAGCAGCTGCTGATGGTCGCGGGCTTCGACCGCTATTTCCAGATCGCCCCCTGCTTCCGCGACGAGGACGCACGCGCCGATCGTTCACCGGGCGAATTCTACCAGCTCGATTTCGAAATGAGCTTCGTCACGCAGGACGACGTGTTCAACGCGATCGAGCCCGTGCTGCACGGCGTGTTCGAGGAGTTCGCCGATTGGCAGGGCAAGGGACGCCAAGTCTCCGCCCTGCCGTTCAAGCGCATTCCCTACCGCGAATCGATGCTGAAATACGGCAGCGACAAGCCTGATCTACGCAACCCGATCCTGATTCACGACGTCGGCCATCACTTCGTCGACTCGGGCTTCGGCCTGTTCGCGGGCATCGTCGCCGGCGGTGACGTTGTCCGCGCGATCCCCGCGCCGAACACCGCCGAGAAGAGCCGCAAGTTCTTCACCGACATGAACGACTGGGCCCGCGCCGAAGGGCATGCCGGGCTCGGCTACATCACGCAGAAGAACGGTGAGCTTGGCGGCCCGATCGCCAAGAACCACGGCGAGGAAGCGACGCGCAAGCTGATCGCGGAGATGGGCCTCGGCCCGAACGACGGCATCTTCTTCGCCGCCGGCAAGGAACTCCCCGCCGCCAAGCTCGCCGGCGCTGCCCGCGCGCGGATCGGTGCGGATCTCGGCCTGATCGACGAGAACCGGTTCGAGTTTTGCTGGATCGTCGACTTCCCGATGTTCGAATATGACGAGGACGCCAAGAAAATCGACTTCAGCCACAACCCGTTCTCGATGCCGCAGGGCGAGATGGACGCGTTGGAGAACAAGGATCCGCTCGATATCCTGGCGTACCAGTACGACATCGTCTGCAACGGCGTCGAACTGTCGTCGGGTGCGATCCGGAACCATCGTCCGGAGATCATGTACAAGGCGTTCGAGATCGCCGGCTATACGCAGGCCGATGTCGACACGAACTTTGCGGGCATGATCAACGCGTTCAAGGTCGGCGCACCGCCGCATGGCGGCTCGGCACCCGGCATCGACCGGATGGTCATGTTGCTCGCGGGCGAGCCGAACATCCGCGAGGTCGTGCTGTTCCCGATGAACCAGAAGGCCGAGGACCTGATGATGGGCGCACCGAGCCCGGTCAGCCCGCGCCAGCTGAAGGAACTCAACATCAAGCTCACCGTCGATGGGCCGAAGGACCCGGCCAAGACGGCGACGCCCGCCGCTGGCTGACGCTGGGGCGGCTCTGCCGTCATGGTCATTTCCGTCCCGCCCCTGGTGGCCGCCTGATCTTCTGGAGTTTGCTTATGCCCATCGATCTTGCCCATTATGAAGCCGGCGACGCCTATGACGGCAAATACAAGCGCGACCTGGCAAAGCTCCAGAAGAGGCTTGAGCACATCCAGGTCGCGCATATCGTCAACAAGCGCCCCGCTGTGGTGATGTTCGAAGGGTGGGATGCGGCGGGGAAGGGCGGTATCATCCAGCGGTTGTCGGCCGAGTGGGATCCCCGTACCTACCGCGTCTGGCCGATCGCCGCCCCGAGCGCCGACGAGAAGGCACATCATTTTCTCTGGCGCTTTTGGAAACGGTTGCCGGCGGACGGGAACATCGCCGTCTTCGATCGGAGCTGGTACGGCAGGGTACTGGTCGAGCGGGTCGAGGAATTCGCCACGCGCCGCGAATGGGAGCGCGGCTATGACGCGATCAATGCCTTCGAAGCGGGATTGATCGAGAACGACACGACGCTGATCAAGATCTTCGTCCATATCACCCAAGCGGAACAGGACCGGCGGCTAGAGGCGCGGCTGCGCGACCCTTGGAAGCATTGGAAGACCGGTCTCGACGACTATCACAACCGGTCGCGACGCGAGGACTATCTCGCCGCGATGCATGAGATGTTCGCACGCACGGACACCGCGGCCGCGCCGTGGATCGTCATCGACGGGAACGACAAGAAGGCGGCTAGGATCGCTGCGCTGACCGTCGTCGCGGATCGCTTGGAGGGCGGAGTCGCGATGGTGCCCCCGCCGCTTGATCCCGCCGTCCTCAAGGTCGCGAAAAAGGCCCTCAAGCTCTAATTTTCGCAAGGCGCAACCCCGCTTTTGGTCGCAGTCCTCTGCAGCTATATCCATTTTGGTCGAAATTCTAACGCCTTCCGAACAACTTATGTTAGCGTGAACAGCTTCCGATGATGGTTAGGCTTACCCTAAGATAATGGGCGTGTCCGAGTAGCGGACGGCCATTCAGTGGGCGTAGGTCATGACGGAACGCGGTCGAATAGGTGTCGACACCTCAGGGGCGATTGTCGAGGTGGACGCGACGTTCTGCCACACGCTCAATGCGACAGCCGCCATTTTGCTTGGCAGCAACATGCTCGATTTCACCGCGCCTGCCGACCGCGAGCGTTGCCGGCGACTGATGCGTCGCGTGGTGCATACCGGATCCCCGATCAGCACGACCAAAAGGCTGGTCAGGACCGACTCGTCGCATCTCTGGGTGCAGGGCCATTTATCGATCGCGCCGCCAGGGACCGAGGTTTGCGTGACGATGATTTTCGAGGAAACCATGCCTGGGTCCGGCGAGGTCAAACCCGAAGCCTTGTTGAAGACGGCACAGCTGACGCTGGATGCCCGGCGCGCGCGCGGGGCAATATTCTGCCCGTCGTTATTTGCCGACAGCGCCTGGGACATCCTGCTTGCGGCCTATGTCAGCGAGGCCGAGGGCGTTCTCCTGACGCCGACCGACCTCGAACCGATGCTCGGGGTCGGACACGCCACACTGACCCGCTGGATTCGCGCGCTCGAGGTTCAGGGGCTGATCGAGTTCGAGGCCGTCGTCGACGGGCGAGCGGGGGGTGCGGCGTTTCAGCTCACGTGCGATGCGCATCAACGGTTCGAACGGTATCTGTCCGATCGATATGCCGTCGCGGTATCGGCTGCGACGGATCTGGAACGGTTCCGCTGAGCCGGTCGGTGCGGTACGACGTGGCAAGTGCGCCCGCTCCGCATATGCGCCGGCGCGGGGGCTTTCTTGCCGGCTTCGCAGGATACCCGTGATATCGGGCGAAGAACCGCATGTGTGTTGTTTCGCATAGCCGGGATCGCTATCTGCCTGCCATGAACGAGATGACCCCGCTCGCCGCGCCGCGCGCTCGAAAGCCCGACTGGATCCGCGTCAAGGCCCCGACATCCGCCGGCTTCGCCAAGACCCGCGAACTGATGCGCTCGAAAAGCCTGACGACGGTCTGTGAAGAGGCCGCATGCCCGAATATCGGCGAATGCTGGTCCAAGAAGCATGCGACGGTCATGATCCTCGGCGATACCTGCACCCGTGCCTGCGCCTTCTGCAACGTGAAGACCGGTATGCCCCGTGCGGTCGACCGGATGGAACCGCAGAATGTCGCCGATGCCGCGGCGCAGATGGGGCTGAACCACATCGTCATCACATCGGTCGACCGCGACGACCTTCCCGATGGCGGCGCTTCGCAATTCGTGAAGGTGATCCAGGCAATCCGCGCGTCGAATCCCACTACGACGATCGAAATCCTGACGCCCGATTTCCGCAACAAGGCGCAGGCCGCGATCGAGTCGATCGTCGAGGCGCGCCCCGACGTCTACAACCACAACCTCGAGACAGTCCCTCGCCTGTACCCGACGATCCGGCCCGGCGCGCGTTATTATGCCTCGTTGCGCTTGCTCGAGAGCGTGAAACGCCACGACCCGTCGATTTTCACCAAGTCGGGCGTCATGCTCGGCCTGGGCGAAGAGCGGCTCGAGATCCACCAAGTCATGGACGACATGCGTTGTGCCGACATCGACTTCCTGACGATGGGCCAGTATCTTCAGCCCACGCCACGCCATGCCAAGGTGGCCGAGTTCGTCACGCCCAAGGCCTTCGATGCCTATGCGTCGATCGCCCGAGCTAAGGGCTTCATGCTCGTCGCATCGTCGCCACTGACGCGGTCGAGCTACCATGCGGGGGACGACTTCGCGCAGCTTCGGGCGGCGCGTGATGCCAAGCTCGGGGTCGCACGGATCTGATGCCCAAGCATTCCGAAACACGCCATCTTCCCTATACCCCCGAACAGATGTTCGATCTGGTCGCCGATGTCGGCCGCTACGCCGAGTTTCTGCCGTGGGTCAGCGCGATGCGTGTTCGCTCGAACAGTGAGACGGAGACGCTCGCGGACATGATCGTTGGCTTCAAGGGTCTGCGCGAGACGTTCACGTCACGCGTGCAGAAGACCCGTCCGACCGAGATCCTCGTCGACTATGTCGACGGCCCGCTCAAATATCTTCGCAACGAATGGCGTTTCCGCCCAGAGGAGCAGGGGTGCGCGGTCGACTTTACCGTCGACTTTGCTTTCAAAAACCGGATGTTCGAGCTGATCGCGGGTCAGGTCTTCGGTGCCGCATTGCGCAAGATGATTGGCGCGTTCGAGACGCGCGCGGCCGAGCTTTACGGTGCGACATCCTCGACCGGCAGCAAGAGTTCGAGCGCGCACAGCGCAGCCTGAAGGCGGATACCGCCGCGGCCGAGATCGCCAAAATCCTTGCGATCTGCGTCGACATCGCTGCGATCGCCGCCCTTCTCGGCACGGGCGAAGACCACCGTCCCGACCGGCTTCTTCGCCGATCCACCGCCGGGCCCGGCGATGCCGGTGATGGCGACGGCAACATCCGCGCCCGACTGCTCGAGTGCGCCCTGCGCCATGCTCCACGCGACGGCGATCGACACCGCACCGAAAGTCTCAAGCACGTCTGAGCTGATCTTGAGCAGTTTCAGCTTGGCCTCGTTCGAATAGGTCACGAACCCGATTTCGAACACGTCGGAACTGCCCGGAATTTCCGTCAGCGCCGCAGCGACGAGGCCCCCGGTACAGCTTTCAGCAACCGCGACGCGTCGTCCGAGGGCGCGATTTGCCTCGATGACCTTGCGTGCCGCGTCGATCAGCTGGGGAGGGAGAAGGGTATCCATCAGCGGCTCTCCGTTGCCGTGCAGAGCGGAAGGTCGGGCGTCGATCGATCTCCGCGGCGTGCCTTGTCAGCCTTGAGATAGCGCAGCGTCTCGACGACGATGCCAGCGGTGTTCCGCGGCGGCAGCGGCTGGAGCAGCGTCACGAGCCGATCGATCGTCCCACAGTCGCGCGCCGCGATGCGTCCGACAATCTGCGGGACGAGCAGGCTCGTCAGCAATGGCCGGGCATAGTCCGACTGGAGAAGCGCATCGACCGCAGGGTCGCTAAGCTTTACGATCGCGGCCCGAGCGGACGGCCAGGCGCGATCCGCTTCGATCTGATAGCGCGCGATCAGTGTACTGGACTGGTTGCGCACGAGGCTGGTCGCGGGAAGCCTTGCCGCGCAGACTCGGCCCGTTTCACGGATGATGTCGGGCAGCGCGACGAGCGTCATCGCCTCCGCCTCGGGGCCGGAGATGCAGGGGGACTGTGCCGATACCGGCGTTGCTACGACCGCGGCGAGCGTCAGTGCGGCAGCGAACTTCATGCGCCGACACGGCCGCGAGTCGAGGGGAGGCTGATCGTCGCGACCGCCTGCGCGGCAATGCCCTCGCCCCGTCCCGTGAAGCCAAGTCGCTCGGTCGTCGTCGCCTTCACGCTGACCCGGTCCGTGGTGAGGTCGAGCAGATCGGCGATCCGGGTCGTCATCGCCGACCGGTGCGGCCCGATCTTGGGCATCTCGCACAGGATGGTCAGGTCGACGAAATCGATCCGACCGCCCTTGGCGGCGATCAGCTGCGCGGCATGCTGCAGGAACTGCGCGGAGTCGGCACCTTTCCACTGGGGATCACTCGGGGGAAAATGCGTGCCGATATCACCCGCGGCGATCGTGCCGAGCAACGCGTCGGTCAGCGCATGCAGCGCGACATCGGCATCGCTATGGCCGGAAAGCCCCTTGTCGTGCGGGATCCGGACGCCGCCAAGCCATAATTCCTCGCCCGTTTCCAGCCGATGGACGTCGAAGCCCATCGCGGTTCGGCTTTCATAGGGCGCGCGCGCTTCAGCGGCGGCAAAATCGTCGGGGTGAGTCACTTTGTCGAGCATCGGATCGCCCTGCACCAACGCGACGCTGCCGCCAACCCGTCGCACCATCTGGGCATCGTCGCTGGCATCTTCATCGGCCGGCCAGGCAGCGTGCGCGGCGCGCAGCTTAGCGATCCGGAAGCCCTGCGGCGTCTGGACCCGGTATACGGCCTCGCGCGGAACGACTTCGCCGAGCATGCGACCGGTCAGCGTCGTCGCGCCGCGCGCCAGCGTATCCGCTACCGGCAGCACCGGCACCGCGGCGTCGTTGTTCGCCAGCGCTGCCACTACCGCGCTGATGACTTCGGCAGGAAGAAACGGCCGGGCGGCATCGTGAACGAGAACATGATCCAAATCGGACAGGGCAGCGATTCCCCTCAGTACCGAATCCCGGCGGGTACTGCCCCCGACGATGACCGTCGCGTCGGTGACTCCTCCTGCTGCCAATACTGCCTTTGCATGGTCCAGCTGACCTTCGGCAACGACGACCGTCACGGCGTCGATCGCCGGGTGCGCGGACATTGCGGTAACCGCGTGCATGAGCATCGGCCTTCCCGCGACGGTCGCGAATTGCTTGGGGAGGGTGCCGCCAGCGCGGGTGCCGGACCCGGCTGCGACGATCAGGGCGACGGTGCGGCGCTTTGTCATGGGCGCCGATTAGCGTCTTGAGCGCGGCATCGCCAGTGCAGGCAGTCGTTCCCCATAACGTCGCGCACGACGGGAACAGCTGGACCAGCCTTGCCAGTTCCGGCATCGCGGCCTATGTTCTGCCTCTTTTTTGGGCAGCTTATGCGTAATCTCTCACCTATCCAGATCGGCACCGTGCGGATTGAAAGTCCGGTCGTCCTCGCACCCATGACGGGCGTGACGGATATGCCGTTCCGTACGCTTGTGCGGCGATATGGATCAGGGCTCAACGTTACCGAGATGGTCGCGAGCCAGGCTGCCATCCGCGAGACCCGCCAGTCGATCCAGAAGGCGGCATGGGATCGGCTCGAAGAGCCGGTGTCGATGCAACTGGTCGGGTGCACACCCTATGAAATGGGCGAGGCCGCGCGGCTCAGCCAGGATCGCGGTGCAGCGATCGTCGACATCAACATGGGATGTCCGGTCCGCAAGATCGTCAATGGGGATGCCGGGTCCGCGCTGATGCGTGACGTCAAGCTGGCGACGGCGATCATATCTGCGACGGTGAAAGCCGTCGACGTCCCGGTGACGCTGAAGATGCGCATGGGCTGGTGCCACGACAGTCTCAACGCACCCGAACTGTCGCGGATCGCAGAAGATCTCGGGGTGAAGCTGATCACCGTGCATGGCCGGACGCGGAACCAGATGTACAAGGGAAGCGCCGATTGGGGCTTCGTGCGCCGGGTGAAGGACGCGGTGTCGATCCCCGTGATCGTCAATGGCGACATTTGCTCGATCGAGGATGCCGAGGCGGCGCTCGACCAGTCAGGTGCGGACGGCGTGATGATCGGACGCGGCGCCTATGGGCGGCCTTGGCTGCTCAATCAGGTCATGACCTGGTTTGCGACCGGCCGCCGCGTCGCCAATCCGTCGATTAACGAACAATATGAAGCGATTGCCGGGCATTACGAAGCGATGCTCGAGCATTATGGGATCGAGACGGGTGTCAACATGGCCCGCAAGCATATCGGCTGGTACACCAAGGGCCTGCATGGTTCGGCCGAGTTTCGGAACCGGGTGAACCAGGTGGCGGACCCGAACCAGGTCAAGGCGATGCTGGCGGAGTTCTACGCGCCCTGGCGTCACCTTGAAGCCGCCTGAGCCGGATCGGCGCGACCGTCCGGGGTTTAACGACGTCTTTGCGGCACTGCCGGTGGCGGTGGTCGTGGTCGATCCCGACGACCGGATCGCCCATGCCAATGCGCTGGCGGAGCAATTGCTCAACCTGTCGGAACGCCTCATGATCGGGCAGCCGATCGCGGCGATACTCCCGCCCCCCGACGAGTCACGTAAGCACGACAATCGCGGCCTTGCCGTCTTCGATACTGAGATCGCGACCGCCCGCGGTGTGAAGATCCGCGTCGACTTTGCCGAGACGATCATGCCCGATCATCCAGGCTGGCGCGCGATCACGCTGCACGTTCCCGCCGTCTCGCGACGGCTCGGCTATTCGGCGGACCGTACCGCAGGCGCGCGCGCGGCAGTCGGGGCGGCGGCGATGCTCGCGCATGAGATCAAGAATCCCTTGTCCGGCATCCGCGGCGCGGCGCAACTGCTCGATGCCGGCGAACTGACCACGCTGATCACGACCGAAGTGGACCGGATCGCGGCGCTGATCGATCGCATGCAGGACTTCAGCGATACGCGGCCGCTTCCGCTCGCCAGCGAGAATATCTACCCGCTGCTGACCCACGCGCGTCGCCTTGCGCTCGCCGGTTTCGCACGCGGGATCGCGATCGAGGAGCGGTTCGATCCGTCGCTGCCGCCCGCACATATCAATCGCGACGCGGTCCTTCAGATCGTCATCAACCTTCTGAAGAACGCACGCGAAGCCGTTGCAGATCAACCGAACCCCCTGATCATCATGACCACGGCCTATCGCCACGGGATCACCGTCAGCAGCGCGCCGGGCAAGCCGCGTCTGCCATTGCCGATTGAGATCTGTGTGTTCGACAATGGCCCCGGCGCGCCGCCCGATATCGCCGACCACCTGTTCGACCCGTTCGTGTCGGGGCGCCGTGAAGGGCAGGGGCTGGGCCTCGCCCTCGTCGACAAGCTGACGCGCGATATGGGCGGGATCGTGCAATATGCGCGTGAGGGGATTCCTGAAATGACCGTTCTCCGCCTGCTGCTGCCAAGAGCCACATCATGAGCACTGTGCTGGTCGTCGACGACGACGCCGCGATTCGCACCGTCGTCGCGCAGGCGTTGCGGCGCAGCGGCCACGACGTAACCGTCGCCGACAGCCTCAGCCAGCTTGAACGTGCCTTGGCTGTGGCGATACCCGACGTGCTGATCACCGACGTGGTGCTGCCCGACGGTGACGGCATCGACCATGTCCGCAATGTCGCCGAGCGCCACCCCACGCTGCCGATCATCGTCCTGTCGGCGCAGAACACGCTGACCACCGCCGTACGCGCGGCGGAGGTCGGTGCGTATGAATATCTGCCCAAGCCCTTTGATCTCGACGTCTTGTCGCGTGCGGTGACGGGGGCGCTGGCGCGGGGCGGGGTGCTGTCCGATGACCGGATCGGCGACGAGGATCGTGCACTGCCGCTGATCGGCCGGTCCGCGGCGATGCAGGACGTCTACCGGGTCATCGCACGCGTCATCTCGAACGATCTGACCGTGCTGATTTCCGGCGAATCGGGGACGGGCAAAGAACTGGTCGCTAGGGCGATCCACGATCTCGGCCGACGCAGTGCCGCGCCGTTCATCGCGATCAACATGGCCGCCATCCCGCGCGAATTGATCGAGGCCGAGTTGTTCGGGCATGAGCGCGGCGCCTTTACCGGTGCTGCGACGCGAAATGCCGGTCGTTTCGAGCAGGCGACGGGCGGTACGCTGTTCCTCGACGAAATCGGCGATATGCCGATGGAGGCGCAGACCCGTCTTCTCCGCGTATTGCAGTCGGGGGAGTTCACGAGCGTTGGCGGCGCGCGCACGATCCGGGTCGATGTCCGGATCCTCGCCGCGACAAACCGCGATCTGGCGGCGCAGGTGGCAGCCGGGCATTTCCGGGAAGACCTGTTCTACCGTCTCAACGTCGTGCCGGTCACCTTGCCACCGCTCCGCGAGCGACGGCAGGATGTCGCCTTACTCGCACGACATTTTCTCGATCATGCGGCGATTCAAGGACTGCCGCGACGTCAGTTGGCGGGGGATGCGATCACCGCGCTCGGCGCGTATGACTGGCCGGGCAATGTTCGCGAACTCGAAAACCTGATGCGCAGGCTAGCGGTGCTCGCGCGCGATGAGGTCATCGGCGCCGAGGCTATCCACGCGATGCTGGGCGCGCGAACACCGACCGCCACTGCAACCGATCTCGACATCGCCGGCGCGGTGAAGGCACTGATTGGGCGGATCGAGCGGGAAAACCCGGCAGCGCTCGACGATGGCAGTCTGTACGACCGCGTCATCGGTGAGGTGGAGCGTCCGTTGATCGAACTGATGCTTGCCCGGCATGGGCAGAACCAGCTTCGCGCCGCGCGTGCGATGGGGATCAATCGCAACACGCTGCGCAAGCGTCTCGACACGCTCGGGATCGATATCAGCGGCGACATGACCGAGCTGGACGCGGCAGGGTTACGCTGACCCGGCCATTATGTGGTTTCCCGGCAACAATTGTCGTTGTATCACGGCAACGATGATCGCCCCCGCGACGCTTGCCATCGAAGACGACGTGCCACCGCACCGGTTCGCAGTGACGCCTGCGCTTGAGGCGCTGGTGGTCGCGCTGGCGATTACTGTCGCGGTCGCGAGCTATGTGCTCATCAGCGGCGCCAATTCACCCCAGCGTTTGATGCCGCCACCGCTGATTGCGCTGCTGCTGATCGCCAACCTCGTCCCGGGCATCGCATTGCTGATGCTGCTCGGCCGGCGGGTGGCGATGCGGCGCGCTGCGCGGTCCCCGGTTGGCGGTGGCGGCCGCCTGCACGTCCGGCTCGTTGCCTTGTTCTCGATCGTCGCCGCGGTGCCGATGCTGCTGGTGACGATCTTCGCGTCGCTGCTGTTCCAATATGGCGTGCAATTCTGGTATTCGGATCAGGCACGCGGGATGCTCGAAAACGCCACCGAACTCGCCCAGTCGTCCTACGCGCGCCAGCTCAGCCGCTGGGAAGAGGCGAGCGTCACTATGGCAGCGGATATGTCCAATTACCTGCGGGAGCGATCGCTGCAGAGTCCGGACTTTTCAGGATTTTTCTACCAACAGGTCTATTTCCGGAGCCTGTCCGAAGCCGCGCTGTTCAAGGTCACGCCACAGAACGAAATCCAGACCTTCGCGGTTGTGAACCCCTATGAAATCGACTTTACACGACAGGTGACGCCCGAGGCGATCCGCGAACTCCGGAGCGGCAAGCCCGCCGCAGTATCGGTGACGGGGGATCGTATCCGCACGATCACGATGCTGCCCGGCGCCGACGAACTCTTCCTTTATGCCGGGCGCGTCGAGGATACCAAGCTCCTGTCGGAGCAGACGACGCGCGCCAACGCCGTGCTGGCAAGCTATCGGCAGCTGCTTGCCCGGTCGCGCAGCCTCCAGCTCCTGTTCAACGCAGCCTTGCTGGGCATTTCCCTGCTTATCGTTGGCGTTGCTGTCTGGATCGCGCTGGCTGTAGCGGATCGTCTGGTACGCCCCGTCGGCGAGCTGGTCGATGCGGCACGTCGGGTGGCCGAGGGGGATTTGACCGCGCGCGTGCCAGATCCGCGCAGCCGCGACGAGGTCGGGACGCTGGCGCGTGCGTTCAACCAAATGACGGGTCGGCTGCAGGAGCAGAACAGCGATCTGATGACCGCGAACGACCAGCTCGAGACGCGCCGTGCGCTGATCGAGGCGGTTATGGCGGATGTCTCGGCGGGCGTCGTCGCGACCGCGAAGGACCGCGTAATACGGATTGCAAATCGCTCTGCGATCCAGCTGCTCGGCGCGGACGGCCTGGTTGGCAAGCCGTTGCACGAGGTTGCGCCTGAACTCGATGCGCTCGTGCAGGAGGGAGGACGCGAAGCGATCGTCCAGGTCGGCCAGGCCGGCGATGCGCGAACGCTCGCCGTCCGGATCGCGCATGCGCCGACCGGCCCGATCCTCACCTTCGACGATATCACGCAGCAACTGCTCGACCAGCGCCGCGCCGCCTGGTCCGACGTCGCCCGCCGGATCGCGCACGAAATCAAGAATCCGCTGACGCCGATCCAGCTCGCCGCGGAGCGACTGCAGCGGCGCTATGGGGGCAAGATCCCCGCGGAGGACGGGACATTCGCCCGGCTTACCGACACGATCATCCGCCAGGTCGCGGACCTGCGCCGGATGGTGGACGAATTTTCATCATTCGCACGCATGCCCAAACCCGTATTCCGTGAGGAATCGTTGCTCGATGCCGCCCGCCAGGCGATGTTCCTGCACGAGGTCGCGCACCCGGGGATCCGGTTTCTGCTGGTTCATGACGACCCCGGTCCGATGCTCGTGTGCGACCGCCGGCAGATTGGGCAGGCTCTGACGAACATCGTCAAGAACGCGGTCGAGGCGATCGAGACGCGCGGCGACGATGAGGGCGGGGCGGTTACCATGACCCTGACCGAGACGCGCCACGATGGAACGGGGCACTGCGTGGCGATTGAGGTCGCCGACACCGGGATCGGTCTACCGGTCGAACGCGACCGGATCATCGAACCCTATATGACGACGCGCGCGCGCGGGACCGGGCTCGGGCTTGCCATCGTCAAGAAGATCATCGAGGAACATTGCGGGACGATCGCGTTTTCGGATCGTCCCGGTGGGGGCACCATTGTCACCATGAACTTCGACGCCAGAGCGCTGGTCGCGCTTGATCAGGGGGCATCCGCACCCGAGCCGGCAGGGGATGGCCAGCTCGTCGCAATGACTCGCAATCGGACATGAATTGATGGCGCTCGATATTCTCGTCGTGGACGACGAACGTGACATTCGCGAACTGGTGGCCGGCGTCCTGGAGGACGAGGGCTATCAGACGCGCGATGCGGGCGACAGCGACGCTGCGCTCGAAGCGATCGCGGCGCGGCGTCCGTCGCTCGTGCTGCTCGACGTCTGGCTGCAGGGGTCGCGCCTCGACGGGCTCGAACTGCTCGACGAGATAAAGCGGCGGGATCCATCGATCCCGGTGCTCGTCATATCGGGTCACGGCAATCTCGACACCGCGGTCGCGGCGATCCGGCGTGGCGCATCGGACTTCATCGAGAAACCGTTCGAAGCCGAGCGACTGCTGCTCATGGTGGCGCGCGCGACCGAAACCGAACGGCTGCGCCGCGAGGTCGCCTCGCTGCGGGCCACGGTCGGCCGCGAGACCGATCTCACCGGCAATTCGGGGGCGATCAACGGCGTCCGGGCAACGCTCAAGCGCGTCGCCGCGACCGGCAGCCGCGTGCTGATCATGGGTGGGGCAGGGGTCGGCAAGGAGGTCGCTGCGCGCCTCCTGCACGGCTGGAGCCTGCGCACCGATGCGCCGTTCGTAATCGTCAGCGCCGCGATGATGACCCCTGAACGTGTCGACGAAGAGTTGTTCGGCGCTGAGGAGGGCGGGGACAAGATCCGTCCCGGGCTGCTCGAGCAGGCGCATGGCGGAACGCTGTTCCTCGACGAGATCGCCGACATGCCGATCACGACGCAAGCGCGGATCTTGCGGGTCCTGACCGACCAGAGCTTTACGCGGATCGGCGGTACCAGGGTCGTGAAGGTCGATGTGCGTGTGGTGTCCGCGACGGCGCGCGACCTCGTCCACGAGATCGCCGAGGGTCGGTTTCGCGAGGACCTCTATTACCGGTTGAACGTCGTGCCGGTGGCTATCCCGCCGCTCGCGGATCGCCGCGAGGACATTCCCGCGCTGGTCCAGCATTTCATCGCGCATTATGCGGCGGAACGCCGGGTCCGGACACCAGAAATCGCGCCCGATGCGATGGTTGCGCTGCAATCCTACGACTGGCCGGGAAATGTGCGTCAGCTTCGCAACGTGGTTGAACGGACGATCATCCTTGCGCCGGGCGACCGACTGGGACGCATCGATCTCGACCTGCTGCCGGCCGAAGTCCTGGGCGATCAGGGCGACATGGGCAGCGCCGGGGGGACCGCGATCATGGGCTCGCCGCTACGCGAGGCGCGTGAAACCTTCGAACGGGAGTATCTGCGTGTGCAGATCCGTCGGTTCTCCGGCAACATTTCGCGCACCGCGAGCTTTATCGGGATGGAGCGATCGGCGCTGCACCGGAAGCTGAAGCTGCTCGGGATCACCGAGACGCGCGACGATTGATCGCATATCTGTCGCCCGCCCCTATGGACGAAGCGGTACCGGGAACATAGATTAGACGCTCGCCCGGCAATCGGGTGATCTCCGACGCCGGGAAACGGCGCCACGCGGGCAAAGTCCCGCCAAAAACAAGGGTTATCCCATTGGCCGAAAAAATTGGCTCGCTCCAGGACCTGTTCCTCAACGCGCTGCGCCGCACCAAGACCCCCGTCACGATGTTTCTCGTCAAGGGTGTCAAGCTCCAGGGCATCGTCACTTGGTTCGATAATTTCTCGGTGCTGCTACGTCGCGACGGTCAGTCCCAGCTCATCTACAAGCACGCAATTTCGACGATCATGCCCGCGGGACCGATGGACGTCGCCGCGATCGTGAACGCCGTCGCAGAAACGCAGAAGAAGCAGCCGCTTCTGCAGGAAATTTTCCTGAACGCGGTCCGCAAGTCGGAAGACAGCGTGACCATGTTTCTGATCAACGGCGTCATGCTCCAGGGCCAGATTGCCGGCTTCGACCTGTTCTGCATGCTGCTCCAGCGCGAAGGCATGGCGCAGCTCGTCTACAAGCACGCGGTGTCGACGATCCAGCCCGCGCGGCCCCTGAACCTTGCCGAGGATCCCGACGACAGCGACGAGACGGATGCGGTGGACGACGCATGATCATGACGGCCTGGGGCAATGCGCATGAGTAGTGGTTTCGACCGTGACCGCGACGAGTTCGCCCGCGGGACGAAAGCGATCGTCGTCTTGCCCGACCAGGGTGATGCGACACGCGATGTCGACGCACGGCTCGAAGAGACGGCGGGCCTTGCCGCCGCCATTGGCGTGGAGGTGGTCGAACGGATCGCCTATCGTGTCCGCCAGGCCAAGCCCGCAACGTTGATTGGCAGCGGGCAGGTTGACCTCCTCGCGACACAGGTGCGGATGGAGGAGGCGGGGCTCGTCGTGTTCGATGCGAGCCTGAGCCCGATCCAGCAGCGCAATCTCGAAAAGGCGCTGGAGACGAAGGTCATCGACCGCACCGGGCTGATCCTTGAAATCTTCGGGGAGCGCGCGGCGACGGCCGAAGGGCGGCTGCAGGTTGAACTCGCGCATCTCGACTACCAGGCTGGCCGCCTAGTCCGGAGCTGGACCCATCTCGAGCGTCAGCGCGGCGGGTTCGGCTTTCTCGGCGGGCCCGGTGAAACCCAGATCGAGGCGGATCGCCGGCTTATCCGGGACCGGATGGCGCGGCTCCGGCGCGAACTCGAACAGGTCAGCCGTACCCGCGGCCTGCACCGCGAGCGACGCCAACGAGCCCCTTGGCCCGTCATCGCGCTCGTCGGCTATACCAATGCCGGAAAATCCACGCTGTTCAATCGGTTGACCGGTGCCGACGTCATGGCCGAAGACCTGCTGTTCGCGACGTTGGATCCGACGCTTCGGCAAATCCGGTTGCCCGGTATCGACAAGGCGATCCTGTCCGACACGGTCGGGTTCGTCTCGGACCTGCCAACCCAGCTCGTCGCGGCGTTCAAGGCGACGCTCGAGGAAGTGGTGTCCGCCGATCTGCTGATCCACGTCCGTGACATCGCGCATCCCGATACGGAGGCGCAACGTGCCGATGTCGAGGCGGTGCTGGCGGACATCGGCGTCGACGATATGACCCCGCGATTCGAAGTCTGGAACAAGCTGGATCTGCTCGATCCTGCCGACCATGACGAGATTGCCGGGGAGGCTGCGCATCGCGAGGATGTCGTGGCGATCTCGGCGCTGAGTGGGGAGGGGGTGGACCATCTCGTCGAGCAGGTCGCTGCCAAACTGACGGATGCGCATCGCCGCTATCACATTACGCTCGATGCGACGGACGGCGCAGGCGCGGCATGGTTGCACGCGCATGGCGAGGTGCTCAGCAGTCTCGCGGACGGGCTGGCCACCACCTATGACGTACGGCTGTCCGACACCGATTACGACCGGTTCAGCCGCCGCGACGCTTGACGGCCTGCCAAAGCGCTTCCTTCTCCTCAAGCGACAAGGCTTCGAAGCCGGGACCGGCCATGTGTTCCATCGCGCGAAACCGGGCTTCGAACTTTGCATTGCCCGCGCGTAACGCCACCTCGGGATCGACACCGAGGTGGCGGGCATAATTGGTCACCGAGAACAGAAGGTCGCCGATCTCTTCGGCCAGTGTGTCGGCGGTCGCTGTTGCAATCTCGTCGAGTTCTTCGTGTACCTTGGCCAAGGAGCCGGCTGAATCGGGCCAGTCGAACCCGACCCGCGCAGCACGTTTTTGCAGCTTGTCGGCACGCGCCAGCGAAGGCAGCGCGGTGGCGACGCCGGCGAGGGCACTCTGGTCAGGCTTGCTCGCGCGTTCGGTCGCCTTGATCGTTTCCCAACCGGGCGATGTCTCCGCCGGACCGAGGACATGCGGGTGTCGGCGCTCCATCTTGTCGCTGATCGCGTCGATGACGTCGGGCAGGGTGAACGCGCCGGCTTCTTCTGCGATGCGGGCATGGAACACTACCTGCAACAGCAGGTCGCCGAGTTCGTCCTTCAGATCGGCAAGATCGCCGCGTTCGATCGCGTCAACGACCTCATAGGCCTCTTCGATCGTGTAGCGGGCAATCGTCTTCGATGTTTGAACACGGTCCCATTCGCATCCCGTATCCGGATCGCGCAGTCGCGCCATGATGGTCGTGAGGCGGTCAATCATGGCGGCGCTCCGCATAAAGTGAGAATGACGTGGAGATCACCGACGCTACGACGAAACCAAAAGCTTCATAACGCACCACGCCCGATCCGATAATATACATTATGTAAAATGGACTAGGATAGTTACGTGTCAGGCTTCGAGGATCTGCCCATCAAAGCCCGGCTCCACTGTGTCAGGCAGTTCGGCCCTCAACGCTGCATAGTCCATGCTGTTGTCCATATGGATAAGCGCGGTCCGCCGCGGCTTGAACGCATCGACCCAGCCCAAGACGGCTGAGAGTTGCGGATGCGTCGGGTGCGGACGACGGCGCAGTGCATCGACGACCCAGACGTCCAGCCCCGTATACATCGCAGCCATATCGTCGGTCATGATGTTGAAATCGGTCGCATAACCGATTGCCTTGCCATCGGCCTCGAAGCGCAGCCCAGCGGCGTGGATCGATCCGTGCGGCTGATCGGTAACGCGAATGTCGATCGCGCCGATCGTCAGTCGGTCCGGCAAGACAGCCCCGGCGATCGTCGACGGATAACCGCTGCGGCCCCGGAACGCATAGGTGAAGCGATCCTCGAGCGCGGCGAGCGTCGCGGGCCGGGCAAAGCCGATCACGGGCGTGCCCATCGCGTGATAGAGCTGCCGGAGGTCATCAATGCCGTGGCAGTGATCGGCGTGATCATGCGTCCAGATGACCGCATCCACCTCGGAGATGTTCGCCGCAAGCAACTGCTCGCGCATGTCCGGCCCTGTATCGATCAGGATCCGCGTTCCGGCATGCTCGACGAGCGCGGAGACGCGCGTACGTCGGTTGCGCGGTTCGGCGGGATCGCAGGTACCCCAGTCATTGCCGATCCGGGGCACGCCGGAAGACGTACCCGAGCCGAGGATCGTGATTTTCACGCGCGGTGCGCCGCAGCCGGCGTATCGACCAGCCGTGTCTGGGCGAACAGCGTGTGGAAATTCTCGGCCGTCCGCTGGGACAGCTCGCCGACGGAGACGCCACGCAGGTCGGCCACGAACTGAGCGGTATCGGCGACGAAGCCGGGCTCCCCCGTCTTGCCCCGATTGGGCACGGGCGCAAGAAAGGGCGCGTCGGTTTCGATCAGCAGCCGTTCGATCGGCAAGCGCGCAGCGATCGCCTGAAGGTCCCGTGCGTTCTTGAACGTGACGATCCCCGACAGCGATATATAGAGGCCAAGTTCCAGTGCCTTGTCGGCAAATGCTGCGCTTGCTGTGAAGCAGTGGATGACGCCGCCATAGGCCCCCTTCCCCATCTCGTCCGAAAGGATCGCCGCGGTGTCCTCTTCGGCATCGCGGGTATGCACGACGATCGGCAAGCCGGTCTCGCGCGCCGCGTCGATATGCGCGCGGAAGCTCAGCGCCTGGCGCGCGCGGTCGGAAGTCTTGCGGTAATAATCGAGCCCGGTCTCACCCAGGCCCACGACCCGCGGGTGACGTGCGCGCTCGACCAGACGCGCCGCGTCGATCGCAGGATGGGCATCCGCTTCATTGGGATGAATGCCGACCGTAGCCCAAACATCGAGCTCACGGTCCGCGGTCGCGATCACCGCATCCCATTCGCTCTCCCGCGTCGAGATGTTGAGCATCGCCGTCACACCGCGCGCCCGCGCGCGATCGAGAACCGCCTGCTGATCCTCGATCAAGCCGGGGTAATTCAGGTGGCAATGACTGTCTGCAAGCATCAGGCGTCGGTCTCCGCAGGCATTTCAAGCCGTGGAAACGCGCCGTTCGGCGCGACGATCCGGAACTCGCTCGTGGCCTGCCGATCGTACCAATCGTTATCCCCAAGCGCCGCATGGTCGCGGCCCTCTGCACCGATCTGGTCGAGGACCTTGCCCGCTGCGCTCGGCACGACCGGAAGGATCGTGATGGCAAGCATCCGGATTGCGCGCACCAATGTCGCCAGCACCGTGTTCATCCGTGCCGGGTCGGTCTTGCGCAACGCCCAGGGCGCCTGCACGTCGATATACTGGTTGCAGGCAAAGACGCCCCGCATCCAGGCCTCGATGGCGTGCGATAGAGCGAGCTCCGCAAAGCCGGACCTGAACGCCGCACAGGCTGCGGTGACGTCGTCGAGCAGCGACGCATCGGCCGGTACGATCTCCGTTACGATGGGCAATGCACCATCCAGGTTCTTGGCAATGAACGACAATGTCCGCTGGGCCAGATTGCCGAAGCTGTTCGCGAGCTCGGCGTTGACCCGCGTCACGATTGCCTCTGCCGAGTAGCTGCCATCCTGCCCGAAGCTGACGTCCCGAAGGAAGAAATAGCGCAGGGCGTCGACGCCGAACGCATCCGCCAGCACCATCGGATCGACGACATTGCCGACCGACTTCGACATCTTCTCGCCGCGGGTCAGGAGAAAGCCATGGCCAAAGACGCTTTTGGGGAGCGGGATGTTCGCGGACATCAGGAAAGCAGGCCAGAAGACGGCATGGAAGCGGACAATGTCCTTGCCGATCAGGTGAAGGTCCGCCGGCCAGAAACGCGCGAGATTTGCGTCATCCGACCCGGTGTTCGGATAGCCCGTCCCCGTAAGGTAATTTGTGAGCGCGTCGACCCAGACATACATGACATGACCCGGGCTTCCCGGCACGGGCACGCCCCAGTCGAAGCTCGTCCGCGACACAGAGAGGTCGGACAGGCCCCCTTCGACAAAGCGCATAACCTCGTTGCGGCGGCTCTCGGGACGGATGAAGTCGGAGTTCGCGGCGTAGAGATCAAGTAACGGCTGCTGATATTTCGACAAGCGAAAGAACCAGGTTTCCTCGGCGGTCCATTCGACCGGCGTGCCTTGCGGAGACCGCCGATCAGCGCCCTCCCCCGTCAGTTCGGACTCGTCGTAAAAGGCTTCGTCGCGGACTGAATACCAGCCCTCATAACGATCGAGATAAAGGTCCCCGGCATCCGCCATCGCCTGCCAGATCGCCTGACTCGCCGCGTAATGATCGGTGTCGACGGTCCGGATGAACCGATCGTAGGAGATATCAAGACGGTCGGCCATCCGACTGAAATAGGACGACATTTCGTCCGCGAATTCGCGAACGGGGACGCCGCGGTCGCGTGCGGCCTGAACCATCTTCAGACCGTGTTCGTCGGTACCTGTCTGGAACAGCACATCGCGTCCCGCCTGGCGCTGAAACCGGGCGATCGCGTCGGCTGCAACCATTTCATAGGCATGGCCGATATGCGGTCGGCCATTGGGATAATGGATTGCGGTGGTGATGTAGTAAGGGTCGGCCATGTCGGCGCTCCTAGAGCATCCCCCCGAGGAGGTGAAGCCCATGTCGCCCGCTTCGTCAGGTGCGCAGCGTCGCGAGAATTCCCGCAAGCTCGAAGACCGTCGCCTGCGCATCGAGCGACAAGCCGATGGCAGCGGCGGACAGGTCACGGGCCGCGGCATGCGCGTCGAGCGCGGTCTTGAGCCGGGCGCCCGACCGGTCCCGCGCCGCACGCGCGATGAAAACCGGCACGCGATCGAGAAATGCCTCGTACCGGGGTTGCGACGCCTTGCCAGCCAGGGACTTCGCCAGCCGGAGCCGATGCCCGTTATCGCGATCGCCTTCGTCGGCGATCCGCGCAATCGCTTCGTCGAGACTTGCAATATCTAGACCCGCATAGCGCAGCGCCCTGCCCGGCGCTCCCTCACTCGCACGCACCAGCGCGGTCATCTCGTCGTGGTTGAGGTCCGGTTGCGCCTGTCGCAGCGTCTCTGCAACCTCGTCTGGCGTCAGCGCCTCGAACCGCAAGACCCGGCACCGCGAACGGATCGTCGGCAACAACCGTCCCGGCGCGTGGCTGACCAAGAGGAATATCGTGCCGGCGGGTGGTTCCTCAAGGTTCTTGAGCAACGCGTTGCTGCCGCCGCGCTCCAGATCGTCGATCGCGTCGATCATGACGACCCGTCGCGGGCTCATCGATGGCGTCGTCGCAAAGAGCGGCTGGAGCGTACGGACCTGCGCGATCGTGATACTGCGCGCGAGATCCTGGTCGGGCTTTTCAGGATCCTTGGGCAGACGCGTCAGCAGGCGGAAATCGGGGTGCGAACCCGCCTCGATCAGCGCGCGCGTGGGGTCGCCGGCCGGCACGGCAAACCCGCGCGGCTCGGTCGACCCGCCGCGCGCATCGGCCAGCATGCGCATCGCCGCCAGCCGTGCGAAGCTTGCCTTGCCAACGCCCTGCGGGCCGGTGAACAGCCACGCATGGTGAAGCGCACCGCTGTGCATCGCCACGGCGAAAGCGGACTGCGCCGCGGCATTGCCGATGATTTCGGTCATGCCGGCGACGGGCTCACCCGAACGGTGCGAACGCGCGCCGGCACGCCAAGCTTCAACCGAACAGCCCGGTCAGCCCAGACCAGGCGCGCCCGAAGAACCCGGCTTCGGCAACGTCCTTTTCCGCGACCAGCGGCATACGCTGCTCGACCCCGTCCGGCATCGACACGACGAGATCCGCGATGTGCTGGCCCGCCTTGATCGGCGCCTTGACCGGCCCCTGATAGACGACCTTGGCGTTCAGGTTCGGCGATGTCCCCGCCGGCACGGTGACCGTCAGCGCCTTGGGCGCGATAAGGCCGACGCTCGATGAGCCGCCCATCTGCACGCTGGCCTCCTCGACCTTCCGACCCTTCGCGACGATCGGCTTGGACTGCCACGCGCGGAAGCCCCAGTCCATGAATCGTACGGACTCGTTGGCGCGCTCGGTCGAGCTCTTCAGGCCTGCGACGACCAATACCAGACGGCGACCATTCTGCTCGGCCGACCCGGTGAATCCGTATCCGGCTTCCTCGGTATGTCCGGTCTTCAACCCATCGGCACCCGCGACGCGGCCGAGCAGCGGATCACGATTGGCCTGGGTGATCGCGGTGCCGCCCATGGTCTTGCCCCAGGTGAAATCGCGCTTTGCATAGAATTGCTTGTAGAGCTGGGGATGGTTGGTGATCGTCGCCGATGCCAGCTTGGCCAGATCATGCGCAGTGACATAGGTCACGCCGTTGTCTGGCCACCCGTTCGACGTCCCGAAATGACTGTCCTTGAGGCCGAGCTGTGCCGCGACGCGGTTCATGCGCTCGGTAAAGGCGGGCTCCGAGCCCGAGATCGATTCCGCAAGAACGACGCAGGCGTCATTGCCCGACAATGTCACGATGCCATACAGCAGATTGGCCACGCTGACGCTCTCGTTCGCCGACAGGAACATCGTCGAACCTGCTGACGGACCATGCCATTTTGCCCAGGTCTCCGGCCGAACGGTGACCATGTGATCGAGCTTGAGCTCGCCCCTTTTGAGCATGTCGAACGCGACATAGACCGTCATCATTTTCGCCATCGACGCCGGCGGCATACGGCGATCGGCATCGCGTGCGAACAGGACCGCGCCCGACGACAGATCTTCCATATAGGCGATCGGTGCGCTGGTCTGGAACTGTGGCGCAGCGGCGATCGACGGCGTCGCCAGCGCGATCATCGCCAGCGGGGCGACGGCGATGCGGCGCCGGACCATTTGAGTAAAGGGCAGCGTGTTCATGGGCAGCTTCGTCATGATATCCGTTACGTCAAAGAGGAACACGATGGGAGGCAGGCTCGTGGCGCCGCCGGGACCTTATCGAAGTCATAGCCGCGCTTGGCAACCGCGTCACGCTTGGCTTTGAGTCTATCGGGCACGCCGGTTAGCGCTCAACCGCATCCGCCAGCAGTCCCACTGACAGCGCATAAAAATTCGAGCAATTATAGTCGAGGATCACCCGGTAATTGCTCGTGAGCAGATACGCCGTGGCGCCTGGACCGTCGGGTTCGAGCAGCGTCGCCATGACATTGTCGGCCGGCCACGAGGCGCCTTGCGTCATCACCCCCAGACCGCGCCACTCGGCGATCGTTCGCCAGCCGCTATGCCTTTCGAACACGCGCGGGCACCGCGGTGACACAAGCCGATTGCGCACCTGCGACCGATCGAATCCCTGCGGTACGGAGACCGCAACGCCCCAGGGTTGGCCGCTGCGCCAGCCGGCATTGGTGAAATAATTGCCGATCGACGCCAGCGTATCGGCCGGACTGTTCCAGATATCCGCACGGCCGTCGCCATCCCCGTCACGGGCCAGTCGAAGATAGATGGACGGCAGAAATTGCGGATTGCCCATCGCGCCTGCCCAACTGCCCTTGAGCTGTTCGCGGGAAATGCCCCGGTCGACGATCTTCAAGCCGGCAATGAACTCGCCCGCAAACAGCGATCGCCGACGCCCCTCATAGGCGAGGCTCGCGAGCGACCGCAGAATGTCGAAATTTCCGGTGTAGCTGCCGTAATTGGTCTCATGCCCCCAGATCGCGACCATGATCGATTCGGGCACACCTGTTTCGCGCTCGATACGCTGCAGCCTGCCCCGCTGCGCGCGATAGGTTTCCCGACCGCGTCCGATCCGCGCCGCGTCGACATGCTGCGCCTTGTACGGCGCGAAGGCCGGAATGGCGCTGCTCGTGCCGCTGCCCGGCTGTGCACGATCGAGCGCGATGACACGCTCGTTCAGCGTCAATGTAGGAAAGACGGCGTCCACCGTACGCGCCGTGACTCCGGCCTCAAGCGCCTGCGTGCGAAGCTGGCCGAGATAGGCCTGAAACCCCGCCACGTCCTGCGCACATGCGGGGGTGGTGACCGCGGTCATCGCCGCGATGGTCAAAGCGCCACGTCGCAACGCACTCGATAGGATAGATTTTGCCCACATGCCGACCGCTCTGCCATAGGGGCGTCCGCATCGGAACCTCGCCCTGACGCAAGCATGGCTCGCATCGACGCGTGGACCGCCCGCTACGCTGCTACCCTTCCCCGCCAAGGCTATCGTTCGGGTGCTGGCCCCGTCCTTCAGTGACGACTTTCCCTGCCCGCCGACACGAAGCTGCTTGCCTTTCGTCAACCGCACCCGCTAAGGGCTGCGGCGTCGGGGAGTGGCGCAGGCTGGTAGCGCACCTGGTTTGGGACCAGGGGGTCGCAGGTTCGAATCCTGTCTCCCCGACCATGTTGCGCAGTGTCGCAGCGATCCGGAGATGCCGGGTCTATTCCATCGGTACGATCTCGACGATGTCGAGTAGAGATTCAAAGCGTGGATGCGGCAGTATCAGCCGCCAGCGCCGGTCACCGATGCACTCCATCACACCCGCCAGGTCGCGATTGGCGTCCGTACCGTAGCGCATCGGACGCTGTTCGTCGCCCAACGCCATGCTGCCGAGGAAGATCGCACGCGGTCGCGGAGCCGAATCTGCCCGCGATTCGCGGTATAGCGTTCCGGACGGACGTTGCGATCCTCCCAGCCGCGTGAACGTGAGTTCCCCGTCTCCCCCCGTGCGTGCAGGCTGTTCGATGCGGCACGAGAACCAGCCATAGGCAATGAAGCGTGACGCGCCCGCTCCAGGCGCCCCGAGCTTGATCGTGCGACATCGATAGGTGCCGATCGGTGGCAACGGATCGGGGAGTGCCCGGTCCGGATCGAACAATTGAGGATCCGCGGCAATCTCACGCTGCGGGATCTGCGCAAGCGCATCCATCCACGCATCGCGCCAGTCGCGCAGCCTTGCGCGGTCGGCAACCGTCGCTGCCGTGCGCCATCCTGCCCCTCGTCCGGTGGGATCGGTTCGCTCGACTTCGGGGGACGGCGCGCTGGCGATCCGTTTTCCGCCCCCGCAGGCGACGAGCAAGACGCATGTCGCCAACGACCCGATCGCGCGTCGCGCGTCGGCACGGGTACCGCCGACACCTGTCATGCTGCCGTCCAACCGCCGTCCATCGACAGATTTGCGCCGGTCATCGCGCTAGCCTCGTCGCGGCACAGGAAGAGTGCGAGCGCTGCGACCTGCTCCGGCGTGACGAAGGCCTTGGTCGGCTGCGCGGCGAGCAGAATGTCGTTGACGACCTGCTCGCGGGTCATCCCGCGTGCCGCCATCGTGTCCGGAATCTGATCCTCGACCAGCGGCGTCCAGACATAGCCTGGCGAGATACAGTTGACCGTGATGTTATCGGTCGCGGTTTCGAGCGCGATCGTCTTGGTCAGTCCGGCGATGGCATGCTTGGCCATGACATAGGCCGACTTGTTCGGGCTAGCGACCAGCGAATGCGCCGACGCGGTCGAGATGATCCGGCCCCAGCCTCGGCGCCGCATATGCGGAATCGCCGCCCGCATCATATGCCAGGCCGACGCCATGTTGATCGCGATGATCCTATCGAAGGTCGCGACGGGAAAATCCGCAATCCCCGCGACATGCTGGATGCCCGCATTGTTGACGACGATATCGCAATTCCCCGTTTCCGCGACCGCGCGCTCGACCAGTGCGGCGATCTCGTCGGGGCGGGTCATGTCGGCGGCATCGTAAAGCGCAGTCGCGCCGCTGATCGTACTCAGCGCCGCACGCTCCGCCTCGATCGTCGCGGCGTCACCAAAGCCGTTGAGAACGACACAGGCCCCCTCCCCCGCAAAGGCCTGCGCATAGGCAAGACCGATCCCCGATGTGGATCCGGTGATGACCGCCGTCCTGCCCGCCAGAAACATTGTCTCGTCCCCCATTTTGACGCGGCCAGAACGCCCCGCCTGCCGTACAACGCTTTGTCATGCCTTCCAAAGGTCGGCAGAATACGATTAGACCCGGCAAGCCAATCGGATGCAACTCCGCATCGTCCCATGCATTTCGTTACCACTCCAGAATGAAAGTCTTAAGACCATGCGGCTCGATGATTTCGACCCCAACATCAACGTCGAGGATCAGGGCCGCGGCGGCGGTTCGGGCGGCGGCGGAGGCGGCGGCCTTCTGTTCGGCCTACTGCCGCTGATCGGCAGCCGTTTCGGGTGCGGCGGCATCGTCGTCGTGTTGATCGTGATGGCGCTGTTCGGCGGCCTCGGCAATATCGGTGGCATGCTGGGTGGCGGCTCGGCGCCCAGCGCACCCTCCGGGCAGATAGCGCAAGGTGGGGCCGGCCGCGGCGGCGAACAGGGTTCCGGCACCAACGCGCAGTCGATTTGCACGCTGAACCCCGAGCGACGCGCCGCGTGCAACGCCTTCAGTTCGGCGCAAAAGACCTGGGCCGCGATCTTCGCGAAAAACGGCGAACAGTTCCAGGCGCCCAAGCTCAGCTTCTTCGACGACAATGGCCGTTCGGGCTGCGGCGCAGCACAGGCGGCAATGGGCCCCTTCTACTGCCCGACCGACAACGGAATCTTCTTGGACACCAGCTTCTTCGACGAGCTGGCCAACCGGTTCGGCGCGCGCGGCGACTTTGCGCAGGACTATGTCATCGCGCATGAATTTGGCCACCACATCCAGAATCTGGTCGGCACGTCGAGCCAGGTTTCACGCGCGCAGCAGCGCGCCGGATCGAGCGAGGGCAATGCGCTGTCCGTTCGCCTGGAGCTGCAAGCTGATTGTTTCGCCGGTGTCTGGGCGGCTGCCAATCGCGACCGTCTCGAGCCTGGTGACATCGAGGAGGGCATGACCGCTGCGCAGGCGATCGGCGACGACACGCTTCAGAAGCAGGCTCAGGGCCGGGTTGTGCCGGACAGCTTCACGCACGGCACCTCGGCGCAGCGTCAGACCTGGCTTCGTCGTGGTCTCGACAGCGGAGACCCGAAGGTGTGCGACACCTTCTCCGGCGCGATCTGATTAACTGCCCCCTCCCGCACTGCCGGGAGGGGGCTAAATGCTCAGAGCTTGACGAGCATCTTTCCGGTATTTCCACCAGAAAACAGACCGAGGAACGCTTCGGGCATCGCGTCGAGGCCATCATGCACGGTTTCCTGCCGCTGCAGCGTGCCCGCCTTCAGCAGGGCGCCCATGTCCGTGTAGAACTCCGCAGCCCGATCCATGAAATCGCTGACGATGAAGCCGCGGATCTGGATACGGTTACCGATCAGCCTTGCGAGATAGCGCAGTTCGGTCGCCGCGCCGCTGTTGTAGACGTCGATCATGCCACAGATCGCGAACCGGGCGTGCAGCTTGGCGTGCGCCAATGCCGCATCGAGATGTTCGCCACCGACATTATCAAAATACACGTCAATGCCGCCCGACCCGACCGCGGCCACAGCTTCGCCTAGAGCTTTCACGACCGGCGTACCGGACTTGTAGTCGATCACGGCATCAGCGCCGAGCGACTTGACCCAGGCGCATTTGTCCGCGCCGCCTGCCGAGCCGATCACCGTCATGCCCTTGGCCTTGGCGACCTGGACGACGGTCGAACCCACCGCGCCCGCCGCGGCCGAAACGAAGACGGTATCGCCGGACTTGGCAGCGGCAACCTCGAGCAAACCGAAATAGGCGGTCATGCCCGGCATGCCAAGCTGGCCCAGAAACGCCTGTGGATCGACCGCGAGGTCCGGCAGCTTCTGGAGCTGGTTTGCGGGCAGCGTCGCTTCGTCGCGCCACCCCGCCATATGCTGGACGAGATCACCCGCCTTCAGACCCTCGGCCCGGCTCTCGACGACTTCGCCGATCGCACCGCCCTGCATCGGCTTGCCCAGCTCGAACGGCGGGGTGTAACTTTTCACGTCGTTCATGCGACCGCGCATATAGGGATCGACCGAGAGCCAGCGGTTGACGACGCGCACCTCGCCCTCGGCCAGTTCGGACTGTGAAATGTCGATCATCTCAAAGTCGGTATGCTTAGGCATGCCTTGCGGACGCGTCTTCAGGCTCCATGCACGGGACATTCTTCACTCCTGTCGTTGAGGTTTCATGACTCGGGTATGGCGCAGAACAGATCCCCCGCCAAGCGGCAGAGCACACATGACGTGCACGTCTGCAGCGAGCCTTCCCCTCAATCGCCCGCGCCCTGATCGAAGTTCCGCCGGCCGTTGCCGGCTGCGCCCGTGCGAGCCACGTTCGGGATGAACGTCCCCGTCCAAAACATGAGGGGGAGAGCGCGGCGGTGGATTGCAAGCCGGCGGCGCCATCGCTAATATCGCATGATCCGGCGTCGCCGGACCGCGCGGGGCCGTAGCTCAGATGGGAGAGCGCTGCAATCGCACTGCAGAGGTCAGGGGTTCGATTCCCCTCGGCTCCACCAGCGCGCGTAAGGTAATGAAATCAATACCTTATGCGCTTGCCCGCTAGAAGATGAGTTCCAAAATATCAGCCCTCTTGGCGATCCGTACACACTACGGACACAGGGGCTTTTATGGCGACTATATCGAAGCGGAAGACGGGTTGGTTTGCGCAGGTTCGTCGTAAGGGATACGAACCGGAATATAAGACGCTTCCTACCAAAGACGCTGCCCAACGATGGGCAAGAGAACGAGAGTCACTTATCGATTTAGGAGGGCACCCGGTTAGCCATCGAGAGCTTCGCTCTATAACGCTAGGCGACCTTGTTCGCCGCTATATAACGGAGATAACCCCTTCTAAGCTTAGCGCTGATACAGAGCGCCTACGGCTTCAAAAGTTACTCAAAGCCCCGCTGTGCGCCCTCACCCTTTCGGACCTCTCTACGGGCCCTGTAGCCGCCTACAGAGACAAGCGGATGAAGGAAGTTAAGCCGGGCACGGTGGCAAGGGAGTTGTCCCTGCTACACAATATCATCGAAGTTGCCCGCCGGGAATGGTTGGTCGGAATGACGTCGAACGTAGTGGCACAGGTCCGCCGCGTACCGGTAAAGAATGCAAGGGACCGTCGCCTTATGCCAGGCGAGCTTAAGCGGTTGATCGATGCCCTACGATTAACCCGTAACAAGCTCATCAAGCCTGCCGTCCTGCTGGCGATAGAGACGGCAATGCGACGGGGGGAGTTGCTCAACCTAACTTGGGATGCCGTCGACTTTCAAAGCCGCACTGCCCATATACCTCATACTAAGACCGGGTATGCCAGAACCATACCGCTAACTGATCAAGCTCTAGAAATATTGGAAGGTCTGCCCCGAAACGATCACAGGGTTCTACCTCTGTCTGCAATGGCCCTTCGGTTGGCATGGAACCGGGTAAGGGAACGTGCTGGTATGCCGGACCTCCATTTTCATGATCTTAGGCATGAAGCGATAAGTAGGTTCGCTGAAATGGCCCTTACTACCGTGGAGCTTTCAGTAATTAGTGGTCACCGTGATCCTAGGGTCAGGACCCATTGATGTGAGAGGCGCGATCTGATTCAGGTTCCGTGAGGA